>NZ_QSUR01000004.1:1611-296849 GCF_003439055.1 Bacteroides sp. OM05-10AA
GATACCATCTTGTTGCAGATTATCGTAGCCAAGACTGAATCTGAAATCATGGAATAATCCCCTATTTGTAGGAGTATTTTCTTTTTTTGATGTATATTTGTACGTTGTAGATATGACTTGTTGCATTGTAACTCTTAATGATGTGGTGTCTTTAAAGTTACTAAAAAGCAAACATATCTACAACTTTTAATAGGATTAAGAAAGAAGAAGACCGGTGAAATAAAAAAGAGATTACCACCAAATTTGACGAAGAACCTTTTTCAACTTTATAGTAGGAAAAAATTTCATTCATTTCCGTACCGTTCTTTATTAAATGGGGAATTTAGCGGTTAAATGGGGAATTTAGCGGTTAAATGAGAATTTAGCGGTTAGGCTGAAAGCCTTACAATTATATATTTATTGGGGTGCCCTGAAAGGGCTTAATTATATAGCGTAGGGCAGCGCCCTACGAAAAAACACACCAGCCACAAGCCCTGAAAGGGCGGAACTGTATACAATTATGCCCTTTCAGGGCGTAAATTCAGATTGTCGTTTTTACGTAGGGCGTTGCCCTACGCTATATAATTAAGCCCTTTCAGGGCACTCCGCAAAATTATCATTTACCTCATTCTTATACAGCAACAATCTTCGAAAAAGAATGGGTAAGATAACGTCCGTTCGATAAAAATCAGCAGATTTGTCAGCAATCAAACCTTATATGTCAGCAATCTAACCATCGTTTCAGCCGGATATTAGCATCTTTGCACCAAGCTTTACAAGTATAAAGCACATATTACGTTTAACCTTTAAAATGCTAAAACGATGAAAAAAGTAGCACTATTCCTATTTTTATCCGTTTGCTTCGCGCAACAATCCTGTTCGTCGGATTCTGTTGGAACGGAACCGGAGGAAAATCCACAAGACATTCTTTTTAAAGACGATTTCAACTTTTTCGACGAAAAAGTATGGACGAAAGAAAGTCATGAACCCGGCTGGACCAATCAAGAGCTACAGGCATACGATGCCGCTCATGTATCGGTAGGAAAAGACGGGGATAAATCGGTTCTGATTCTTACCGCCGAACGTAAAGGGAATAAAATCTATTCAGGCAGGATCAATTCAAAAGGAAAAAAGAGTTTCAAGTATCGCAAGATAGAAGCAAGCATCAAGCTTCCCAAAACTAACGGCGGACTATGGCCTGCTTTCTGGATGATGGGAGACAACGACAAACAGTGGCCGGCATGCGGGGAGATCGACATTATGGAAATGGGAGAACAGAGCGGAATGGCTGCGGGCGATTCGGAAAAACAAGTGAACACCGCCATTCACTATGGCCCCAGCGCAGCGGCTCACGAACAGCAATACTACAAAGCCAATGTGGCCAACAGCCTGCAAGACGGCAATTATCACACCTACTCTCTGGATTGGGATGAAAACAGCCTGACAATATCCGTCGACAACGTCAAGTTTCATACGTTCGACATTAGCTCGAACACATACTTTCATGACAACTTCTACATCCTGTTCAACCTCGCCGTGGGAGGTGCGTTTACAGGAATTACCGATATTAATAAGCTGACGGGCCTGAAAGACGGTCAGAAAGTGAATATGTACATCGACTGGGTGAAAATATTAAAGGAATCTTAAATATACATGCTATGAATATGGAAAAATGTAAGTATCTACTGTTTTGCGGAACACTCGCCCTTTGGATGGCGGGAAGTTTCCAGCAAGTGTATGCAGCAACGGAACCAAGTTCCCAGGCTATTCAACAACAAAGCAACAAGGTAACCGGAAAAGTGAGCGATGCCACAGGTCCCATCATTGGGGCTTCCGTAGTGGAGAAAGGAACTGCCAACGGAACGATTACCGATCTGGATGGAAATTTCAGTTTGAATGTAAAAGCGGGAGCTACGCTCGTTGTCAGCTACGTGGGTTATAAATCCGAAGAAGTAAAAGCGGGAAGAGGTCCTTTGAGCATCACCTTAAAAGAGGATGCCAAAGCATTGGATGAAGTGGTAGTCACCGCCCTTGGCATCAAAAGAGAGCGCAAAGCGTTGGGCTACGGCATTGATGAAGTGAAAGGTGAAGCCTTGACCAAAGCGAAAGAGACGAATCTCATCAACTCCATGGCAGGACGTGTGCCGGGCTTGGTAGTCAGCCAGACCGCTGGTGGTCCTTCCGGTTCTACGCGCGTTATTCTGCGAGGCAGTACCGAAATGACCGGCAATAACCAACCTCTTTATGTAGTGGACGGTGTACCTTTGGACAATACCAATTTCGGCAGTGCCGGTACAAACGGCGGCTTCGACTTGGGCGACGGTATTTCGAGCATCAATGCCGATGACGTAGAAAATATGTCGGTATTGAAAGGCCCTGCGGCGTCCGCACTTTATGGTAGCCGTGCCAGCCACGGTGTTATCTTGATTACAACCAAGCGAGCCAACAAGGATAAAATCAGCGTGGAATATAACGGAACGCTGACTTTCGACACCCAACTTGCCAAATGGGACGAAGTGCAACAGATATACGGTATGGGAAGCAACGGTACTTATAGCTATGATGCCATATCCAACACAAACAAAAGTTGGGGCCCCAAAGCGGACGGTTCAAACATGCTGAAGTATTTTGACGGCGTAGAACGCCCTTTCCTCATTGTCCCCGACAATACGTCCAACTTCTTCCGCACGGGTATCACCGCCACCAACTCCGCCATCATAGGTGTGAACAGCGGAAAAACCGGAATTCGCTTTACCTATACGGATATGCGCAATAAAGACATTGTTCCCCAAACGCACATGAGCCGTGACATTTTCAACCTGCGCGCCAATACGTCTGCAGGAAAGGTAGACCTGGATTTCAGCGTCAACTATACACGGGAAGACGTGAAGAACCGTCCGGCACTGGGCGACAGCAAGTCCAATATCGGTAAAAACCTGATGACCCTTGCCACCACCTACGACCAGGAATGGTTGCAAACCTATCAGACTGCCGACGGCGAATACTCCAACTGGAACGGTATGGATCCCTACAACGTGAATCCGTATTGGGATATCTATAAGAACTTCAATAAATCCAAGAAAGACTTGTTCCGCATGAACGGCAAGGCCGTATGGAACATCGACCCACATCTGAAACTTCAGGCAACGCTGGGTGCCGAACTCAACTGGTTCACGTTCGATGATTACAAAGCGCCTACCACTCCCGGATTCGAAGCCGGAAGACTTCAAAACAGCGCTTTCCGCAACCGCATGTACAACTTTGAAGTGTTGGCTCTCTATAACAACCATTGGGGTGATTTCGATTTCAACGCTACGTTAGGCGGCAATGTATATAAGGTGAACAACCAGACCACCGTTACCACCGCTCAAGACATGAAGATACGCGATGTCCCTTCATTGACGAGCTTCAACGAGATCAGTGTAGTGCCCGGCAGTTACCGCAAGCAGATTAATTCGGTTTACGGAGCAGTGAACGTAGGCTGGAAACACATGCTTTACCTCGATGCTACGTTGCGTGGCGACCAATCGTCTACCCTTCCCACTGGCAACAATATGTATATGTATCCTTCTTTCTCCGGCAGCTTTGTATTCTCCGAGCTGACAAAACTGGGCGACCTCCTGCCTTACGGAAAGTTACGTATGTCATGGGCGCAAGTGGGTAGCGATACAGACCCTTATCAATTGGGACTCGTCTATACGAAATCCAAATATGCTTATCCCGGATATACCATCGGATATATCGATAACGGAACCATCCCCAACAAAGACTTGAAACCAACCAAAACAAACTCCGTGGAAATGGGATTGGAATTGAAATTCCTGAAGAACCGTATCGGACTGGATTTCACCTACTATTCTCAAATCAGTAAAAACCAGATTATGGGAATGGCAAGTTCCTGGACAACTGGTTATAACTATCGCTTGATTAATGCCGGCAAGATAGAAAACAAAGGTATTGAGATTGCCCTTAGCACACGACCGATTCAAACACGCGATTTTTCCTGGGACATTAATCTGAACTTCTCCAAAAACAGCAACAAAGTAAAAGAACTGGATGGCGAATCGGATATGTTTGAACTGGAAAAGGCGTCTTGGCTCGACGTTCAGGTGGCCGCTAAGGTAGGCGAGAACTTTGGTTCTATTGTAGGCCCGGACTTCCAACGGAGCGCAAAGGGAGATATTCTGATTGACCCGCAAACCGGTCTGCCGCAATATGACAAGAGCAACCACGTATTGGGTAATGCCTCTTGGGACTGGACAGGTGGATTACTCACCAACTTTACCTACAAGAATCTTTCGCTGGTAGCGGTATTCGATGTGAAAGTAGGTGCCGACCTCTATTCTATGTCTGCCCGTGCTGCTTACGAATCGGGTAAAAGTCCGGAGACATTGGCAGGACGCGACGCCTGGTATCGCTCGGAAGAAGAAAGATTGGCAGCCGGCATTGCAAAAGGAGCCGATAACTGGAAGCCGACAGGCGGATTCGTTGCTCCGGGTGTCATCGACAACGGTGATGGAACGTATCGCCCCAACGACATCTACATCAATCCGGAAGACTACTGGATGAGCGTTTGCCGTAATGCACCTTCTATGTTTATTTACGACAACTCATACGTGAAATGCCGTGAACTGACGTTGAGTTACAATGTGCCCAAATCCTGGCTGAAGAATGTAGTAAGCGGACTGACCGTTTCATTCGTTGCCCGCAATCCGTTCATCGTATGGAAGAATATCCCGAATATCGACCCGGATTCCAACTACAACAATACTACCGGTATGGGACTTGAATACGGTTCGTTGCCTTCACGCAGAAGCTATGGTTTTAATGTAAATGTGAAATTCTAAAAAGATATATCATGAGACAATCTAAATACATCACAATCATCACGATGGCATGTGCCCTGTTTTTCGCTTCTTGCAGCGATGAATACATGGAAAACATGAATACCGACCCTTCCAAGGCCGCTACCATCGACCCGAATGCGCAGCTCACCACTGCCCAACTGCAAACGTACGGAGACCTTAGTATGATGGAAATCTACCGTAACTACCATTATGCATTCACCCAACAACTGATGGGATGTTGGAACACCACCAACTACGGCGGACGCCATACGCTAGACAATAATGAAATGAGCCGTATCTGGACATCGTTCTACACTCAATCCCTGAAGAATATCATTGATGCTCAATATCGCACAGCCGAAGATGCAGAGAAAGTGAACATCAACTCTGTGCTCCGCATTTATCGGGTTTATCTTATGTCTATCATCACCGACACTTACGGAGACGCTCCTTTCAGTGAAGCCGGACTGGGATTCCTCGAAGGAAAGTTCAATCCGAAGTATGACAAACAGGAAGATATTTACAACGCTTTCTTTTTGGAGCTGGAAGATGCCGTCAATAAAATCGATCCGACCAAAGATAAAGTGACAGGTGACCTCATCTATGCCGGTGATGTAACTAAATGGCAACAACTGGCAAACTCGCTTCGCCTACGTTTTGCCATGCGAATCTCCAATGTTAATCCTACAAAGGCACAAACGGAATTTGAAAATGCTTTGGCTGCCAATGGGGGTGTGATAACGGACGCCTCAAGCGATGCGCTCATCAAATACATGACAATCGCATTTAGTTTCGGACAAGAAGCTTACTCTGATTATCGCGGAAATTCATTGTCACAGTTGTTGTTCGGCAACGACCCCGCTAATAATCCAAGTTACCTCTGTTCCACTTTCTTTAATCAGTTATACAATTCCGGTGACCCCCGTACATTCAAAATTTCCCGTTGTTATTATGACGGGCTGATGAGTGCCACCAGTCCCGACAATCGTGTCGACATCACCCAAGAGATGATTGAAAAAGGGATTGCTTTCAGTCCGCGCGACCCAGGTGCCTACTCGTGGGAACCATGGCCTACAGGGTACGACAGCGATATTTGTGCGGAATTAGCCGTTAACAACCCTTCCGTTACAGCAACCATGGCTCGTGAAGTGGAACCCAAACTTGCCAATAATTTCCTAAAAAGCGACAATCCGGGCGTAGTGATGACCTCTGCAGAAGTGAAGTTCCTGATGGCAGAAGCTACTGTGAAAAAATGGAACGTTGGCAGTGCTTTGGCAGAAGATCTTTACAAACAAGGAGTGCGTGCGGCTATGGATTTCCTGACAGACAATTACGGTTGCACAGCTACTACTGATGCAGAGTTTGATGCATTCATTCAAGATAAAGGGGCGTTCGGACATACGGACAATCAGAAACTTGAAGCTATCAATACACAGGCCTGGATTCTTCACTTCACCAATCCTGCCGAATGTTGGGCAAACGTGCGTCGTTCCGGTTATCCGAAGTTGAAATCACCGGCAGAATATGGGTTCGGACAATACCTCACCGGTGGAACGGAAATTCCGGTACGTCTCTGCTATCCTGTATTGGAATCTTCCTATAATAAGAAAAGCTACAATGAAGCCATCGAGCGCATGGGAGGAACAGACAATTGGCACAGCCTTCTGTGGTGGGATACTGAAAACTAACTATTAAACAATCATCCATTATGAAAAAGATATATATTGCACTATTTGCCCTACTCGCTGTAGGCTCCACATTTACTGCATGCACCGAGGAAGAACCGTTCGCTACGGTGACAGAAAATGATGATCCGCATATCCTTGCCCCAGTATTCCCTGACAGGACGAACGGCCAATTGGCTACATTCGCCAACATCAGCCGGGATGCGAACTTATCCATCGCGCTGACCGTGACTCCGAAAGATTACACCACAGTAACCTGGTTCATTGATGGGCAGGAAGTGGAATCGGGTACCGACTCCGACAAGGAAATCAACCGTAGTCTGAAAGCCGGTACGTATAATTTGAAAATAGAAGTGGAAACTGTGAAAGGGAAGAAGACTTCCCGTGAAGGATTAGTGGTGGTCAATCCGTTGGCTGATGACCCTCAATCTAAAGAAGTAGCCTTTGAGAGAATTGTATCTCCCGGTAAGACTGCCCGTTTATATGGCAGTAATTTACAGAACGTAACAGCCATCCTCTTGGGAGGAAACACGATCACCGATCCTACTTATGTTGAATCGGCAGACGAGAATTATCTGGAATACACCATTCCGACAGGCGTAAGCGAAGGCGATTACCGTATCGTTCTGCAAGATGCCGACGGCAATCAATATGGAGCCGACATGGTGAAAGTAACCAATGCTTCCCTTGTCATTTCGGGTGCTAACCGGGCTACTGCCAACGTGGACTGGACCATTTCCGGTATCAATCTTGAAAACATCGCTTCTCTAACTATCGGCGGACAGACGGTGTCTCAATTCAGCAATCAATCTTCTACGGAAGTTACGCTGACTTGTCCGGATTTGTCTGATGGAAGCTATACGCTGACAGGCAAAACCCGTAGCGGAGAGGCTGTGCAGTTCTTGAACGATAATATTACGACTACCGAACAGACTGTGACCGTATCTACCGAAATAACGCTTTGGGCAGGACACCATTACGTTTCGTGGGATAAGCCGGACGGTGACCCCAACAAAACTTTTGGTTTGATTCCAATGGATGTATTTGCTGGTATCACAGCCGGGTCGACACTGAAAGTAGTCTACTCCATAGAACCTACTGCCGAATATCATAAAATGCAGCTTGCCACAGGCTATTGGACAGGCTTGGCGGGTGAGATGGAATTTACGGAAAACGGTGAATATACACTGATACTAACACAAGACATGTTGAATAAGATTCAAGCTGAAGCCGGATTCTTATGTGTAGGACATGGCTATTATGTAGATTTGGTAACCGTGAAATAATGTTCCTAAGTAAGTTTAAAAATCATTCATACCATAAGTGTCTGTCATTCTTCGGGTTAAAGCCCTCTGAATGACAGATTACATAAACGATGCTACTTAAAAACAAATCATAATGAAACTAAGAAATATTATATTAATGACCGCATCTATCGCAATGACTGCCTGTTCCAAACAGGCAGTTCCCACTGCCATTCCTGAAGACGCTAAAATAGAACAACAAGTGGAAAAGCTTCTATCAGAGATGGACCTTGACGCCAAGATAGGGCAAATGACCGAGCTTGCTATTGATGTATTAGGAGAGACGATAAATGGAGAATTCCAATTGGACGAGGCAAAACTCCACAAAGCAATTGCTGAATACAAGGTAGGTTCGTTTCTCAATGCTCCCGGCCCGGTAGCACAAAGCCCTGAAAAGTGGAACAAGATTATCGGTCGAATACAAGAACTGTCGATGGCGGAGATTGGTATTCCATGTATCTACGGCCTGGATCAGAATCATGGTACTACCTATACATTGGGCGGCACGCTCTTTCCTCAAAATATCAATATGGGTGCTGCCTTCAATCCGGATTTGACCTACGAAGCGGCACGTGTAACGGCTTATGAAACAAGGGCTAGCAATTGTCCCTGGACATACTCCCCCACTGTCGATATGGCACGTGATCCCCGTTGGCCGCGTGTATGGGAAAATTATGGAGAAGACTGTTTAGTCAATGCCATTATGGGCAGCACTGCTGTCCGAGGTTTCCAAGGAGATGATCCTAACCATATTCCCGCCGACCGAATCGCCACCTCCGTGAAACATTACATGGGATACAGCATGCCACGTACCGGTAAGGACCGCACACCGGCTTATATATCTGTTTCCGAACTGCGTGAAAAATGTTTTGCACCGTTCAAGGCTTGTGTGGAAGCTGGTGCACTGACTATAATGGTCAACAGTGGTTCCATCAACGGAAAGCCTGTGCACGCCGACCGCGAACTCCTTACACAATGGCTGAAAGAAGACTTAGGATGGGACGGAATGTTAATCACCGACTGGGCGGACATCAACAATCTTTATACCCGCGAACATGTGGCGGCAAACAAAAAAGAAGCCATCGAAATGGCAATCAATGCAGGTATAGACATGGCTATGGAACCGTATGATCTCAATTATTGTACACTACTAAAAGAGTTAGTGCAAGAGAAGAAAATACCCATGAGCCGTATTGACGATGCCGTCCGCCGGGTGCTTAGACTTAAATTCCGTCTGGGTCTGTTCGATCATCCGAACACTTTATTGAAAGATTATCCTCTCTTCGGCAGCAAGGAGCATGCACTTATCGCACTTCATGCAGCTGAAGAATCGGAAGTATTGCTAAAGAATAAAGAGAACATTCTTCCGCTTCCTCAAGGGAAAAAGCTACTGGTAACCGGTCCGAACGCCAACTCTATGCGTTGCTTGAACGGCGGTTGGAGCTATTCGTGGCAAGGACATCTGACCGATAGATTTGCCGACAAATATAACACCATTTACGAAGCAATCTGCAACAAATTCGGAGCCGATCATGTCCGTCTGGAACAGGGCGTAACCTACAAACCCGAAGGTGCTTACATGGAAGAAAATGAACCGGAGATTGAGAAAGCTGTGGCCGCCGCCCGCAACGTGGATATTATTATCGCCTGCATCGGTGAGAATTCATATTGCGAAACACCCGGTAATCTTTCCGAACTTGCCATCTCTGCCAGCCAAAGCAAACTGGTAAAGGCACTTGCCGCTACAGGAAAACCGATCATCCTGATACTCAATGAGGGTCGTCCCCGCATTATCAACGAGTTGGAGCCATTGGCTGATGCAGTTATTGACATTCTATTACCCGGAAACTATGGTGGCGACGCATTGGCGAACATTCTGGCAGGAGACGTGAACCCCAGTGCCAAGATGCCTTACACATATCCGCGACACGAAGCAGCACTGACTACCTACGATTATCGGGTGAGTGAAGAAATGGACAAAATGGAAGGAGCTTACGACTACAATGCGGTAGTCTCCGTTCAATGGCCTTTCGGATACGGATTGAGCTACACCACTTTCGAATACAGCAACTTCCAAACGGACAAATCTTCGTTTACCACAGGAGATGGTTTGCACTTTTCCATAGATGTAACCAATACCGGTAAATATGCCGGAAAAGAAGTTGTGATGCTGTTCAGCAGTGATCTTGTGGCATCGCTTACTCCCGAAAACCGTCGGTTACGAGCCTTCAAAAAGGTGGAACTGCAACCGGGCGAAACCCAGACTGTCACTCTATCCATCAAAGGCAGCGACTTGGCTTTTGTCAATTCTGACGGGCAATGGGTACTGGAACAAGGGGATTTCCGTATGCAATGCGGAAATCAAGTAGTGACTATTACTTATAAGTAGGCATTTATAAGTAGGTATTTATAAGTAAATGCGCATTATTAATGTATACACTCCCGACAATAACTCTATGAGACACTGCGTTACTTTGTGGTGAACTCAAATTATCATCTAACCGGTTGAACAGCCTCAAACGGCTGTTCAACCAAATTTAAACAACCGCTCCTCTTGATCCAAACGACCGTATGTCTACAACAAAAAGACAATCGTTTGAGCCCAAAGGAGCGATTGTTTTTATCTGAAGGAAAGCGGCATTATTACAAAGGGTATTCCTCAAAAGCATACAAAATGGTAGATAAATAACGTTCACCTGTATCGGGTAATAATGCAACAATCATTTTCCCGGCATTTTCCGGTCGCTTCGCCAGTTCCGTAGCAGCATATACGGCTGCTCCTGAAGATATGCCTACCAACAAACCTTCCTGTTTAGCCAATTCACGACTCGTACGAATGGCATCGTCATTCTGCACCTGAATAATTTCATCTACGACAGAAGCCTTGTACGTCTTAGGAATAAACCCTGCACCGATTCCCTGAATCTTATGCGGACCTGGTTTACCTCCCGATAGTACCGGAGAATCAGAAGGTTCTACTGCCACAATCTTTATACTCGGATCACGCATCTTCAGCGCTTCCCCTACACCGCTAACTGTCCCGCCAGTACCTACTCCGGCCACAAAGATATCGACTTTCCCCTCGGTATCTCTCCATATTTCCAGACCGGTAGTCCGTAAATGCATGGCAGGGTTAGCAGGATTCTCAAATTGTTGTAAAATGACAGCTCCCGAAGTGACCGCCTTCAGTTCTTCAGCTTTGGCAATGGCTCCTTTCATGCCATCCGCACCAGGAGTCAATACTAATTCCGCCCCTAAAGCTTTCAGAAGATTACGCCGTTCGATACTCATGGTATCGGGCATCGTCAGAATCAGTTTATAGCCTTTAGCAGCTGAAACAAAAGCCAATCCCACACCGGTATTCCCACTGGTCGGTTCAATGATAGTTGCTCCGGGATGCAAAATTCCTTTCGTTTCTGCATCCTCAATCATAGCCAATGCTATGCGGTCCTTCACGCTTCCTGCGGGATTGAAAGATTCAATCTTTACAATCAGACGAGCTTTCAGGTCGTTACTTGTATTATAGTTACTAAGTTCCAATAACGGAGTATTACCTACCAAATCCGTCAATTTTCTTGCTATCTTTTCCATATATATCTGTTTTAAATTTCTCTTGTTTTAATATATGACAAAGATAGTGCGGATTCTGTTCAGGGTAAATACCATATATATGGTAAATTCATACCACATATATCTGACTTCTTGCCAGAACAATATATCATTTGAATCTCTTCACATAATCTGCAATCAGATAACATGCCGGACCGAGTACTTGACCATGATCGAATCCTTGCATTTCGTACAAAGTCACTTTCTTGTTACCTATACTTTTCAAGACAGCTTCCAGCAACGCATTTTCTTCATACCTTGCCGCCATCTCCAGATGCTTGTCCCCCGTAATCAACACGAGAGGAGCTGTTTCCTTACGAGCCTTATTTACCGGAGCATACTCATCAACCACCGGAATACCGTCAGGCAAACCGCGTTCCTTGCGAATAGTGAAATGTGTCACTGTCTGACCACTCACCGGAAGATAAGCAGCTACACTATCGGCATCTGCTCCGTATGCTGCCATGTACTTTTTATCCATTGCCAGAATCAATGAAAGATAACCTCCCGCAGAATGACCGGAAACAAAAATATGATCCCTACGACCACCATACTTTTCAATATTCTTGAAAACCCATGCCACAGCTTCAGCCGCATCTTCGATGTAAGCCGGATTCTTTGCTTTCGGACTCAAACGGTAATTCACCGTCACTACTGCAAACCCTTGTTCTCTCAATTCTTTTGGGACAAATTTATTTCCGCCTTCCATACCACCACCGTGAAACCAGACAATAGTTGAGAAATCCTTCTTGTTTTCAGGGTAATAAATATCCAGTTTACAACGTTCCAGACGATAGGTATCCGTTTCGGAACCAGAGACATAAGATATATCTTTGTCTGTGCGATAAGCATTTTGTGCTTGAGCAATGCAAGTACTAAACAAAAAGAGAAGAAAGCAAATCTTTTTCATAACCACATTATTCAGTGTACTTAATAAAAATGCAATATTACGAAATCTTAATAAGAATAGAAAAGGAAAATTACTCCAATAACTACCACTCCACAAATCAACCAAACATTTAAAAGAATAAAAGCGTAAAAATCTCACAATTTTTATTTATGTTTATGACCTTATTTAACGGAAAGAGCCGCATAAAAAGTCATATATAAATAAAATCATTAATGGACCAATAACAATAAAGAAACTATTAATCTATCTTTCTCTAATTACAACAGGACTATTGTCCACTATACAAGTATCCGTCCAAAAAGAAATTGCTCCAGGGGTTATTAAACTACAAAAGGGAGAAATTGACCCTTCCCCCCCCTATTCTCTATTTGGCGGAAAGCCTGTTATAGAAACTATGAAGTCACTTCCTACAGCCAAGTTACCTTTCGACATTCAAGAAATACAAATAAAAATAACAGATAGAGGATGCTTGATAGAAGCCCCCTTGGAAGACAATGAACAAATCTATGGCTTCGGACTCCAGTTTGAAACCTTCGGTCAACGTGGCTTACGTAAACGTCCGATAGTGAACGACAACCCTCTAAACTGACTCGGATATACACACGCCCCACAAACATTCTACGTCTCTACCAAAGGTTATGGCATTCTCGTCAATACAGCACGTTATACCACTTTTTTATGCGGATCCAACCAAAAAAACAGCAAAATATACAAAACGCGAAAACCCGCAAACATATTTCCACCACCACGGAAGACTTATATAAAAATAGAAGCAATGGAGACAAAGTTTTTATCGACATTCCTGGTGCAAAAGGTATCGAAGTATTCATTATCACCGGACCGGAATTACTTGATGTAGTGAAAAAATATAATCTTCTCTCCGGTGGAGGCTGTCTCCCCCCAATGTGGGGACTCGGATTCAAATACCGTGTGAAAGGAGATGCTATACAAGATTCTGTTATGCGTTTTGCTGATTATTTTCGTAACAATCATATTCCATGTGACGTACTAGGGCTTGAACCCGGATGGCAAACGGCTACTTATTCCTGCTCGTACATATGGAGTAAAGAACGATTCCCACAACACAAAGAAATGCTAGCCCAACTCCAGCAGAAAGGCTATAAGATCAATTTATGGGAACACGCTTACATACACCCCACCTCTCCCATCCGAAAAGCGTTGGAACCTTACCTTTATACAGCTTTCCGCACATACCAGCAAGAGGGAATACCTCCTTTTCGCCCGCTGCTGATGGATGATCCCAAGGATGAACGTCTGCGCACCATCAGCGATCAATACATGATTGGCAACGGAATGATGGCTGCTCCCCTGTACGAGAATAAGAAATCACGGAAAGTTTACTTCCCGGAAGGAGTCTGGTACAACTTCAACACCAATGAAAAGTACGAAGGTAACCGTGAATATGAGATAACAACCGAGCTTAATCAATTACCACTCTACGTACGTCAAGGAACGTTATTGCCTCTTGCCGAGCCTGTTCCTTATATAAATACGCAGACCGTATTCAACCTGAACTGTAAAATATACGGCACTCCCACCGCTACTTGCCAACTTTTCGAAGATGATGGTGTAAGCTATGATTTCCAGAAAGGGCAATTCAATCAGGTTACGTTGAATGCAGCTAAGGGAAAGGTCAAACTTACAAGAACAAAAGGCTGCAAGATTAAGAGATACCAGCTCAAAGGCTACGAATTTATCAACTAGAGCATGTCTTTTTAAGAAGATATACTTACTATATAACTTTCTTGAAAGAATATTTTCACCAGAGACACAATACGACAATCTCCCGCCCGAATATGTACCCGAAAACACATTTCCAGACAGGAGATCCACCATTATAGACAACAAAGTCCCTCTCTAAAGTTTCTTGATGGAGAAATCGGCAAAACGGATTTCTTCATCGCGCAACTGGTCTTGCCAGCTACGGTTCTCGCCCAGATAGCGGTAGATACCCCATTTGGGGCGAAGTCCCGTACAATCGGTGCGCCACATATCCATCTTTTGGGGATCGAGTTTCAAGAGAACTTTCCCGTCTTTCACGCGCATGATAGTTACTTCATAAGAACCATCCTCACCGAAACGTGCTTTCTCTTCCACCTCTACCCAGTTACCGAGGAAGTCGGCCAAATCCGCGCTGGCAATAGTCGTAGTACTCTCGCCACGCTTATCATAGCGCACACGTAACTGTTGTCCGCTCTTACTATTCGAATAGGCAGTCAGAGTGATGAGCGGAGAACTGACATCTGCCGTACCGGATGCGTTGTCGATACCTTTCAACTGGTGAAGATGGGAGAATTTGGTAGTTGTGCGAAATCCTGCCGGCAAACAGAATTTCCAACGGAACACCATTGTCTCTCCTTGCTGGCCAACAAGGCTTTGCGGAGATTTATTATCCGTTTTTATTTCATTCCGCTGACGGTCTGTGATATTCGGCAGACCGCGGTCGTCGTCTATCGCAGCATGAATAAATAATGCGAATACATATTTGTTCAACTGATTGTCACGCACCTGCTGAATATGCTGGAAATGCTCCGTTTTATGCTCGCGCGAAGAATCGGGAGCCTCGTGGTTGTAGCCCGAGCGCTTTATCAAATCGTACGTTTTCGCGCTGTTGCCATCGGCTATTAATGAACCATCCACTTGCTGTTCCGGTTGTCCGGGCTTCGGCTGTTCCTTGTCGTCTATCACTTCGGATGAACTATTGGAGCAGGCAATAAAAGCAAAGAAGGTTAAGAATAAGATTCCTGTTTTCATACGGTTTATTTCATATAGGTAGTCAGGAAATCGACAGACTTGAAGAAAATCTCTTCCATCTTATCAGAAGTCTTTGAACTTACGTTGTGGTCATAATACTTATACGTCAGCAGGTTGCAGACGCCTCCTTTTTTCTTTAGTGCCGATGCAAACATTTCACTTTGCTCACACTCTACCGTCACATCACACGTGCCACATACCAGCATGGAAGCAGGGATATTCTTCTTTGGAATGAGATTGATAGGAGATGCTTCGCGCAGGACTTTCGGGTTCCGGTCACAGAAATAAGCGATGCGTTGAGCATCTTTTGTCTTCATGGTGATGGCAGCCTTTTCCAGATCATAGATACCGGAATAGCCGACAAGTGCTTTCGTTCCGGGAGCAGTCATGGCAGCAACTGCCGCCAGGTGTGCACCTGCAGAAGTGCCCAGGAAGCCGACACAGGCAGGATTTACATTCAATTCGGCAGCATGCTCCTGCACGTATTTCACAGCATCCAGAATATCTTGAATGGAGACTTTCACGGTTGCGTCGGATTGCGGTGCCAGTGTATAAGAGACACGTACACCTGTAATACCCTTTTGCTTTGCCAGGTATTGAGACAGAGATCTGGACGAACCATTATCTCCACGTGCCCATCCACCTCCGTGGATGTAAACCACGAACGGAGCGGGTTTGTCAGTCTCTGCAAAGTCTACTGTGAGTATCAGCTCATAATCCTTATGTTTCTTATACACAATGTCTTTGGTAGTCACTCCCTTATAGTCCTTGCTTTTCAGACGGTCCGGCTGATAGGTATAAGGCACCATCACATCGGGAATGGTATTCACATCGATAAACTTCGCATATTTCTTTGCATACAGCAGCGCATAGGAGCCGTCCTCATTCTGCGTCATCTTCATGCCATAGCGATTGGAAAATTGCTGCGGTTGCGCTTCCTGGGCAAGGCAAAAAAGCGGCAGCATACACAAACATAAAATCAGTTTCAATTTCATGATATCACTTCATTAGGTGGGATAATCTTATTTCTTCTTTAAAATTAGATACGGTATCGTTTCTACATCCGACGTACTGTATTTCAGTCCGATGCGCTTTGCCGTATCTATGTACTTCTGATTGCCCAATGCCGTTCCCGCTTCATAAAGAAGAATGGCGGCACGCGACTGGTCGAATGGTTTAATCTGCTTGAACTTCCAGCTTTCGGGATTCATATAATAAGGATACAGATAGTCTACTGCCTGCGAAGCCACTTTACCGTTGGCGGCCGGAGTATTCCACAAGTTGATACCTATCTGGCTGGTAATCTGATTGGCTTCCATCAGAGCTTCAAGAGCGAAAGTTGAATAATGCAGGGAGAGCGTCCGTTCCAGTTCTTGGGGTAGTGAGCCATCGTCGGCAATCTGTGCACCCATTTTGGGGAGGATGCTTTGCTCGGCTACTTCACGGATGCGGTCGGTGCGGTCCAGATAGGCGAGTACCATCAGGTGAATGGCTTCGTACCACAGGCCATGATTGTTGGCAGCATGAGATTCTCTTTGTCCCTGTGTGCTGTTCTCCATCCAATAACAGAAAGCGGTAGCCCAGTCATCGAGCTTTTTCTTGTCCGAGGCAGTCCAGCTTTTCGAGCTTTCTATTAATTTGGCAACTCCCAGTGCACGACTGAAACGACGGGAGTCAATGAAGCCCGAACCACGCATATTTTTCATTCCCGGAACGGATTGTGCATAAGTCATATTGGGGTTCATACCCAATTTCGGGTCGGTAAACCATGTTCGTAAATGATCGGCACAGGCTTTGGCGTAGACTTCTTTTCCGGTGATGTAATAGAGTACGCCCAAACAGTAGGCAGCGTCGCCAAAACGGTTGGCATTCTCACGTTCAGGGTATTCATAAACTTCCGGGTTGCGTTCGCCATCCTTACGGATATAGGGAAGCCCATCTGTCTTCGTGGAGTCCGGCCACCAGTATGGGGATAGAGTCATATAATCCCGGGGGTCCTTGCTGGGAGGTAATTTCTTTTTAGCTGTTACCGACAGAGGAGACATCTTTATATATTTCTCTGCCGCCTTTTCCTGTAATTCGATGTACTGGGTCACCTCTTTATCGCCTTTCTGATAATCGGTCTTCAGCTTCTCGAGCAATGTCGCATTAAACGGTCCCAACGGTGCCGCGTTCAGTACTCCCCAACAAAGGCATAGAGCCCATATAGCAAAGATTCGTCTCATAAATGTATTCTTTTAGAGTAGTGGAGATGAGTGGTTAAGATAAGATGTGTAATGGTAAGATTAATAGTGAAGCAAGTAAGAGGTAAGTTAGCCAAAAATAGGTAATCAGGAAATAAGCAACCAAGCAGTAAGTAGTTGATTATAAAACATTTGCTACTTAACTACTCACTACTTGATTGCTAAATCTTTACTACTTATACTAGCTCCAGATTCGGTGATTCTTCTTTAAGAGAAGAAACAACCACCGTTAATATCAATATTCGTACCTGTCAGGTAAGAAGATTCGGAGCAAGCTAGGAAGCAAACCAGTTCGGCAACTTCATCAGCAGTTCCCTCACGACGCAATGCGTAAGAGCCTTTCATACGTTCACGATTCTCCGGTGTATTGAAGCGGTCGTGGAACGAAGTAGCAATCGTACCCGGACAGATAGCATTGCAGCGGATTCCTTGAGGACCGAGTTCTTTGGCCATAGAGCGGGTGAATGTCATTACGGCACCTTTGGCAGTTGCATACATGGAAGCTCCGTTGCCACCGCCGTCGCGGGCAGCCAATGAAGAGAAGTTTACGATAGAACCACCCTCCGGCATCATCGGAACTACCTCACGGGTACAAAGGAATACGGAACGCATATTGACATCCATCAGGAAGTCATACCAGTCTTCATCCTGTTCGGTGATTTTCTTACGGCCTACGATTCCGCCTACTACATTTACCAATACATCTACCTTGTCGCCAAAAGCCTTGTTGCACTCTGCAAAAAGATTCTTCACCGCAGCAGCTTTCGTCATATCACCCTGAACAGCGATTGCTTCACCACCCACGTTTTTAATCAATGCCAGTGTTTCCTGTGCATCGGCTTCATTATCAAAATAGTTCAAACAAACTTTAGCGCCTTCTGCAGCTAATTTTACAGATATTGCGCGACCCAGGTCACGTGCACCACCAGTTACAATAGCAACTTTTCCTTCTAATTTCATAATTGTCTTTTTTTAAATACGTTTATTTATTGATTTGTTTAATCTCTCCTACTGTCAGGAAGATGGAGCACAACGATAGTGGTACCAAAGCTCCCAACAGGCTGAATAATAAAATCCAGTTTGTAATATAGCTGGCAAAAAGAATAGCCAGAATTGTACCCAACACAGCCGAAGCACCTCCAAGACCTGCTAGAGAACCTACGGACTTGCCGCTATGCAAATCGCTCGGAATGGTTTGCAAGTTCGTCATGAAGAACTGGAAGCCTCCCAATACCAGTGCCATAAAGAGAATGGCAACCGGAGCTGTGGTAGACATGATAGCTGCCAGAATGGACGGAATAATTATAAATCCACCAATCAGCATGGCTGCTTTGCGGGCATAGTTCACAGTCTTTCCACGGTTTATCAGCCAACCGGAATACCAGCCCCCGGCAACACTTCCCAAAGCCGCGCCCACATAAGGCACCCAAGCAGAGAACGCCACCTCTTTTATATTCAGATGGAATACGTCGGCAAGATAAAGCGGCAGGAAAGTTACAAACATCCACCAGATAGGGTCGAGGAAGAATCGGCCGAGAATGACAGACCAGTTCTTTTTCACGCGCAACAGTTCGCCCCAACTCTTTCCTTTATCTTCTGTCTTTATCTCCTTTTCGGGCTGACCGCTTAGAATATAAGTACGCTCTTCTTCCGTAATCCAGGGATGCTCTTTCGGAGTTTCCTTATTGATTATCAACCAGGGAATCAGCCAAATCAATCCCAATCCACCGACTACAATGAAAGTCAGTTTCCAGCCAAAGGCGATGAACAGCATCAGAATGATAATCGGAGCAAGAATGGAACCGATGGAAGCTGCCGCTCCAAACAATCCCTGTGCAAAAGCACGCTCTTTCTGCGGGAACCATTCGGCATTACTTTTCGTAGTGCCCGGCCATGGGCCGGCTTCACCCAAGCCCAACATCATCCGGAAAAAGGTCAGTGAGAAGATTCCTCTGGAAAGAGAGGCCAGCGCATCCGCCGCTCCCCATACCAGCACACTCCAGAAGAAACCTTTCCGGCATCCGATTTTATCGTACAACTTGCCGGAGACAAGTTGGCTGATGCCGTATGCAATCATAAAGAAAATCGTAATCAGGCCGAGAATGTCTTTCGCTTTCTGCGACGCATCGGGATCGTTACGGTCTATCAGACCGAGGTCGATGGCGATACCCTCGCGATTGGTGACAAAGGTGACTCCGTTCTTCTCTTTCATCTGCACATTGGCTACGCTGACCGAATCGCGGTTTCCGTTGGCGGCTGTCAGGATATACTGGTCGCCCACCAATGCGGCGTGGTTGCCTTTATCGCTCAACGCCTCCGCCTCGGGCAGAAGACGATAGTCGATATTAGCCACCCACATATAGTTGAGCGTGCCTCTATCCAGATAATTGATGATGGTTATCAACATGATTAATCCGATAACCACCCATCTAAGTCCTTTTACTTTCATGCGCCTAGAGGTTTAAGAAGTCTGCACGCACGGGACTAAAAGTATCAATCAGAATACCAGCTTCCAGGCAAACGCATCCGTGCCATTCATCCGGTGCTACGTAATAACCATCTCCGGCAGAAAGAATCTCTTTCTTATCGCCGATGGTGAGTTCGAATTTGCCGCTCACCACGTAAGTGGCCTGGCTGTGATAATGCTCGTGCATGGTTCCTACCGCACCTTTATCAAATTTCACTTTGACCATCATCAACTGTCCGTCATACGCCATAATCTGACGATTGACACCCGGAGCGGGGTTTTCCCACTTCAAATCTTTCTCAAACTGAAAAGTTTCACTACATGTTTTCATACTTTCTATCTATTAATGGTTTGTTCTCATTTGGCAAAAACTCCGCAACGACCGTTCCAGTCGTAATTCTTTCCTTCGACGGACAAGTGATGTTTATTCTCTTTGCTTTCTTCTGCGTTGGCCAGACAGAGTGTTACGGAATGTCCACCTTTATATATAGCTTTGATAACGGTGTATTCGGCCGTATCCATCACCACTTTCACTTCCTCGCAGGAGGATGTCAGATTGTTGGAAGTCTCCATCACTACGTCATAATCTCCATGCGTTTCGATGGAAGTAGCAAACGTGTGATTCTTCTGTTCCTTTTCTCTGATTAGAAACGCTGTCTCGTTTCGCAAATTGAAATCCGGATCATTGGCTCCCAGGCGAAGCATCTTTAGCTCTGTCTGGGGAGTGGTGGCCGCACTAATGGTATAGAGGCGGTTGTCCTTGACAAAAGTGAAACTGGAGGTGTTCGTTTTCTCATTCTGTCCCCATGCTTCCAGCCACAGATGCTGATAACCGTTCTTTGTTCCGAGGGTTTGCAATCCGTTGCTTGCTTTGGTATATGGGAAATTCAAAGAAACGAAGTGCCCGTTATACCATAGCGGATAGTCGTATTGGTGTTCCTTGTCGGAGTTGGCCTGCAACACGTCCAGTATCAGCGGGAATTGCAGGAAAGGAGTAGTCACATACACCAATGTACGTTTCATTTCCACTCCGGAATATGCATTGGTTTCTTTGGCTACCATCACTTGGAAATGATCTCCGTTGAAATCACTGTAAATGATGTCCGAATGATAACGGGAAGACACTTTTATATCGCCGCCGAAATTGGACGTTTCATCGACCACCAGTGTGTTGTGTGCAATGGTCTGTTTGGCAAACGATTCGTTCTCACGTGTGTAATGTCCCTTATTCTTGGCTTCGATATTGAGAAAACGGGAAGCTCCGTAATCTGTCAGAATCTCGTTTCCATTATCGTAATAGGCCATTGTGAGTTTATCGTAATGTCCGTGGCTAAGGCCATGAGAAGTGGCTTTCAGGGTCAGGGCACTATTCAGTTTCGGGTCTGTCGAGCGAATCACGGCAATGCCTCCCTCGTCTCCTTTGCGTCCGTCACGGAACACACTGCTGCGATATACGATTGGAGCAGCTTCGCCACGGGCAATATCACGGGCTACCCGGAAACCACCGATTGTAGGCAGATAAGTATGCTGGTATTCGTTCGCTACGGAGAGCAATGATTTATCCGACGGATGGACATTGTATAGAATATCTGCAGCGTAAACCAGTTCCTGTGCAGAAAGTCCTTTCAGCAGGGCATCGTTGATGTGGAAGAATTCTCCCTCATAAGATAGCTGTATTAACGTGGAAAGTGCTTTTGAGAGTATGCTGTCGCGATAGCTGAAGATTTTCAGCTCCGGCAGTTTGTTTTCAATGCATTGGGCGAAGATGACGAAAGGCCAGATGGCATAACGTTGATAGTAGGCCCCCTCTGTGAAATAGCCATCGGGAGAGAATAGATAATCCATTTGACGGATGAATCCTCCGTGTTTGCCTGTTTCGTCGGAGCCATAAAGGGCTTTCTTCACGTAATCTTCACGATTCATGGCGAAACCAATCATACCTACGGCAGCCGTAGCCCAGGTGGCATGATTATGCATCTTGTTGAAAGTCTTATTGTTTGCATGGTTATCGCCCATACCATCCATGATGAAGTCCGCCATTGGGGCAAACAGATTCTTTTCGATGGTGGTGCGCTGCTTGGCCGAGAGTGTATGATAGATGCAATCGTATGCTACTGCTGTATGTACCAGCCATACACTTTCATTCAGTGTCTGCCAGAACAGGCGTCCGGGAACAGGGGAAAGTGATACGGGATGGAAACTCAATGTAGGATAGAGCTTTGCATAGGCTTCCAGCATATCTGCTACGTAACGGGCGTATTTCTTGTCACCGGTCAGCTGATAGGCAACTCCGCAATGAAACATGGCATAATAGTTCGACTTATGCTGTTCGTGTACCACCCCGCCACCGCCATCTGTCGGAACGGGAACGGAGATAGGAGAATTCAACGCTGCGTCGGCTGCGCTCAATACTTCCGAGAGCGTTTTATCGAATGCAGGCACGGTTCCCTTTCCTTCCCTCATCTCGTTCACTTCTTCCTGTGTGAAAAGAAGAGACGGATGTTGGGCAAACGAAAGGAGACATCCTCCCAAGACCATGAATATACAAATAATAAGTTTTCTCATCTAATCATTATTTTCTTGTTCCACTTACGGTTACGGTCATTGCGGAAGCGAATTCTTTTTCAAGCCAATAGAGAGTTTTTCCAATTCGCTGCCCGGCACTGGAGTATAATTGTATGCGTCGGCATTGATATATGCGGGACGGATATTATACATTTTTCCTTGTATAGCTTGGGAAGTGGTAGTTACCATTCTGCCGGAGTTCCACAGGTTACAGTTGGCTATGCGAACTTTTTCCCAGGTGGCCTCATCCAAACGGATGGTTGCTCCTCCGCGTCCGCTGTTGTCAAAATTACAATTCTCTACTGTCAGTACTTGTGGACCAATCAGGCGCATCACGCTTCCACGCTCTTTGTTACAACAGTCTGCGAAATTACAATGTCTGATAGTGATATAAGGGCCAGCCGTACTTTCATCACTTCCTCCACGATAAATATTAATAGGTAAACCCAGCAAACGATAGAAAGAACAGTTTTCAATCAGCATATCATCCGCATTGTAACGACCGATATCGTCTTTCTCGGCGGCATAGTTGATGGCATCTCCAGATAAGTCGCGGAAAAAGCAGTTTTTGATTGTCACACTCTTGGCGAAAGTGGCTTTCGTTCCTTTGATGGCAAAGAAGCCGCCCTCTCCGAAGTTCTGAAATTCGCAACCGTCTACTGTCAGTGTATAAGGTTGTATCATATCGATGGCTGTAGAAATTCCCGCTTTAGCCAAGGCTTTACCGGGTTCCAGCACTCCGTCAAATGCGATATTCTCAATAATCAGTTCACCACCGTCGGCGATGGTTACCATGTTATCCGGTTTCTCTCCGTTGAAACGAACCAACGGTTTATTGGCTGCGTTGGCAGCGCGAATTGTCAGCGGTTTATCGATGAACATGGCGCTTTGGATAGGATAGGTACCCTTAGCCAGAACAATAATCCCACCTGGTTCTGCTGAACGAATGATTTCAGAAAGATCAGTTCCCGGAGCTGCGTTGTATTCCTTATGAGTCTTTGCAGATGGTTGCGCTACCCGGTTTTCAAACCAGGAAGCACCTTTATCCTTACGTATTGCGACCTGATCCGGCAACTGGGGAACCTTTAGTTTCTCCGTAGTAAATCCCGGAGCCGAATAGTTCTTTGCCAGTTGCACTTTATTGCCTTTGAACTGAATACCTGATACATCATCAACGGCTATGTAAGGTTGAGACAGTTCCTTATTTATTATGATATTATCCGTAAAGCTCACATTGTCCGGTGCAAGGGTACGTTCCATGTCTTTGCCTGTGCCGAATTCGATATTTGTACAGTCTACGAAAGTATTACGGTACATCTTCACGTCAACTACCTGGCAATAACGGTTAGGCAACGAATTAGGTACGGCATCCATCACTCCCAAAGCAGAGAAGAAACGGGTTCCTGCCAGACCGACCAAGGTATTGTCATAAATCTGATGCCCGGCATTAACTACGCGAATACCGCCTGTGTTACGGAGTCCGTTGCCAATAAACAGGTTATTATTAACCGTGTTACGGTCACCGTGTCGCAGTGCTACTACTCCCTCGCATTCCAGCAAGATATTGTTCCGAATCACATTATCGCTGGATTTTATAGAGATTACTTCCACTTCGCCGGAACAGCGTTCGAACAGGTTATTTTCAATTACTGTGTTCGAGGAACTGTATGCCTGTTGGGAAGTTCCCACACGCATAGTTTCCGCACCGTTCGAACCGTACACCGGCCTCTCTCCGAAATAATTATGGTCTATCTGATGATGATTTTCCAGACAACGTTCATCGTTGAGGATAACAATCAATGTCACCCCCAAATTAAGTTTTCCTGTCAATGAGCAATGATCTACACGGTTATGACGACCATAAAGCAAGATATAGCTGTAAGCCTGGTCCCGACGGGACGGATTGAATCCGTCTATCACACAATTTGTCAGGCGGCAGTGATTGGCCAGTTCCTGTCCGTTGCGGAATTCTATCACAGAACCTTTGGGAGCGTATCCATCTGTAAAATGTAATCCACCGACAGACATCCACTCTCCTGCTATCCGCAAAGTAGAGCCTCCCTCAATTTTTACTTTTCCAGGATTCAAGGCTTCTATCTTGATAGGAGCTTTCTCGGTTCCCTTACCTGTCCACTTCAACTGCATGTCTTTATACTGACCGTCTTTGATATAAATCTGGTCACCCGGTTGTGCAGTCTTCAAGCAGGAAGCTACTTCGGGAAGTGTCACATCATATCTCTTTGCAAAAGAGGTGAAGGGAAGCCCGATAAGTAAGGAGGCTATAATCGCTTTATGTATCTTTCGTGTCATCATTGGTTATTGAACTTTTGAGTAATCGTAGTCTTTCTTCTGCCAGTACATATCAAATTCAATGGAACTGGATGAAGGAGCATTGGTGTTATTGTACATTTTAAAGTCAATCGTCTTTATATGCAGTAGTCCAATACGTTTCACGTTATCAGCGACATTAGACGTCGAACCATTTACATTATAATATAATATAAGCAAGACGGCACCTACATTCACTTTTTGCTCTTTTCCCACTTCAAAAATACCAGGTGCCCATACATCTGTGTTTATTGATGTTTTCATGCTCGAAATGCTAAATCCACGACAAGTTTTAGCTTCAACATCTATCGGGAAGGTAGTTTCATCAATATTATCCAACGTACCGTTTTTCACTTCATCTATCAATGCTTTATAACCGGACTTAGTTGGGTCTAAGTATAAGAAAGTCAATACCGGAGTACCATAACAGTTTCCATTGATTCCTGGCACCCTATTCTCATCTGCCGAATTATTTATCATATAAAAATTCTTCAACTGTCCATTAGAACCCGCCGGGCTATTGATTTGCAATGTTCCTGCATTAACACCCGAGAAGAAGAAATAAGGATTCACAGAATTATATTCACTTTCAGAGACAGCCGGTTTATTATTTGCAGAACAAGTTGCAGCCTTGTATTGGTAAGATATTGGATCTACTTTTGTTCTCCAATCCGCATTTGCATACACCAATCCTGTTTCCGGAGAGAAGAATGAAGATAATTCTTCTACGTCACGGCCTTGTGCATATACTTTCTTGTTCTCCCAGAAATAAACGAAAGGCACTTTGACTACAAATGCATCTGTCAGAGTATGCACCTCACGTCCGTCAAAATAAGAAATCTTCAATGCCATCGTATTATCTCCATCCACATAGTTTTCCGACGAAGGTACGGCAAATTTCAGTTCATTCTCTGTTTGAAGAGCAATATTACATTCAATGGTTCCCAATATTACTTTATCAATCTTATTCAAATAAGTACCATTCAGAACGACTATATCTCCTATGTTTGCAGGTTCAAAAGAAGAAGTAGTAACATTCGGTTCATAACGTGCCACGGTCATCTGTGGTGCAGATTCAATCGGAGTTTCCACCTGTGACGTACCATTGAAATATCTGAATGTAATAGCAGCTTTATCACTTTCTACATAAGGAATCTTCACTAAGATTTCATCCTCATTCTGCGAAAGTATGCTAGCCTCGTTTCCAGTAGTATGTCCTTCAGCTGTAAAAAGCACAGCACTGATTACGTTCATATGGGAACCTGAAATCAACAGTTTATTACCCATCTCTACCTCGGTAGGCATTCCCGTTGAGGAAATAGTGGGAGCCGGATATTCAATGGTAAAATTGCCTTCTGAAACTCCTTCGCCAACTGAATTACTTAATACAATTTTTCCGCTCTTTGCATTACCGGTCACTTTGAGTGATAAACGCTCATTGGACACTTTTTGAAGTATCGTGACTTTTTCTCCTCCAATTGTCGCACTGACCACATCGTCCAGATACTCTCCGGTAACTACGATTTCACTTCCGATGCTTCCACTCTCCGGTGAGAAAGATACGATTTGTGGCGCACTGACCACAACGTCTTTCATGGATATAGAATCACAACTGGTCCAAAAGATAACACATGCAAATAAGGATGCAAGGCTCCATTTTCTATATTGTTTCATATTCGTATTCATTTTAAGAGATTAATAACCCGTATTCTGTGCAATATCCGGATTGATGTTGATTACACTTACCGGAATCGGGAGGAATGTCTGCCAATCAGCAATATCATTCACGACATAGGTATATTCCGAATAGAAAGTCTCACTTTTGAAATAATTATTCACTGTTTGAGCAGCCGTACCCCAACGGAGCATATCGAACCAACGCTGGTTTTCAAAAGCAAGTTCCAGTCTTCGTTCATTACGTACGGCTTCTCTGAAGTCGTAACGGTTAGAAAGATCGGCCAACGTATAAGTTGAAACACCGGCACGTTCGCAAATCATATTCAGATATTTCAAGTTATCAGCAGACGGACCCGATATTTCATTCGTCAGTTCTGCGTACAACAATGCGATATCGCCTACACGGATAATCGGCCAGTCACTCTCACCATCATACTGCGTAGACACAGGATTTGTGTACTTCTTGCAATAACGGCAGTTACCCGTAGTCACCCATTCTTGAGTAGTCGAGTTAAAGTACTTCTGGGCAATATTTACATCCAGGCGTTTGTCTGTTGCGCCTCTCATTGTATAGGCAGTAATGATATTATCACTTGGAGTATTATAGCCGGAAGAAGTTCCTATAATCACATTTGCACCATTATTGACCGGAGCAAACATATTACCGAATGGAGAACCGAGTCCTACATTACCCGAAAGATAACGGGCTGCAAAAATGATTTCCTTGTTCATCTCATTTGTGATGTCGAATATCTTATTATATGCTACCAGATCAGCACCTGTCTGCGGATTACCTACGGCAGCACTTTCAAGTACCTCCTTGCATAACTGTGCGGCGCGGGCATACTTGGCGTCTCCCGATTTATAATGAGTCGCATACACTTTTGCCAACAATGCTTTAGCAGCATTTCTGTCTGCACGCCCCATATCTGCATCCGCCATTCGTTCAGGCAACATTCCATTATCAAGAATCCGTTCCAGATCACCCTCAATCAGTGCATAAACCTCTTCTACCGTAGAACGCTGCATATCACGGGCTACATCTGACGGAACCTTGGAAGTAACTATAAACACAGGACCCCATAAACGAACAAGATTAAAATATTCTAAAGAACGGAGAAACAAAACCTCTCCCTCATATTGATTCCGGGTAGTTTCATCTTCTACCACATCAAGATATGAAATCGCATTATTGACACGGGCAATCGTTGCATAACAAGAATTCCAATACTCTTCCACCCATTGGTGCTCTGCCACGATAGTTCCCTGGTCAAGCTGTTCAACCAGTTTCGTAGTGCTGGCGGAAGAACCAGTAGCATACATACGTCCATTATCCGAACGTAATTCAGTCATTGCCCATTCATAATACATCACGTCATGAAGAGAATTATAGCAACCAAGTACCAGATTATTCACTGAAGAAGCATTTTTCACATATTCATCCGCAGCAACTTCCGAATAGGGATACTTGTCCAAATCACAAGATGCAAACAGTAACGTTACTAACAGTAATCCTATATAATTTACCTTTTTCATCGTTCACTTTCCATTAAAAGTTAATATCAAAACCTGCGGAGATAGTACTGGTCAATGGGAATCCACCGCGCTGATATCCCGAAATCATAGAGCTTGAGTATTGAGAAGAAGTCAGGCGGGATTCCGGATTGATACCCTTATAACTGCTTCCCCAAATGTAGAGCAAGTTACTACCGGACACATAGAAACGTACACCCGACAGTTTCAACTTACGCGCAGCCGTACTTGGCAATGTATATCCCAATGTGAAGTTTCTCAAACATGCATAAGAAGCATCCTGCAAAGGATAATCAGTCAAACAGATATCATATCCCAACTTCAGATAAGGCACTTTTCCATTACCCGGATTTTCTGCACTTACCCAACGATCCTTGGTGTAAGCTTTGTTCCATTTCACTGTCTCATTGTAATAAACGTCACCATTGTAAACGTCAATTCCCTGTACTCCCTGAATCAGGAACGAAATATCAAAATTCTTAATCTGGAATGTGTTCGTGATTCCCCATGTAAAATCCGGATACGGATTACCCAAAGGAACACGGTCTTCAGGAGTCAACGAACCGTCATTGTTGGTATCTACGATACGCAATCCACCCGGTACGTCATTCGAGAAGTGAGGATTCGCATTGATTTCCTCCACGCTATTCCATACACCATTCGTTTTATATCCATAAAATTGAATCAACGGTGAGCCAACTTTAGCAATGTAACACTCGCTTCTTTCCCCCTGATTGATAACCTGTTGTTCACCTCCCAGCTCCAGCAATTTATTGCGCGACAAGGAGAAATTTATATTTGTATCCCATGAAAACTTACGATTCTTGATATTGTGCGTATCGATCTGTATTTCCACACCCGAATTACGTACCTTTCCAATATTATTCCAATAATAACTATATCCGGTGAATGACTGTGTAGGCTGCTCAAACAACAGAGCACGAGTCACAGAGTAATAAGCATCTATCGAGAGATTTATCCGGCTCTTGAAGAATCCCAGATCCAGACCATAGTTGAATTCATCTGTCTTCTCCCATGTAATGTGAGGATTAGCAAGCGAAGAAGATATATTTGCCGAACCATTAACCAGTTGTCCATTACCAGTACCTGTCACATAGTTCGCACTGTTCAATACTTCAAGAGCTGCATCATAACTGATACGGTTATTTCCCGTCACACCGTAAGAAGCACGGAGTTTCAAATTAGAAATAACTTCGATATTCTTCATAAACTTCTCCTCATTCACACGCCAGCCCAACGATACAGAAGGGAACCAGGCATTGCGATTTCCTTTCGAGAACAAGGAAGAACGGTCCAGACGTAAAGAAGTAGACAAGAGATAACGACCCAAATAACTGTAATTGATACGTCCCAAATAAGACTCTAATACCACATCCGGATAACGGAAAGTTCCCGTACCATCAGTATTCCCATTCCCTTTACTTGCCAATGAATAAACAGTTGCCGCATTCAGCGTATGAACATCATCAGTAGCAAATCCTGTTGCAGTCATGGCTACTCGCTGGTTGCGAGTGGACTCCACAGTATAACCCAACAAAGCATCAATGCTATGAGCATTATTTCTTCCGAAATCAATGTGATAATTCAATGTATTCTCGCTCAACAAATCCACATAGAGTGTGCTAAAATAAGTAGCTCTGCTCTCTTCTTTATCTTTTGTCGCGTCTTTATTACCATAATAGTAAGACGGGCTAAAACGGACATTCAAACCATTGGACGTCTTGAATTGCAACCCTTTACAAAGATCAATAGTCAGATACATACTTGCCAAACCCTGCATGGACTCACTCCAACGAGAAGTATTAGCCATCACACTACGGGGATTATTATTGGCTGACGAGAAAGGAGATGATTTCTCCAGCGTCGGATTTCCCTCCGCATCCGGTGTACCGGTAGGAGTCATGATATTATTGAAATGACTACCTCTTGCAAAACCTGAATACCCTGTCATTTCAGTACTCCAATCATTATGATAAACAGGAAGAAAAGACGGAGTACGATAGAAATCTATAAAATTATTTTTCGGACGTTCTGTTTTGGTATAAGTCCCGGATAAGTTGACCCCTACACTAACAATATTCGAGAGTTTGGCATCCAATTTCGTACGGAAATTCAATTTATCCAATGAGTTCTGCAACATCACACCCTCATCTTTGGTATAGGCAGCCGAAATAAAGTACTTCGTTTCTTTACGTCCACCGGAAACGCTCATCTGCACATTGGTAATACCTGCCATATCGCGCAATCCCTCTTTCTGCCAGTCGGTAGTCCCCATCTGACTTTCCAGATAAGCAGCGCCACGAGCTGCCGCTGGTACAGACGGACCTCCCATTTCTGCTTCCTGCGTCAACAGATTCAACCACTCGGAAGAAGTCATCATATCGTGCAACTGATAAGCATACTTAAATCCCTGATAGAACTTGAACGAATATTTCGGTTTATCGGGAGTGCCGCTTTTGGTGGTTACCATGATAACACCATTTGCTGCACGTGACCCATAAATAGCGGCAGAAGCCGCATCTTTCAATATTTCAATAGACTTCACATCTGCCGCATTGATAGATGAAAGTCCACCGGCTACCGGAAAACCATCAATAATCACCAACGGCTCACTTTCAGCCGAGATGGAACCTGTTCCACGGACACGGATAGACGGTGTCACACCGACTTCTGACGTTTCATTAGAAACGGTAAGTCCGCTCATAGAACCTTGCAAAGCAGTAGTCATATCACTCACAGGAGCATTAATCAGTTTCTCACCTTCCAATTTAGAAATCGAACCCGTTAAGTGAGACTTAGCCTGTGTACCGTAACCGATTACCACCACATCATCCAACATCTTCGAATCTTCTTCCAACGTCACATTGACAACGGTGCGTTTGCCTACCGCCTCTGCCTTATCAACGTAACCGATATACGAATAAACCAAAATGGTCTTTGAGTTAGGAACTTTAATGGAGTATTTACCTTCAGCGTCTGTCACAGTACCTGTAGGAACAGCAGCATCTTTAATTGTCACTGAAGCCCCGATTAACGGACCTTGTTCATCTATCACCTTACCAGTAACTACATGCTGGGAGTAAACGTTCAATGCTCCAACTAACAACAAGAGCACCAATACGACTTTTTTAAAATGCAGAAGTTTGTTCATAGATTAGCGTTTTAATTTCTGTGACAAACGTAACGATTAAAATTGGTAAACCAAAATTTTGGTCTACCAATTATTATTTATTAACAATACTAAATAAACATCTAATAAACAGCACTTTATGCGTACCTCTTTATAAAAAGGGAAAAGAATATTTTTGCTATAAAGCTTTACTTTGAAAGATAATATTCGTACTTTTACACCCGAATTAAGAAAGAAAACCTTTTAAAATTTTTATATCTTATGAAGGACGAAGTAAATTCGCAACCAGTTAAACTTGTCATCGAGCACATAAAAAAACAAATCGCAGAACGTCAAATTCTGCCTGGTGAACGTCTACCGTCTGAACGGAAATTATCGGAACTGCTGAAGGTTAGCCGTTCCCATGTTCGTGAAGCTTTGCAAAAGATGGAGTTGTATGGTATTGTAAAAACATATCCTCAAAGTGGAACAGTGGTTTCCGAGTTCTCCAAAGATCAATTGGATACCATGATTACCGATGCTTTAAAGATAAGCAAATATGACTTTTCCAGTTTGGTATATGTACGCGTTCTGTTAGAGATCGAGGTCTGCAAACTGTGTGCATCAAACCGGACAAAAGAGGATTTGGAGAATATTGAAAAAACACTTATCGAATTGGAGGAAAAGTTTGATACAGAGCTTCGTGTTGAGAAAGATTTTGCGTTTCATCAAGCAATTGCACAAGGTGGACACAACCCGGTAATTAGTTCACTCTTGCTTATCATTACTCCTGATATATTAAAATATTATCAAAAATATAAAGTCTGCGCTGTTCCACAAAAAACAGTTCATGCAGAACATAGAGAAATGTTGCAAAAGATAAAAGATAAAGACAAGGACGGGATGAAAGAACTGGTACTTCGCCACTTGTCCAACCTGATTGATTTTGCCAAATTATCAGCTAAAGGAGAGATCCCTGAATTCGAATACGGGCATATCTAAAAAGCAAAAGAAAGCAATAAAAAATAATAGAGGAAGACATTTGTTCTCCTCTATTATTTAATATTATAACAGCCACTCTTTCAATTAAGCTGCCGGATCGGGAGCTTCCCCTTGATTGCCGCCCGGATTTTCGCCATTGCCAGGATCAGAGCCACTATTACTGCCACTTGTTGCCACAACATCCAATGGTACATATTTTGAGATACTCATCTTATTCAACATCGTTTTTAACTGGGTTCCCGGAGTAAAAACTATTTCTCTCACTATGATATTGCTACTATCGACATCCTTAGCTTCTATACCACTTTTAGCGTTAAAAGTAGGACGAAGTGTACCGAACTCACCTAACTTCACCGTTTTTCCCTCATCCATATATCCTTCCAATGAATCAAGCAGACCATCTAAGACTAATTTAACCTGACCACAATGAGTGCTACAAATCAATGATACATTTTTACACAATTTCGAAAAATCAATCACTCCGTCACTCACCGGAGCAGCAACATACTTCTTAGTTTTGGTTTCATCGAAATTAAAGACCCTTTCTTTTACTGCATACCGTAATCCCATAATTTTAAGTTTTAAATTATTTCATAAAAATGTTGTTTTGTGATCACGATGCAAAGATACAGCAGGAAAAAACCGTCGAAGTGCTTTAATGGTGCTTAACTACTCGTTAATCTAAAATAGTCCTTTTAGACAAATATTCGTGTAAACCACCAGCACGATCTTCTTTCCATTGGAAACAACCTCAACTGGAAGGTTAATCTTATTTGATAAGATAAGTAGCCACTACCGGATAATGATCCGATTCTTTATCTGCCCAATAACAAACATTGTACGCCTTTACTGTAAAGGCTTCATTCGGAGCATAAATCAGCCAGTCGCAGGTATAAGTCGGACTTGGAACGGGCACTGTCCACGGAGCAGCGTCGCTCAAACAGTTTACTGTGAAATACTTCTGAAAAGCAGTCATGGTAACAGAACCACGACGGGAGTTCAAATCCCCACCGAGGATGATTGGTTTGTCCAGTTGTTCCATACAAGCAAGAATCTCATCAATCTGTTTCAGACGGGCAGCATCTTCGTACTTATGGTCCAGATGTGTCGTAGCAAAATAAAATTCTTTGCCCTCTTTCATCACTTTTACATAACCAAACGAACGAACGTAGTCGTTTTCCTTCAATACACTCAATTTAAAGCTTTTCTCTTCCGAAATCGGAAACTTGGAAAGAATTACATTTCCATAGTCTCCTCCGGTAGGAATATCAAGTGCATGGGCAAAATAATAATACTTCATGCCTGTCAGTACCGATAATCTTTCAGGAGTATTCCAGGGATTAATCTCTGTATTTCTTTCTATTTCCTGAAGTGAAACAATGTCCGGATCTTCCTGTTTTATAACCTCGGCTATTTTATCAATACCTTGTTTGCGCCCACTGTAAGTATTGTAAGTCATCGCTTTTACTGTAACTTCTTTCTGCTTATTTTTGTCTCTCTGCGCCATCACAGGGGACAACAGACAGCATACCAGAAATAACGAAATGCATATTCTGAAATTCATATATCGTCAATTAGTGAGTGAATGTTATCCTTCAAAACAATCTTTTTTACCTAATACCCTATTAATCCTTTTCTATCTTGCGAATCTTATGATTCCAATAATCTGAAACATACAATGCACCGTCGGGCCCGAATTGCACTCCTTCCGGATGATTGAACTGTGCCTTATCCAATGGCCCATCCGTAGTACCGGAAGTACCTGTACCTGTATAACTTGTCACTACTCCATCAGGTGTAATTTTCGCGATACGATGCTTTTTACGGACTGCTACATAAATATTGCCTTCTTCATCCAAATCCATCTGACAAGGTTCTTGGAGTCTGGCATCGTTTCCTTGCCCTTCTACAAAGCCTGTTTTATCATACTGTCCAATCCAAATATGAAGATTAGAAAATAATCCGGTCACCATATCATAATCCCCTTTATAAATCACATCCTTCTCCTGTGAACTCATATACACTGTAGTTCCTGCCTTATCGAAAAGGATACAACGGATCTTCACTTTCGATGCATTCTTTCCGTCCGCATCGGGAAGTTGTTGTCCGGTAGTCACCATCGTATTCTGCTCCGGATCATATTTGTAAATCATGGCATTTCCATGAGCTACGGAAAAAACTTCTCCCGTAACAGGATGTACGCCTACATTGGTAACACCGTTACCTAAAGACGAAGTTATCGACCATATTGCAGCAAGACTTCCAGTATCATACTGATGCGCATCATTACTCCATGACATAGTGGCGATATGTGCGCTTCCGGAACCATTCGCATCATTAGACAAGAACAAAGTGTTGCCATCCAGTGAGAAAGCGATATTCATCATTCTAAATGCAACTCCACCCGTTACGTCCCCACGAAGAAAAGTAGCTACTTGATTATCTTTTGCAATACGAATATCACGGTCATCGTCTTCCACAATATACAAAGTGCCTTCCTTATCAAAGGCTATAGAACCTGGTTTCCAAAGGACTGCTTCCATCAAGGAACCCTCTTTTTTCTCTGTTTTGGCAGCAGGAACATAGCTGCCGATATACGAGCTTACAATAGGAGACTGAGAATATTCAAATTCTGTTTTATAAGTCAGTTCCTGAATATTTTCCCCCTGACCGATATATATTTTCACCGGACCGGAGCCAGAACCTCTCTGCACATTGGCAGTAATAATATTCCCCAAAGCACCTGTCACCTCTGCATCTACTCCGTTGACCGTCACTCGGATATTATCCAAGTCCGTACCAAAATGAGTACCATATAAAGTCAGGCTAGTAGACTTTCCACCTGCCGTCGGAGTATACATCGTAATCTTAGGAGTAACTTCACCTTCTCCGATTTCAGGCGTCATATCCTGCCGATTCTCATCTTCGCAACCAGCAAAACCTACTGCTCCAAGCAATAGTGTATATATAGAAAATCGTTTCAAATGATGAATCAATGTTTTCATGTTTCTATCTTTTTAGATTAATCGTTTATACTGAATGTAGCTACTACCGGAAAATGGTCTGATTCTACATAAGCATCATAATACACATCATAAGCCTTCGGAGCCATTCCTTTATCCGGGGTATACAACACGAAGTCAATAGCCTTTACCGGAACGGGAGTTCCGGTCGTCAATCCATAGTTCCCGTTCAGGCAACCAATATCAAAACGCTCATACAATATCTTCATCGGACCCGAATCAGCCAACGCATTAAAGTCGCCGGTCAATATCATCGGGGCATCCATCCCCTTCGTTTTTTCCAGAATAGTTGAGGTCTGATTGATACGGTTGGTTTCATTACCGACATGAGACAAATGAGTTACTCCAAAATAGAAGTTCTTCCCCTCTTTTTCTGTTTTCACAACTCCCATAGAGCGTGGGTAAACATCTTCCACGGTCTCTATTCTCGGTAAATCATAATTCACCTCGTCGCTTATCGGATATTTTGAGAGAATCAGATTACCGTATTCTCCACCATCCACATCACGGGTTTTAACGAAGAAAGCATATTGCATTCCCGTCACCTCTTTCATCAAAGCAATAATATCCGCTTTCTCGACCTTATTGGTTTTCGTTTCAAACTCCTGTAAACCGGCCAGATCCGGATTTACCTTTTTAATCACTTGAGCAATAGCCTCCATTCCTTTCTTTCCGGAATAAACTTTCTGCCCGCTGTATATATTGTAGGACATGACTTTTACCAGTACTCCATCCTTATCGTCAGGAGGAGTTACACCATCATCATCCGAACTGCAGCCGATAAACAAACCGTTTATCAACAGTACCAGTAATAAATAGAATTTATGTTTCATTGTTACATTCTTTTTTATCGTTTACCTTATCTGATATCATTCACAGTTACTTCCACCACCCGGCTATAGTTCACATACGGTTTGCTTTCCGCTGTTACCGTAGCCGCAACACGCACGTATACCCGATTATTATTGGAAACAATCTTATAGTGATTCTCAATAAATTCGGTATCACTCATCAAGTCAATGACATGCGTACCACTGGCCTTTGTTCCCAATGAAGAAAGAGTAGCATGATTAGCATTGTTCACGTCTACTCCCGGAGCATAATTCCAGATAACGGAAACATCTGTCAGTTGCAATGTTTCGTTCGATGTCTTTGCATCGTAGGTAAGTGTCAGTTTATTATCTGCGGATACAGTAACATCAAGACTAATACGCGAAAATGGAATGGTATATAAGTCAACCTGCGTTTGTCCGTTCACGGTGACATATCCCTCACACACTCCAACAAAAGGGCCGTCCTTTGCCTGAATGCGGTAATTACCATTAAATACTTTGGTATGCTCAAATGTCCCATCCTGCCGGGCCCGGAAATCGACCGAAGCAGTAGCTCCGGTGTTCTGCTCATACAAACTCATCATCACCCCACTACTTCCCGGCACAGGCATGGGAATCGGCTCATTCGTTTCCTTGTCATAAATGGTGCCATGCACACCGCCATTCGGCGCATCATAATTGTCGATGTCATTTTCGCATGCTACCATGAAACAGGCGAATAATGCAGTCAATCCTATATTTATTATTTTATTCATATCGGTTTTTCTTTAACTTATAATTGAACATATCAGTTGCCGTAACCCGGATTCTGCGTCATCAACGGATTTGTACTCAAATCTTCCGCACGGAAAACCGTATAATAGTTCTTTTCGAGGAAAAGACGTTTTCTCTTTTCAGGTACCCCAGTTTCAAATGTGTATTTTCCACTCTTGACATTGTAATATGGACAAAGAGCTGTACCACGGAAATTAGTCAAGCCACCTTTGCTGACATCCAAATGGGCCAGACGCCAACGTTTCAAATCCCAGTAACGATGCTTTTCAAAAGCAAGTTCCACTTTTCGTTCATGGCGAACCTTGTCAAGAGTCAGATCACCGGCAGTCAACAGCTTGATACCTGCCCTGCCACGGATCTCATTGATATCTTTCAAAGCCACATCCAAATGTTGATTCAACTCCATACAAGCCTCTGCACGATTCAGGTAGATTTCTGCCAGACGGAACACAACCCAAGGGGTAGAAGAACGTTTTGCATCAATATCCGTATAATCCGTCAGACTTTCGTCCAAAAACTTTCGCTGATAGAAACCTGTTTTGCTGGCGTCACCTACACTTAATGAACCACCGTCTTTCCCGGAAGTATTGTAAGTCTGTCCGTCGATAACTACCTTATTTTCCTTATCCGGTTGAGCGGAAGCTTCATATTTGGTTCCTATTCCATCCTGTCCGTTGATTACTCCACGCATCCACTCTATTTTACCACCGCCATATCCTTTATAATCAGCGCCAGGCAAGTAAACGGAACCTAATAAACGAGGATCTTTATTTTTAAAGATGTCATACGGACTGTCGTAGCTAATCGCCTTTCCACCGCTATCCTTCATTTTTAGTTTACCTTCTGTGCCGTCGATATATTCAAATTCCTCAACCATTTCCAGAACCGGAGACATACCACATCCCCAACCATCACCACGATATGAGAAAGGAACGTTCAGTTTATCCCACATATGCCCTTTTCCGGCAGCTACATTATACTGTTTCTGAAAAATATACTCTCCATTATCCCCGTTCACTGTCTTAGAAAAAAGATTATAAAAGTTCTGTGCCAGCTCTTCCGGATCCGTACTTGTCGACTTGTACAAGCTATATACACGAGGAACCATCTCATCCAAAATCTTTGATGAAGCTGTATAACATTCGTCAAAGTAACGCTCCGCTTCTGTCTCTGGAATATAAACATAGCCTTTGGAAACGGCTTCCCCGGTCAAGGTAAGTGTTTTAGAGTATTTGGCAATAGTGCCGGCATACAATGCAGCACGAGACCACAAAGCCAATACCGCCCCACGATTGGCCCGATACTTGGCATCGCTGTTGCGCACTTCCGGCAATGATCCATAGATGGCTTTACACTCATTGATTATAAAATCATACGTAGCTGCTTCCGTATCACGAGCCTGATACAGCGCTTGCGTATTTCCGGTGGTGTATTCTTGAGGAATAGTTTGCAAAGGCACACCTCCGTAACGTTTCACCAACCCAAAATACTGCATTGCACGGATAAAACGGGCTTCTGCTCCAATCTCTTCTTTTTCATCCTCACTCAGCACTGAAGTCTTTTCGATATTCAGCAGGAAGTTATTTACGATACGGATCTGTTTGTAACGAGTCACCATATCGTCATTAAATACATAATCGCCATAAGAATAAGTAGAATTTGATTTATCAAATGCACTCTCTTTCTGATAACTGGCCGTAGCCTCATCCGAAAGACTGGTCTGATTCGCCAAATTCGCTTTCTTGCTTCCATACCAATCATCAAACTCATCCAGCTTTAATCCGGAATCATACATATCCGCCAAAACGGCTGTAATTGCTTTCGGATTCTGCCAAATTAGATCCGGAGTGTTAACCCCACTGGTACTTTCACGATTCAGGTAATCATCACATCCCGTCAATCCGAGGATAGATACTCCGGCTATCCATATATATTTCAAATAATTTCTATTCATTGTCTTTATAGATTTTAGAAGGTTACATTCACACCAAAGTTATATGTCTTCATTTGCGGGTAATAGCGCACTCCGCTAGAGTTGCTTTCCGGGTCAACATTCTTCATCAATCCATCACGATTAGTGAAAGTCAGCAGATTGTTGCAGTTGATGTAAAAACGCACACGGTCGATAGCTGCTTTCTTCGTCAATGCTTTAGGTAGTGTGTACCCTAGCTCCAATGTTTTCAGACGCAGATAACTTGCATTGTGCAGTGACCATGAATTACCGGAACGATTATCCGCAACACCCGCTACACGAGCGGCAGGCATATACCCGGAAATCCACTTACTATAAGGATCGGTCGGGTCTTCCCGATGCCAACGGTCGGTCATGATGGCCAGTCCATTACCCAAACCCTGCTGGATAAATGGGTCCAGAATATCCCCACTGACATAAATATCATGACCTGCCGCCCCCTGAAAGAATACCGTCAGGTCGAATCCTTTATATTCTCCGGACATATTCAATCCATAATACATACGTGGAGTAGCACCATGTCCGAGTGGCTGCGTATCGTTATCATCAATAATGCCATCCCCATTATAGTCTTCAAATTTCAGATCACCTGGCATTAATGAACGGTTACCGTCTTTATCCTGAACCGGTGAATTCAAGATTTCCTCGAAACTGGAGAACTGTCCGATAACTTTCTTTCCCCAACGAATATCTTTATAACGACCGTTCGTGTTATTACGCCAATCATCATACATATTGGTAGAAGCAGCTCTCTCTACATAATCATACTTAATCCGGGTAGTAGAGAAATTAGCCGACACATTATAATTGAAGTTACCAATCCGGTTCTTATGTCCAACTACGATCTCAAATCCCGTATTAATATCAGAATTCAGATTCTCCTGCGGCATTGATTCTCCGAAAATAGTAGGTAATGATCCTACACGAGTAGCAGGAAGTCCCGAACGGTTTCTACGGAACCAATCGAATTCTACGGAAATCAATCCTCTATGATAAGAGGCTTCAAAGCCAATATTCATAATCTTTGATTCATACCAGGTCAGCCACGGATTGGCCATACCTACCGTAGTCATACCGGAAGTCACTCCGTTGCTGCCCATAATATAGCTCCCATGAGATGTATATCCATCCAGATATTGAAAAGCGTCGAAGTCTCCTTCATCTCCCACTTTGGCATACGAAGCACGGATTTTCAGGTTGTCCATATCAGGCAACAGTTTCTTGAAAAAGGCCTCTTCGGAAACACGCCACCCTAAAGACACACCTGGAAAAAATCCCCAACGGCTACCTTCACGGAATTTATAGGTTCCATCGTAGCGGAAATTGAACTCAACAAGATAGCGATTGGAAAAATCATAATTCAAACGCCCCACCAGACCGGCATGTGCCGTTTCCTGTGTTTTACCGGAGGCTTCCTGATTGGTTTTATCTCCATAATCCAAGTCAGGAATGAGTCCGATAGCAAAATCACGTGTTCCGGTCACCCAACTTCTTTTGTCATTATACATTTCCCATACCAGCATAGCACCAATATTGTGCTTCTTGGCAAACGTATTATTATAGTTCATTGAGAACTGATAAGTCGGTTTATCATAATTTTCCAGTTTCGATTCCAGATGTGCGGTATTAATCACCTTCTCTATATACTCTTCATTGGCATAATCATAAGTATATTCCGACAAATCTTTCCTCCATGTTTTCCATTCCTTATTTGTATAATCATAAGCAACCAATGCTTTTGCCATCAGTCCTTTCACCCAGGGAAGTTTCCAGGTAATAGCCAATGAGCTGTTAAATTCACGACGCAGACGATCTTCATATCCGCTGTCATCCGAACTGGATACATGTACAGGATTAGCCATATCACCTACCGCTCCCCAATAATCCGGATTATCATTGGCATACATGGAATAAGTCGGGATTGCCATTTGTGCCGAACGGAACAGATTATCGCCGTTATAAGGCTTCTTGCGGTTATCAAACCGTCCGCTCAAACGCAACTCTACGTTCACCCCTTTAGCAACTTCTACACTTAGGTTTGAACGGACATTGTAACGTTGGTAGTTCCAGTCGCCCGAACGGATGATGCCGCCCTGATCCATATATCCGATAGACATATAATATTTCACCTTCTCCGTACCTCCCGTCATGCTCAAGTTGTGTGAAGTTTGAGGAGCTGAGCTACGCATGGTTTCATTCCACCAATCCGTACCTGCCGTACCGTTCCGGTAAGCTTCCAGCTGCTCCTGCGAGTAAGCAGAAGCTCCGCGCCACGGATTCGCATTATGAATCGCTTCATTGTAAAGTGAAGCATACTCATAGGCATTCATCATTTCCGGATAGCGGGTCACTTTCTGAAAACCTACGTAACCATTATATTCTATCTTTGCCTTTTGCTCCGTTCCTTTTTTAGTAGTCACCAATAAAACTCCATTAGAACCTTTAAAACCGTAAACAGCTGCGGCAGCATCCTTCAGTATGGAAATTGATTCGATGTCATTCGGGTCTAGTTGGGCATAATCACGCTCGATACCATCCACAATCACCAACATACTTCCATATCCGCGAATATCAACAGAAGCTCCGTCATCGCCAGGACTACCACTACGTTGCACGGCACGCAGCCCCGGCAAACGTCCGGCAAGCATATTTGTCACACTAGGAGCTTTTACCTCCATCAACTTATCCGAAGAGATGGCAGCTACCGATCCAGTCACAGAAGCTTTCTTCTGAATACCATAACCTACTACTACCACTTCATCCAACGTTTCCGTATCTTCCTGCAAAGTTACTTTCAATCCGGCTTGTCCGTTTACTTTCACTTCAGCCGTTTTATATCCGATATAGGATATTTGCAACACTCCGTTAGCCGGAACTGACAAAGTGAACTTACCATCCAAATCAGTAATCGTTCCTATACCGGCACTCCCTTTCAACTGTACCGAAGCTCCGATAACAGGTTCTCCATTGGCATCAACCACCACACCCTTTATCGAGATATTCCGTACCGTCTGTTCAACATCTGATATCAAAGGATTTTCTGCATATACCGTGAAAGGTAGACACAAGAACGTCCCTGCCATTAAAGCTGAAACAGTAGCTATCTTCAGCCGGTCATTGAACGACTTTGAGACAACCGTGTTCATTTTACAACCATGTTTCATAGATTAAATTAGTTATGTGTTTTGAGTTTTAAATCCATATTATTATCACATATCGCTACTGCAACCTGCGAATCAGCGCAGCCATAATAGAGATATAGTTTATTTTTGAAGTAAGCCAATCCTTCTATAAATACTGTTCCGTCTTTATATTGACCACTCTTCTCAAAAGCAGCCTCAGGCACAAAGAATGGTTTATCCAAACGACCCAGTACTTGATAAGGATCATCGGCATCGAACAAAAACTGCCCTGCACAATAAGCTCCAGCTGGATATTCCGAATCTCTTTCTTCTTTATATCCGTTCTTACCATTATACAGTAGGACAATACCATCTGTTGTTTTTATGGCAGGAGGACCACACTCTGTCAAACGACTATCAAAATAGCCGCTGCGGGGTTTGGCAATTTCTCTCAATTCATTATTCTCGTTCAATACCGGTGTCCAATCTGTCAGGTTGTCGGAAGTTGCTGCACATACGGCATTTTCCCCCCAATACATAAAATATTTGCCATTCACTTTCTCAATGACAAGTTTTCCATCCTTCACCCCGGTAACAATAGAAGCAGATTTGCTCGCTATATTGGCAAAACGTCCGTTATACGCTTTTGCAAAAGCAAGTCCATGCTTTGTCCAGTTCTTCAGGTCGGTGGAAGTAGCAACTGCCAGACGGGGGAGATGACGATTCCAAGCTGTATAGAGCATTACATATAATCCATCCTCCGTCATTGCCACACGCGGGTCTTCGCAACCTCCTTCCCATTCTATTTCTTTATAATCGTCTTCGGAAGGGAATAATACAGGGGCATCCGATTGTTTCATCGTCACTCCATCCGTACTTTCTGCATAGCCAATGCGGGATGTTCTCTTTCCTATACCTTGCGCTGAATTATCTTCTGCCCGATAGAGTACTACAATCTTTCCATCTTTAACGGTGGCTGCCGGATTGAAAGTATCACTCTCCTCCCATTTTACCAACTGCTTGCGCATCGGGCATTGAAAAGTAGTCGGTTGTGGAGAAATCACCGGATTCACTCCTTCCGGACGAACGAAAGGACCTATTATCCAATGTTCGTTCTGCTCTTCAACAACAGCAGATGTTTGCTTCTGACCCAAGCATCCGGCAAGTGTCATCATACTAATTAAATAGATTACAGATTTTAGTTTTATCATACGTCATTTTTTAGTTTTTCCGAATCAGTCGTTCCTTGTTTTCTGTCAGCAAAACTACCCTCACTCCACAAAAATTGAGTGTACTATATTCTCAAAAGGGTATATAGGTGCTGTACAACATAATAATTCGTTCGTTTGCAACGACGATTTAACGATTTTGAAATATTAGCGAATAGCTTGATTCTGTCTGATGATGTTCCGGGCTAATGGATAGGCAATCAACTGCAAAGCTCCCACTAGGATCAATGCGTACTTCAATGCAAAATCCTGTGATATGACAAATGCGAGTACCATAAAAAGTATTAGTCCGAAAGCACGTCCCAGAAATAGTCCGAACTCATGGCTTAAAATATAGGTATATTCATTTCTTTTTTCGATTTTTACTACTGCATCGATGGTTTGCATCATAATAGGGTAATAAGGCAAGTCAAACAATGGCTGAAAGATCACCTTACAGAGGACAAAGATAATCACTCCGGTGGCTGAAAACAAGATTCCGTTGAACAGAGTACCGATAAAAAAGACAAGTAGCCCGGCTATAAATACCTTCGACCGGTCTTCAGGTTTGGTTATTCGTCCCAATACATAAACCAAAACAGCTGTCAGTGTACCACTGATTCCCTGTATTAAACCCAGTACGCCTTCATCACCTACTAACTTCAGAACCAGAATAGCAGGAGCGGTCACCAAAAATCCCTGTACCATTCCTTTCAGGGAAGCCAGCAACAACATTTTTTTCCAAAGTGTGCAAAACCGGAAATACAGAAAATTCTTCTGCACCGGATTGGCAAACTTACCACGCCATAAAACGGCTACAGCAAACAAAGTCACTATGATTACTCCAACCGTCACCAACCGATAGGCTCCATTAATATCAATCAGGCATCCCATTATTTCCCTGCCATCTATCTGACTGATAAATGCTCCAATCAATAAAGGTACAGTAATCGAAGTAATGGAAAAGAAAAAAGACTCCAGCCCGAAGAAGTAGTTGCGACTATCATCTGTCGTGTTATTCAGAGTCAGCAGATAGCGATTGGTCCAGAAGAAGCCCGATGCAGCTCCAAGTACAAATCCAGCTATACCCAATTCCACAAAGCCTAATGACTTTACCAGCATCATGGCAAACATCGACAATCCACTAACTAATATCCCTCCTGCATACAGCATCTTCACACTCACATGTCGCAACAAGAAACCATTCACAAATGAGGTAGTGATGATGCCAATGTACATGAAAAGCTGATAAAAAGCCACCGAAACCGGTTCACTGGTATGGCGCATCACATAAGCGCCCACGAAAATCTCAACTACAGGAAGCACCAGCGCATAAAGAAGATTAGTCATCAGCAAGACCCGTACATTAGAAGTTTGCTGTTTGAAGAACTGATACTCTCTTTTTAGTTTATTCATTATCTATCTTATTTATATTACGACTTTAATGAACGGAGAATCTCTGCAATAGACAACTCCGCCCCACAGATTACTTCATCACTGGCACCATAATAAAGCCTTATCTTATCTCCCTCTACCAAATGTCCGTTGGTGAAAACTACATTCCCGAAAAATCCGGTTTGTTCGTAAGGAGCAACAGGCTCCATGATAGGTTCTTTACTTCGGGCAATTACCTTTGAAGGATCATTTAAATCAAGTAGAAGAGCTCCCAGACAATAACGGTTTTGATAGTCCGCACCATGATAAATTTCCAACCACCCTTCCTCTGTACGAATAGGTGCCGCTCCTGCACCCACGCGGGCACAGTCCCAACTATCAGGACGGGTAGTTGCAATGCAACAGTGGTTGCCCCAATGCAGTCGGTCGGGTGATTCGGCAAGCCAAATATAGTTGCCACCCAACTCTGGGCTACTCGGACGATGCAGTGCAAGATATTTTCCGTTCACTTTCTCTTCAAACAGCGCGCAATCTTTATTATGAGGAGGGAAAATCATGCCATAACGAGTATAGTTTTTCCAGTCATAAGTATGAATCAGCCCTACACCAACAGCTACAGAAGAGACTTCCGTAAACGTAAGATAATAACCATCGGCAGTAGTGGCCACCCGGCAATCTTCAATGCCAAAAGCCTCTAATGCTCCTTTACCAAAAATAGGAGGATAATCCGGCTCTTCCTTGAAGTGAATTCCGTCTTCACTCGATACCAGTCGGAGATAAGACATGGTAGTCAGATAATTCTGCCCTGCATATCCTATCACACGAGGATCGGAAGCATCCAGTTTCGGGTCATTCTCATCGAAAGAGAGCACTTCTATTTTTCCATCTTTATTATATACGGGAAAACTAATAACTCCCTGTTTCTGCACAGGCCGTTCGGCCACTCGCAGTAATAACCAGATTTTTCCGTCGAAACGGAACACGCCGGGATTCAGGAAACAGGTAATTTCCATACCTTCTATTCCCGGTTGTAAGTCGGAGGGTTTCAACAATGGGTTTTGATGAAATCGTTTTGCAATATCCATTTTCAGATTATTAAATATGTGTTTTTTTATTTCTGGTGACAAAGCTACCCTGCACAACAACGTAAAAGGTGTACTATATTCTCAAAAGGGTATACAGGTGTTGTACAGCATATTTTTATCTTTGTTTTCTTATTTTTCCTCTCTATCTTTGCGACATGATTCTACGAAAACACTCATATTTCCGCTACATCTGCATCCTTATTTATTCATGCCTGATGCCTGTTTTATTACATTCCCAGAATGTAGTGAAACAGATTTCGAATGCAGACGGGTTATCCAATAATTCAGTGAATTGTTTTCTGGAAGATTCGGAACATACTCTCTGGGTAGGAACATGGGACGGGCTGAATGCCTACAACGGACGTAGCTTTAAAACCTATTCTTATAATAAAAAAAATGCAGGATCTATCAGTAATAATGTAATCTGGCAAATTATCGAGCAAAATGACTCTGTCTTGTGGGTATCTACCGACTATGGTGTCAACCGGTGGAAACGTTCCACACAGCAATTTACTCCTTATTATTTAGGTACGCAGAACAATCCGCCCAAACAAGAGAAATCATTCCTGCTGGGTATCACTTCCGGCAAATACATTATCTGCTATGTGAAGGAACAAGGTTTATTCTATTTTGACGACCGGAAACAGGACTTTGTTCCATTGAAGAATAATCTTCCTGATGACATCAAAAATTTCGTTATTGATTCCAAAGACCAAGTATTCTTCCTCACAGGACATGGACAATTATTACATTATCAACTATCTGTCCATAGCTCTAATCCCGAACTCTCGTTCAAAAAAGAAATCAAACAACCTGCTTCCATTTCCGGCATTTATCTTTCTCAAGATTATCTTATCATTAACGATGACCGGGCATTAACTGTTTCTTTGGACAACCGCATACTGAATAGCATAGATATTCCAGAAAATAAAACGGTTTCGCAAGTTATCTGCCACAAAGAGTATCTTCTCATCAGCTTTATCGAAGGGGGATGTATCAGGTATAATCCGGAAGATAATGCTTCAATGGAATTACCTCAATTACCAGCGAAAGCATCCATTTTCACCATCTACATCGGTTCGCAGAATATACTCTGGGTAGGCACCGACGGGCAAGGAGTATTGGAAGTCTATGAACACAGTTCTCCATTCCACACCGTAAAAACTGATTATCCCGTACGTTGTTTTTGCGAAGAAGATAATGGTAATATACTCGTGGGAACCAAAGGAGAAGGAATTCTGCTGCTTGACAAACAGGAACGGCAGGTCGAACCTTATCTGTCAACCGGCAACGGATTGATTTCCAATTCTGTCTATACTATCCGAAAAAATATGTCCGGAGACATATTTATCGGAACCGAGGGAACGGGCATCAATTATATTCCACTTAATAGCAGTCAGGTAAAGAAGTTAAGCATTCCTGCTGAATATCCGACTTTCAAAGCTGTATACAGCATTCTGTTCACTCATAACGACTCACTATTATGGTTGGGCACTTCCGGCTATGGACTTATCAAACTAACCTTGCAAAGGGAAGGAAAAAGTTATAAAGTGACAGAAATGAAACAATATAAATCTCCCGGACCTTCCTCACCAAGTAATAACATCATTTATTCGGTCATTGCCGGGTATAATGAAAATGAACTTTGGCTAGGCACACGAGGCGGCGGAATCAATAAGTTCGATATCGCATCCGAATGCTTCCAACAAATTCATGAGATAGACTCTACTTTATCCCTAACCAACAATGATATACTCTATCTGACCAAAGGAGATTCTGCCAGCATTTGGATAGGCACCAGTTACGGCCTCAATCGATTATTTCCGGCAGACATTCCGCCATCTATTATGGAATATACGGATCACAACGGACTACCCAACAATACGATTCACGGTATTCTGAAAGATGAAAACGGTAATATCTGGGCAAGTACCAATCAAGGTATCTCTTTTATTAATCTATCTTCGGGAAAGATTACTAACTATTCTTCCAGAAACGGATTACAAAATGATGAATTTTCCGATGGAGCGATTTTTAAGGATAAAGCAGGATGGTTGTATTTCGGAGGAGTCAGTGGGCTGAATTATTTCGATGAGAACAAAATACGTTTACGGGACCATATTGCTACTCTAAGTTTGAATAGTCTAAAAATTAATAATACCAGCCAAAACATTTACGAGCGTATTTTTAATCATACGCTCCGGCTCGACTATGACGAACCTTACATTACATTAGGGTTCACAGCACACGACTTTATCAACAACGAGAACTGCGAATTTAGTTATCGGATTATTGACTTCGCCGATGAATGGATTTACAACGAAAACAACCCCAATATCGTCATCACCAAACTTCCTCCGGGGAAATATAAACTGGAAGTAAAATGTACCAATGGTGACCGTGTATGGAGCAATCAGATCTACTCTCTTCATCTGGATGTCGCCTATCCTTGGTGGCTAAGTACTACTGCCTTTATTATCTATTTTATTTTAATTGCTATTGCTATTTATATAACACAGTCTGTCATCAAGAATCGTATCCGACTGAATCGCCAGATTTTACTAGAACATATTGAAAAGCAAAATCAACAACGTATTCATGAATCGAAGTTGAACTTCTTTACGAACGTGGCACATGAGTTCTTCACTCCGCTAACACTGATATATGGTCCGGCACAGCATCTGCTGGAAAAAGCAGACCTTGACAGTTATACGAAAAGGTATATCTACATCATCAAGAACAATGCCGACCGGATGCAGAAACTCATCAACGAACTAATGGAGTTTCGGAAAGCAGAATCGGGACATACGGCTATCTATGCAGAGAAAGTAGATATCCAGCTACTCGTTGATTATGTGTCAGACAACTATACCGAAATTGCTGAAGAGAATAAAATAGACTTTAGTTTCAAAAGTAAAGAAGTGTCGTCTTTTACTACAGACCGGAATGCGCTGGAGAAAATTATATTCAACTTATTATCTAACGCATTCAAGTATACACCGTCCGGAGGATATATCCGGGCTGAAATACGACAGAATACCACTACCGGAACATTACATTTTCGTATACGCAACTCTGGTAAGGGATTGACTGAAAAACAAACGAGCGAAATATTCAGTCGCTTTAAGATTTTCGAGAGCAGTAACCTGAAGCATGCCGGGAGTACCGGAGTGGGTCTGAACCTAACCAAAAGCCTGACTGAATTATTAGGTGGAGAAATCACTATAGAAAGTACTTTGGGAGAATATGTAGAATTCAACGTATCTCTGCCTCCTATGCACGTGAATTCCGAAAAAGAAAGTCAGCCTACAGAAGAAGCAGCAGAGGTCAGTGAAATGCTTTTCATTCCTAAGCAGAAAGAAATTACCATACTGATTGTAGAAGACGAAAAGAATATCCGGGAACTGTTGAAAGATATTCTGCTTCCCTACTATCAGGTTCGCGAAGCTGCCGATGGAGAAGAGGCGCTGAAAGAAGTAGAACAAAAGCAACCGGATATCATTATCAGTGATGTGTTAATGCCCAAACTAGATGGCATTACGCTGACAGATATATTGAAATCTAATGAACGGACAGCGCATATTCCGGTTATTCACATTTCTGCCAAAAACTCTATTGAAGACCAGATCAATGCCTATAATCACGGAACAGATTTGTATATCCCTAAACCTTTCCATCCAAGACATGTGTTGAGTGCGGTAGAGAATATGATTAATAAATACTCTCTGATGAAAGAGTATTTCAAATCCGGCCGTTCCTCTCTTATTGTAAGGGATGGGATCACCATGCACAAAGAGGATGAATTATTACTGAACAAGATTATCAAGTTCATTGAAGATAATATCGACGATGAATCCATGAATCCGGATTCTCTTGCAGACTTTATAGGAGTAAGTAAAGCAGGATTGTACCGCAAACTCAAAGAATTGACTGAAAAAACACCAAGCGAGTTTGTCCGTACCATTCGTTTAGAGTATGCCGCTAGCCTGCTAAAAACAACTAAGCTCACCGTCACCGAAATTATGTATAAATCAGGCTTCTCGAACAAGTCTTATTTCTACCGGGAGTTTGCGAAATTGTACAATACATCTCCCAAAGAATACAGAAGCGAACAAACAGAAGAAAAAGATGCTAAATAACCATTTAACAATAAAAAGACAATGAGAAAACTTTTGATTGTATTGGCGCTCTGTGGTGTGTCAATACTGAATGCGCAGCAACTAAATGTAGCCTCCTACAACGTACGAAACAGTAATCCCAACGATGCCAAAGCGGGAAATGGCTGGGAACAACGCTGCCCGATACTTACCCAGTTAATCACTTTCCATGACTTCGATATTTTTGGAGCACAGGAAGTGAAACATAATCAACTGGAAGACATGCTCAACGCTCTGCCTGCGTACAACTACATAGGTGTAGGACGGGATGACGGCAAGACAAAAGGAGAATATGCTCCTATTTTCTATCGGAAAGATAAATTCAAGCTACTCAAGTCCGGTAACTTCTGGTTGTCGGAAGACACTACAAAGCCCAATAAAGGATGGGATGCTGCTTATACCCGCATCTGCACGTGGGGAGAATTCAAAGACAAAACCGGTAAGTTCAAATTCTGGTTCTTTAATCTGCACATGGATCATATCGGAGTGGTAGCCCGCCGAGAAAGTGCCAAACTGGTTATTAGCAAAATTAAGGAAATGTGCGGCAAAGATCCCGTTATACTGACAGGTGATTTCAATGTAGACCAAACCAGTGAAAGTTATCAGGTTCTTCATGAATCCGGAATATTATCAGATTCTTACGAGGTAGCTCAAATGAGATATGCGACTAATGGGACATGTACAGGCTGGAATCCGAATACATATACTCCGAACCGTATTGACCATATCTTCGTAACCCCCAATTTTACTGTAGAGAAATACGGTGTATTAACAGATACTTATCGCACCAAGAACGAAACTACTGGAAAGTATGAATCTCATATTCCTTCGGATCATTTCCCGGTAAAAGCGGTTCTGAAATTTCAGAAAAAACACTAATTAGAAAAAATCGTGAATGGTAGAGATTGTTTTCACCTCCGCCATTCACGATACTTCCCTAAAGTTTAAGGTTGTATTTCATAGTTTGTTGTATATATGCCCAATAAACAGGGAATACATGACTAGAGCTGTACTTCCCTCTATTTATGTCTCTGTCTACTATTTGGAGATAATCATAATCTGTTCATCAATACCCTTATCAGGCATGCGCACACTACATATACCAGTTTCTTTATCCCAACTCCATAGTATAGATTCCGTGTCATTCTCTAAATTTTCTTCCAATCGTTCCGGTTTTACCTTCTTTATCTTCTTTCCTTTAGCAGTTACCTCTTTCGGAGCTTTCGCAGAATAAATACGGAATAATAGATTTCTCGGACCGGGGACAGTGTAACCTTTTCCTTCACGGACAGAGACAGTCAATTCATATCCATTTGCCAAAGTATTACAAACAATCGGCGTTTTGACAAATTCATCGCGCTGATATCCTAAGTCTTCTCCTTCATCTTCGTAGAGAGTAAAGGTAGCCTGTGCACCTTCCTGTGCAGGGAAAACTTCAAAAGTTAGTGGGTATACCGGTTTCTCATGGGTGTAGTTCATCACCGGCATGGTGGGAATGATAGAACCTTGCTTCACAAACATAGGAACGGAGGACAAGGGAGCGTCAACCGTAGTCCATTGCTCTCCGGTGTAAACCGTCTTCTTGTTATTATAGTCAATCCATGTACCTTCGGGCAGATAGACATTTTTGGTACGAGCGCCTTTCTTCACCACAGGAGCTACCAGCAATTCACGGCCGAACATAAATTGGGCATCCGTAGAAAATGTTTCCATATCCATTGGGTATTCGAGAAACAGAGGGCGCATGATAGGCAATCCTGTATCATAAGCTTCGCGGGCATAAGTATAGATATAGGGCAATAAACGATATTTCAACTCGATAGCCGCCTTTGCGTTCTTTTCTGCTTCGGGACCGAAAAGCCACGGTTCCACCGGATTATCTCCCTCGTGGTGAATACGACTCAAAGGATTAAATGCTCCGAACTGTATCCAACGGGTATAGAGTTCGGCCATAGCCGGATAATCTTCAATATCTCCACAGTAACCGGTAATGTCACAGGAAGAAAACGGTATCAGTCCTAAACCGGCGGAAAGCATTACGGGAATCTGATTGGCTAACTGTCCCCAGCCTTGCAACACATCATCTCCGTTCCCGCTATCACCTGTCCAACCGAACGTATAGCGTTGCAATCCGGCATAAGCAGCACGGGTCATTTGGAACACACGACGGTCCGGATTCCTCTTTTCAAATTGTTCTTTCACCACTTTATCCCAAGTCAATCCATAGACATTATGGATTTCATCGTGCATACCCAGATAGTGTTTCATGACGAGACGTTCCGTCTGCTCTTCGTTACTCCAGGCAGGTTCGCCCATGTCCGTCCAGAAGCCGGAGATACCGTCGTCAATCGGTTTCTGCTGATAGGTTCCCCACCAATCGGCTACGGCAGGCAAAGTAAAATCCACCACTCCACAGTTACCACCCCAAGGCCAGGGCATATCGTAGCTTTTACCGTTCGTACTGTCCTTTACAAAATAACCCAAACGATCTGCTTCTTCCCATTGCTTTTTGTTGGCTTGTGCAATTACCGGATCTTGAGATACTACTACCTTAAAACCCATCCCTTTCAAATCCGAAAGCATCTTCTTTGGATTCTCATAGTTTCCTTTACGCCATTCGAAATCCTGCAAGTATTCCGTCCAGCCGATGTCCTGATAGATAATATCACAAGGGATTCCACGTTTCCGGTAACCCTCGGCTATTTCGCGACTTAGCTTTTCGCTTGTCAGCAGACCACGGCATTGAGCAAAACCCAGCGCCCATTTCGGCGGCATAATAGGTTTGCCCGTCAGTCCGACGTATTGGCCGATAATTTCCTTATAGTCTTTGCCGAAAATAAAATAGTAGATCATTTCACCGTTCGGAGCTTCAAAGCTGTAATAGTCGCGACTTTCCGTACCGAACTTGAATTCCGTTTTGTACGTATTATCAAGAAAAATACCATACCGATAACTGCTCATAAAGAAAGGAATACTCTTGTAGAGCGGATCTTCCACTATACTGTAACAGGGTTTGTCACTATTCCACATCTTATAAGATTCGCCACGACGGTCCATCTTTCCTGTCTTTTCTCCCAGTCCAAAGAAATGCTCGTCACGACGGAGCACTTTATATTCCGTCTTCTTTGTTCCTTCACTCACATGCCCCTTGTCGGCATAATCACTAAACAGGAGTTTCTGATACTTATCAAATATCTGAAGACTCAACGGAGATTTATTTACCCGAATACGCAATTTCGGAGTAAAGACCTCATAACAGGCTGCCTGTTCGTCCACATGAACGGTCCCTACATCTTCCAACTCTTCATTAATCACTGCAAAAGAGGCATTCTTCCGTTGCAGCTGTCCATCGGGCGAAAACCAAACTTTGACTACCGAAGGGCTACAAAGCTGTAACTGCAACGCAGCACTGTCCGTCAGGTGAAAAGTCACCTGACGCCCTTGTTGTGTAAAAGAAGTGCATGTATATATCGCATTTTCCGCCCATACCCATGTTGGAAACATCAGGCACAATACCCACACCCATAACCTATATCTAATCTTCATACCTATCATTTTAGTTATTCTGCCACAGCCGATTTATTCAGCTAAGCATGCGCAATTAGTTTTATTCAGCCACAATCATTGTCCAGTATTTCAGAGACGGCAATGTGAAAGAAACAACTCCGTTCTCCTGCGTAAAAGCCAGTTCCTGCAAAGCGCCTCCATGTACATCCGGTGAAGCTACCCATAACTTGTTCACTTTGGCCGGCAGATTCATTTGTAAAGCAGCTTTCGTAATCAAGGTCGGTTCCGGCATCGTGCCGTCCACATCTCTCCAGCTAAGGCTGTTTGCCTGCGAGAAGTTAAGAAGATGTATCACCTGCCTGTTGCCTACCTGCTTGGCATAAGTAGTGACCGAACCTTGTTGGGGAGGCCATACATTCAACCTCATTTCCCCGTTGGTACAATTCATGGTGATACTATTTTCCGTACCTCCGTCACGAAGCAGATTCTGATAAGAAGTCAGGAAGTCATAATAATGAACCATCGCTGTTTTCAGTTCTTCACTCATTGTCAGATTCTCATTCGGGAAATACTCTTTGCATAACATGTGATCGCCTCCCAATTCCAGATGCGAACCACCCAAAGCAAACATGACAGCATCCGTCAGCAGAATACCCGGCGTATTAAATTCACCCCGGTTATCCGCCTTGTTATAATTCATATAAGCTGCAAAAACCGTATTCAACTGATAATCGCCATATACTCCATTTTCATAAAGAATAGCTTTCAGATTGGTAAAATCAGCCTCATCCGCCCATACTTCATTATAGAAGAAATCCACTTTATCCGTCTCCCCTATCTGACGGGCACCGTAACGGCTCACCGCATTCATCACCAAACTCTTGTCCGGATGCACCTGCTTCATTGCATCTATAAAAGAGGCATATCCCTCACGCAAGTTAACAGGAATACCACTATAATTATAAAGCGTGCTACGTCGTCCCAATTGGTCTATCTGATAACCATCGAAAGCGAAGTTTGCATATACATCGTCATTCCTTTCGCCCAGATATTTCTGCCATTCCTTGTTAGAAGGATCTACCAGATAAATATTACTTTTCCATCCGCCCGGCAAGTCATGACTATCCTTAGTAGTGTGAGAAGCATCCTTAAACAGATACCATTCCTCCTTCACTCCATCCGTAGCAGCATCTTTCAACGCTCCGAAACAAAGATTATAAAACATAGACTTCATACCGAAACGATGCTGCGCTTCAATGTAATTTTTCACCGAACTTGTATAAACCTCCCGATTAGCGATATCCATATAGACCTCATCCAACTGTGTACGTGTACCTCCCAACGGCCAGTGATGTTTATTATGCCAATCCTGAAACTGCACCCAGTTGATATGATGACGGTTCAGATACTCCATCTCTTCCTGTGTCTTTTCGGCTGTCTTCTCCTGACTGAAATCAGCGACAAAACCATAACGCGGGAAACGTGCCGGATCACTGGATACATCTACCGCAATCGTACCAACTATTACATCCGTTCCGTTCTCCTGACGGTAAAGCTCTGCCATGTACCCTTTAAAATCGGTGGTAGGCGGTTGCCATGTCCAGCTCGTACCATTTACCGATTCTTCTCCCACCGTTTCACCCGAAAGACGATAACGCACTTTAGTTCCGGCAGGCAAAGCATCATCCGCTGTAAACACTACTTTCTCTCCCGGTTTATAGAAAGCCTTGTCTGTCGACAGGTCTACACTCAAATCCGATGTTACCGGAGTCACTTCGGTGACACCGCCCGAAGCTCCTCCATTCTGTTGGTTCGACTCATTATCATCACTGCAAGCCATACACAGGAAAGCAGCTACCAGATATATTATTTTTTTCATCTTGAATTCTTGTTTTATTGTTTCACAATCGAGATCGTCTCTTTCAACTGGTCAATCGTAATCTGATAAGAACCGGCCTCCTGAATATTCCACTTATAGTCCAGACCACCCAAATCTGCATCCGGATACATACTGCTCAACTCTGCATCCGATTTAGTAACGAACAATGCTGTTTCCACTTCACCCGTCGGAGTTTTACCGTCCTTATCCGCCATAAACCAATCTCCGCTCCAGTCAGACTGCTTATCGCAGGAAATCTTCATCTCACCGGCTTTCAGCGTACCGCTCCATGTAAAGATATAAGGACTGTCGACACTCTTAGTCATCGGTGTAGCATTGTCCAGACTCCATCCGTTCGGAGTTGCCTCACCCACCAGATATAATCCTGCGTAAGGAGTAAACGGACGCATCAGCATCTTTTCTTTTCCCTTGCCTGTATAGAACCATACTTTATAAGGTTTGCCACATTCAGTCTCTTTCATTTGCCATTTATTATCTGCGCCTCCAAGCACTACTGACGTCGAAGTGTACGGAGCATTTGCTACGGCAGGATGGAAGAAAGCATCCGACTGGCCGAAATCCGCCACAGAGCTAAACTTAAATTCTCCGTCTGCCTTCCAAGGAATCACAGCCCCATAATGGAATAAATCCATCTGAACAGCATCTTTAGACAGTGCCTCAAATTCCCAGCCACCATTTCCGGTAAACGAACCGACAATGAAGAACTCGTCAAATCTCCAACCGATATCTTCCGTTTCAGTCAGTGTCAACGTCAGATTGAGCAAGTCTACTTTTACAATATAGGTTGCCCCTTCATCGATTACAAACGGCTCGTCCGGCTCGTCGCCCGATGTACGGTAAGTCAGCTTGAGTGCTTCCACTGCAGTGGCGTCACGGTTGTACGACGGCAAGAATTGTCCCAATGTCGTTATAAATTTCAATGATCCGGCGTTCAGTTTTCCTGTCCATGTAAACTGTCCGTTATCCGTACGCTCCATCGCTGTCGCATTGTCGGCAGCCCACTCATTCGGAGCAGCATCACCAATCAGGTAAAGCGTAGTAGTAACCGGCTGATACGTAGTCACCGTAAAAGTAGTCGTCGCACTTTGCTTCTGCTCTTCCATTCCGGCAACAACCGCTGTGATACGTGCCTCCAACTCCGCTTTCACAGCATAACCGATACCGAACTGCGTATTCAGGAATTGGTTGAGTTCTTCCACTTTCTTAGTCCATTGATACGTTCCCGTACCTAAATCCACCGAATAAGCATTTGCAAAGTCCGTTCCGGCTTTCGCCAGTTCCAGCGTATAAGAGATACGGTTACCGCTTCCATAATTCGTTCCGGTAGTCCATGAGAGAGCGAGTGCTTCCTGACTATGGTTCTTTTCGTTCAACACCAAGTCCTGCTGATTCACCGAAAGAGTGAGGGTATCATGTCCTTTATTTGTCTCCATATAATCTTCGGCACAGGCAACCATCGTTCCGCCGATGAAAAGAGAGCATAACAACTGATATATATATTTCTTCATGATATTATTTATCTAAATGAATGATTATAAAACGGATTAATAACCGGGATTTTGAGTCATCAGATGATTGGAGTCCATCTCTGTCTGCGGAATAGGCAACAGGAGACGTTCCTTGGTCACATTATTCTTACCGATGGATTTCAGGAATGTCAATGCATAATTTCCATTATCCACACGGATCATATCAAACCAGCGGTGTCCTTCAAAGGCAAGCTCCATCCGGCGCTCGTGAATAATCTTCTCCCTCATTTCAGTCTGCGTCAGAGTAGTCGGCACATCTGCCAGTCCGGCACGTTTGCGGACGATGTTCAATGGTTCGGCAGCCTGGTCGGGATGTCCCTGCTCGTTCAATGCTTCCGCTTTCTTCAATAGAACATCTGCATAGCGATATACTACGAAGTTATTGGGATTGGTATTATACTCCGGAGAAACAGTCTTCGACACAAGAAACTTGCGCACATTATAACCCGTATTCGACCAGGAACGTCTGTATTCCATCCCGTCAAAAGCAGGACAACCTTGATACAAGACAGTTACGTCTTTCCGCAAATCACCGTCCTCATATTGCTTGAAAAATTCTTCCGTAGGCAGGTTCCATCCATAAGCACCGGCCACCAGACTTGAGTTACGAGGTCCCATGAAAGTCGACAGCCAGGATGATTGGTTATCACCGCCCCAGAAATCATATTCCGTACTGCCGGAATATTGCACTTCGAAAAGGGACTCCGCACCATTATTGATAGTGGCATTGAAATTATCGGCATAATTGTATTGGGTCAAATCGTATCCCATCGCAGCAATATTGTCGCATAGAGTCACTACTTCATTATAGTATTCGCGATGATTGGGCGCCAATGTCAGATAAATATCCGCCAGCATAGCCATTGCAGCTTCTTTGCAGGCACGTCCTCTATCACTGTCTCCATAACTGCTTTTCGGAGGAAGCATATTTACTGCATTCTTGCAGTCAGAAAAAATCTGGGCATATACCTCATCTACCGTATTACGGGCAATATCCGTAGATTCTCCCGGTTCAAACGGCGTTAAGCGCAAAGGCACACCTCCATACAGACGAACCAGAATATAGTAGTAATGTGCACGCAGGAAATAAGCCTCACCCATGCAACGGGTCTTTACCTCATCGGAGATAGCTGCCGAAGGCAGATTGGAAAGCACAATGTTACAACGTCCGATACCTACCCACGGAGAACGCCATACGTACAAAGCAAAGCCATTATCACTTTGGGCTATGAAATTGGAAGCCTGCACAGTTTCCAGTCCGTCGGTTCCCCCTCCGGCGCCTACCTCACTGTTACCTGCGATAATATCGAGGCTCCAGATACGCTGGTTATACATATTAGATGACTGAAGAGTCTTGTAGCAGGCAGTAGTCAGTGCCACGGCAATCTCGTTCGTTACTTCCGATTCGGGATCGACGCCATATTTAGGATATTTATCTAAGAAATCGTTGCATGAGGTCAATGCCAATATGGCAAACATCATTACCAAAGTTGTTATCTTTTTCATATTCTTCCTCCTGATTTAAAAGTTAAAGTTCAAACCCATGCTGAACGTACGTGAGATAGGGTAGCGGCTGCTGTCGATACCATTAACGTCAACCTCCGGGTCAAAGCCGGAATATCCGGTGATAGTCGCCACATTCTCGCAAGAGAAAGAGATGCGGGCATTTTCCAGTTGAATCTTTTGCATCCACTTTTTAGGCAGTGTATACGAAAGCGTAATGTTTTTCAGACGGAGGTAGGAACCGTTTTCCACAAACCTGTCGGATACACGGCAGTTCTGATTCGGGTCTCCCCAGATAGCACGCGGCATGGAGTTGCTTGTTCCTTCTCCCGTCCAGCGGTTCAGTACGGCTGTGGTCTGGTTGTAAGCGGCTGCCATTCCTTCGTTGTCTACATTGTTGGCATTATAAATCTTGTTTCCCGATACGCCTTGCAGGAAAACAGAGAGTTCCCATCCCTTATAAGAGAAATTATTGCTTAGAGAAAAGAACCAGTTCGGATTCGGGTTGCCGATAACGGTACGGTCTTCATCGTTGATAACTCCATCATTATTCAAGTCCCGGAAACGGATATCGCCCGGAGCAGCACCCGGTTGGGTAGCATGGCGGTTCACTTCATCCCAGTTCTGGAAAAGTCCGTCGGTTACGTATCCGTAGAATACATTGATCGGATAACCGGCTCTAAGCATAGTCACGTATGAGTTACCCATCTGGTTGATGAACATCGGAGTTTCGCTGTTCAAGTCCTGGATTTCGTTCTTGTTATAAGTGGCTGTTAAGGCAGACTCCCAAGAGAAAAGCCCTTTCAGGTTGATAGTACGCAAGGTCATTTCCACCCCTTTATTGCGCATCTTGCCGGCATTGGTGAAAGTTTCGGTAGTATCTTCAAAACCGGAAGTGATAGGAATGGAAGCCTTCACCAACATATCTGCTGTCTTCTTGATATAAGCGTCCAGCGAAAGGTTGACACGTGAATTGAACAGGCTCATGTCTACACCAAAGTTGGTCTGGCGCACTTCTTCCCAATGAATATTCGGATTGGAGAGAGTAGTAGATACCAGAGCGGTGGAGTTGTTGTTGCCGAAAGGATAGACTCCTGTGTTATAGGAAGCAACAAAGCCGTAGTTACCGATTTCCTGATTACCGGTCACACCGTATCCGATACGCAGTTTGAGGTCATTCACCGGGAAGTTGTCTTTCGGAAACCAGTTCTCCTGGGAAATACGCCATGCCAGCGAAACGGAAGGGAATGTTCCCCAACGGTTGTTCTTACCGAAACGGGAAGAGCCGTCACGACGCACAGTAGCTGTAAGCAGGTATTTATCTTCGTAAGAATAGTTGAGACGTGCCATCAGAGAGAGCAGTGCCCAGTCACTCTGGCTACCGCCAAGACTGTACATCTTCTCACCGTTGTCCATCTCATGGATATTATCAAACATGAAGATATTCTTTTGAGCATTCAGGTAATCGTAGTTGTTCCACTGGGCGGAAGAACCTGCCATCACCCCTACCCGGTGTTTCTGCGCAAAAGTGTGGTCGAATACAAAATAATTATCCCACAAATAGGTAAATGCTTTGTTATCGCTCTTATAGCGGGAAGATTCTTCTACCGGATTCGGTTTCCAGTTGTAAGCCGGAGTAAAGTTGTCGACAAACCAGAATTTGGCGTCATAACCGAATGTACTTTTCAACTTCAGCCATTTGGTAAAGGTGATCTCTCCGGTGATGTTTGCCAGGAAGTTATATCCTTTTGTTTCATTGGTCATCATGTGCAGTGTACCGATCGGGTTACGGATGCTTCCGTACCATTGCGCCTCCTGTCCGGGACCGCTCCAACTGCCGTCCTCATTCTTCACCGGTTGGGTAGGGAGTGCTTTCATTGCATCACCGATGCTATAAGTTCCTCCTTCTTTCACGTCCGTACTGAATGTCAGGTTGGTAGTGAATTTCAGCCATTTATTAACTTGGGCATCGCTATTTGCCTGAAAGTTGAAACGGCGGTAATTAACGCTTTCCACAATACCGGACTGGTCAAGGAAACCACCGGACACATAGTAATGTGCTTTTTCCGTACCACCGGAGTAGCTAACCGAATAACTTTGCTTCACTCCCGTGCGCAGCATTTCATCCAGCCAGTTCGTTCCTGTTCCCAATAAAGAAGGGTCTGCCCAATAAGGGTTTGTATTATCATCATTATTAGACAGCATATCATTGCTCAAAGCGGCATATTGCGCAGCGTTCAGCATATCGGGCACTTTAGTGGCATTCTGAATCGCCCAGTTAGCGTTTACCGTCACCTTTCCGGCACCCTCGGCACCACGTTTGCTGGTAATCATCACCACACCGTTCGCACCACGCGAACCATAAATAGCTGTTGCCGAAGCATCTTTCAATACGTCCACCCGTTCTACATCGGCCATATTCAGAGCAGACAATCCCAAGTCGGTAGGTATTCCGTCAATGACAATCAGCGGGTTACTGTTATTGATTGTTCCCAAGCCACGAATTTTGATGGTGACATTATCACCCGGCTTGCCGGCATCGATAATCTGCACGCCGGACACCTTTCCCTGCATTGCCTGACCGATATTGGCCACCGGAGAGTCTTTGATATCCTTCACTCCGACAGAAGATACAGCTCCGGTCAGATCACTCTTTTTCATCGTTCCGTAACCCACTACTACAACTTCGTCCAATACTTCCGTATCTTCCTGCAAGGTTACTTTCAAAGAGTTTTTCCCGTTCACCGGAACTGTCTGCATTTTATAGCCGACAAAAGAGATAGTCAGCGTGCTGTTAGTCGGAACGCTTAATGAGAAATTACCGTCTACATCGGTAATTGTACCGTTCGTTGTACCTTTTTCTACCACACTGGCACCGATCACCGGTTCGCCCGTGGCATCTACGACATGTCCTTTTATTGAAATCTGTTGTGCGAATGCACTAAGAGATAGGAACAAGCCCCACATTATTAGTAAGAGGCGGCGTTCAAAGCCTTTCGACTTCATACTCTGTTTCATGTACATTAATTTAAAGTTAATATTAGGGTTACTTTTGTTTTACTCTCTGTGTCATTGCTGAAATGACCGTGAAACAAAAGTATCTACATTTCATACTGCTTCTTAAAGCAGATAGCAAAAATATAGTGATTTATACAGTATCTCACAGTATAAACCACTAAATATAAGAACGTTACAAAATAGAAGTCAGACAAAAAAAGTAGTGGTTTTCTTATTCTTCCACCTTCCCTATTTGCATTACTTTAGCCTCAAATTCATCTCTTTCTCCCACAGCCTTGTTACGGACACGGGTCCGGTAATTATAAATGGTAGTGACGGAGTAACGAAGGAATTGCGCTATTTTAGTGCTGTCCGTAATTCCCAGGCGGATGAGAGCGAAGATACGAAGTTCGGTATTCAGCTGTTCTCCCGGTTTGGGTTGCATCGGTTCGGTAAGCAGGGCATTAAATTCCTCCACAAAACTGGGGAAGAGTTGCAGGAAAGTCACGTCGAAGTTCGCATAAAACTCTTTCAGTTCTTCATCAAGGAACTGGGAAGATTTAATAGCCTTATATAGTTCTTCCACCCTTCCGGCAGCGGCAATCTTATTCAGGGAACGGCGGTATAAATCCATCTTATCGAGATAAGTGGAACATTGGTCCATATATCTCCCGATATATTCCTCCTTGATATAGTTGGCTTCCGAAAGCGTATGATTCATTTCTTTCAGTTGCGAATTGGAATCGTGAAGTTCTTCGTTCAGTTCTTGCAAGAGCGTATTGGTATCGACCACTTCGCGGCGCGCAGCAGCTACCTTTTTCATCTGTTTATAGACAAAGAAAATGGCAACCAGCAAGAAAACGGAAAGCAGACTGATACATATCAACGAAACTTTCATCTCCTGTTGCTGACGTTTGGTTTTTAATTGATAGGCCTGGTCGATGATAGGAAAGACCTGCGAGATTTCCAAAGTACGGAGACGGGCATTGCAAAGAGTGGCATCCTCCAGGGAACATTTCAGATAGTTGTAGGCACGGTCGATGTCTCCTGTTTCATAAACAAGAGAAGCGAGTTTGCGCAAAGATACATATTCTTTTACTGCTGATTTCAAATCGGCAATGGCCGAAAGAGCCAGGTAATGTTTTTGCCCCTGCTTATCTCCTTTCAACCGATAGCCTTCAGAAATGGTATAAGTAATCATTGCCTGTGCATGGTCATCCAAAGACGGTTTACTGTAATATTTCATCAGCATATCAATCGCTTCATCGTATCGGGCATGAACGATGTACTTATCTGCCATCACCAATGCATGTCCCAGAGAGTCGGAAGCATTGATCTGTAACAGGGAATCCCGGTATAAATCCGTCATCCGGTAATATTCTTTCTTGGCTTTCTCCGTAACGGCATAATCACCCATCAATCCATAAATAGTGCGATATAGATGATAATAATAGCCATATAGATAGTCGGGCAGTGTTTTCTTATCAATTTTCCCCAATAACTCGAGGGCTTCTTTGTACATTCCGGTAGTTCCCATCACTTCCGCCATATTCATGGCAGAATCATCCAAGTAGTCCAGTTTATTTAAACGATGTGCCAGTTCCTCTTTCCGTTGGGCATAGACAAAAGATGAATCCAGATTATAAGCCCGGTATTCATCGAAAAGACGTCCACAAAAACCATATCGCTGCTCATCGGAAGCAGCCTCAACCAACAATTTCTTCAAGTCAGCAATTCGTGCCTCCTTTTCCGCTCCATAAGTCTGACGTTTTTTAATGATACCATCAATCTCACGAAGTAACGCATCGGTACTCTTATTATCTTTTGCATAAAGCAGACCAGAAAGGACGATTGTCACAAAAATCAGAATAACTTTTTTCATAGTGCCGTATGTATTATATCTGCAAAGATAAAAGTCTTTCAGAAACTTCCGGCTTTCAGGAGAAGATTATTGCAGGTAGAAAGAACAATCTTTATTAAAAAGAGAAGGTAAATCGGATTTATTATAAACATAATTATTATATTTATAATAATCAATATTGCAGTCATTGTTAATTCTTTTATTCCAGTCACTCCCTACTAGAAACGATTTTTAAATTTCATTTCTCATATTCTCATTAATTATTATAAACAGCATATAATCAAACAATTATCTTATGAGAAATACCGTATTGAAAAGTGTTTCTCATAAGACAATCCCTATTTTAGCGTAAATTCCGGCTTATTCTCATAACGTTTTAGGCTATTTCTCATAGTCAGCTTACCAGCCTTCCCTTTCGTGACAAATCCTCATTAAACAACCGTTATACACCCGTTATACTTCTATTATCCCATAACCATCATTACATTAACGTGCCGATATTGTTAACTTCCCACGGCCGTGGTGACTTCTTCCCACAGCCGTGACGAGTTCCTACCACGGCCGTGGGAAGATCTTGTCACGGCCGTGACGAACTAAAGATACCGGTGCTTTAGTGGAATTATACCGGTATCCTAACGTAACTATACCGGTATTCCAACATAACGATGCAGCCATTCCAACGTAAGTATACCGGTTACTCTCCCCATAAAGTCCCACTTGATTAATCTTAAAACAAGGCACTTGACAAGAAATCAAGGCTGACAATAAAAGTGCATATATTTTATTGTCAGCCTATTATCAGCATCTATTGTCATACAGTATAAAATTGAGGGTCAACCACTTAAACATCATCTTGACAGATTGACAATAAAAAGAGCACAAATCGTTAAGTATTAGCTCTACAAAATAATATGACTGAACTTTCTGGAAAGTTTTGTGGAAAATAAAATTGTTATTTTGGAAATAGCAGCATAGTATCATTGTCGTTTTAGTATTACCCACGCACCAGCATTATCCTTGCCTTTATGCTTCAAAACACCCATATTTTTCATAGTAGAAAGATCGCGTTCTACTGTGCGCTGACTCACCGACAAAGTCTCCGACATTTGTTTGGCGGTGATTGTCGGTGACTCCTTTATGAGATTTAGTATTTTCTGCTGTCGTTCAGTGAGTTTAGTCTCCGACATATCTTCGTCATTGTCTCCGACATCTGGCATGTCGGTGGAGGCAAAAATGGTGGTCTGAAATTGAGTTGGAGTAGATTTGAATACAGGTTTCAGCTCATCCCTATATCCATCCAAAGTCTTGGTCTCATTGCAAATGCGTGTAAGTCCACTGCCTCGCTTCTCCATATAGTCCAGTTGTGCCATCACATTTGCGAGTATCGGATTGCGTCTTTCGGAAGAAACGTCCGCAATGTCCAAGTATTGAATCAATGCCCCATTATACATGCCTCCGGGTGATGTTACAGTAAGGCGGTCATCATAAATATCAAGATGTACCTCACTACCCATCACAGTATAGTCTCGGTGAATGAAATGGTTAACCATCGCTTCAAGAACTGCGCGTTCCGCATACTCTGGTTTATTTTTTCGTCCATCAGGCAATTTTTCCCAACCTCTCTTTGTATTTGATTTTACAAAGTTCATTGCTTCACGAAGTAACATCAGCACATTACCAGTGAACTCGGCATCATTAATAGCATCCCCCTTTACTCTGCCATCCCACCGTGTACAGTATAGACGTGATTGCCACAATGGAGAATCATCAGCGAACAATGCACCTGCGTTAGTAAGGCATCCGGTGTTAGTAACGAGTCCAAATGACAAAAGATATTTTTTGTTCCACTCTTGGCTTGTACGTGTTTTGAAAGTGTTTGCTATTATCGTGAAAGAATGGTCTTCAACTTTATAATCCGTGTGTAGGGAATCAAATGTTTTATTTGAGCCTTTCAATATCAAGCGTACCATTTGCTCTGCCGTTGCAGGTAAACTCTCATCGCCAACACGAACAAAAGCAATACGCTGACCATCACCGACATAATAGTAAGGAGTATAACTGCCAGCATTAACTTTCAGTTGTAATATGTCAAGGTCACCAATTCTTTGTGGAACCATTTCGACATCAGGCAATGGATCCATGTAGTCGCGAATCTTGCTGCTGATGGTTTCACAAACATGCTGCACATCATCAAGACCTCTGACAACACCATCATCGTCTATGCCAAAGAAAAGTGAACCGCCCCGACCATTGGCAAAAGCACTTATACTCTTTAGCCAGCTCTTAGGCTTCTTTTCTTCAAGCATTAATTTAAAATCGTATGCGGTGCATTCTGCTATCAGAGTCTCTAATTTCATTTTTTATGATGGCTACTATATTATCAATCAATAAAATTCATTGTCTATTCTCGTTACAAAATTACAACTAATTATCGAAAAGCAGTATAAGAATCATCGTTTTGCGTATATTCCAAGCACTTTTTCATGAAACGTTAATAACAAGTAGAGTGAAGGTAGCCAATTTTTCCACCATATCTACCAGCTTTTGATATGATATCGATGCCATTTGTATTTTGCATCCATTCTTTTGCACTAAGGCGATAACTGAACAACCCCAATTTTAATTGTGCCGAATTCGACACAATTAAAATTGGGGTTGTTCAGCTTCTCCCAAATACCTAGAAATTCTACAGTGTTTCGATTCCTAAGCCTATTCGAGAAGAAGAATACAAAGGTAAGTACCTTACAATAGAAACAGACAAAAGAAAAACAATTCCGTTAATAAGCTCTCAACCCATAATCGAATCTCATCTTCTTGCTATCTTTCACTTCGATTTTCAACAGATTGTTTCCTTTTCGCAAATAACGGCTATAATCACTGATATTATATTGATTGTACTGCCTGGTCTGTTTTGCCTCCTGTGCAAAGACTTCCACTCCATTCAACCACACTTTTGCTTCTCCGGCAACATTCAGCCATAAAGACAGATGGTTGAAGTCCTTATCTACATTAAAAGTAGCTTCAGATACTATTGTGGAACGAGGGGGACATTCGAAAGGCAAAGAAGTCATTTTCAGTTCCTGACCGTTCACACTTACAAGGCGGGTATTCTTGCTTCCGTTCTGGCTGTCCGCAATCAAAGTAACAGCTTTCACGGGGGTGATTTCATACAAACGATTGTGCATCAGGTGCAACAAGCCTTCCGGTATTTTAGTCACTTTCCGGTCATAAGTAATCAAGCCGTTCACTTCCCCTTCCACATCGGTAGTTTGTGTATAGACTGCCGCACTCAATCCCTGGGCAATCAGCGTTTCCAAATCATATAACAGGCGACCATAGCTATCAATCAATGCCATTGCCCCGTCGATATTCTTATACCCCCAGTTTCTCATATTCGGATTCCAGATATGCTCCTTAATCGCCCAGCCATAACCGCCGAACTCTCCCAATACGGAAATACGGTTACCGTTATTCTCCGGCAGAATCATGGAAGTGACAGGATAATTATGCACGTCGTACATATCGCCTACGCCTCTATCCGTCCATCCGGTCACTCCGTTTATCAGACGTGTATCGTCGTACTTAATCACTTTATTCACGATTTCCACCGTATTGTGCTGTCCCCATCCTTCATTGAATACAACCCAAGTAGTGATACAGGGATAGAAACGGAGACGATCAATCATCTCGAACATTTCTTTTTGCCATTGCCGGGTATGCTCTTCAGGAGCATTCCAATCAGTAGTAGCCAGCGGATTGACATGTTCCTCCTTCTTCCTTGACGTAGCAAAACCGGATACCATATCCTGCCACATCATCAGACCGAGAGAGTCGGCGTAATAATAATACTGTTCCGGCTCCACCTTGATATGTTTACGGATCATATTAAATCCCATCTTCTTCAACTGCACCATGTCCCACAGCATCGCTTCCTCGGAAGGAGGAGTCAGCAATCCATCGGGCCACCAGCCTTGATCGAGCGGACCGTATTGGAAGATGGGTTGATTATTCAGGCAAATACGATTATATCCGCACTCATCTTTCCGCACATCTACTTTTCTCAAAGCAAAATAACTCTTTACCTGATCTAAAACACGCCCTCCATTGGATAAGGAAATATTCAGATGATACAGTTTCGGAGATTCCGGAGACCATAAGACAGCATCCGGAACATCTATCTCAATCGCATCACGCAACTTCTGTTCCACTGTCTTGATTACTTTGCCATCATCCAACACTTCTATTTTTACCTCTTCATTACCTTTAGCTCCGGCTATGTCGAAGTTCAGCTTTACGGACTTCTTTTCAATATCAGTGGAAGGAAGCACCTGACGGATATAAGTTTTATCTACCGCTTCCAGCCAGACTGTCTGCCAAATACCCGATACGGGTGTATACCAAATTCCCTCCTGATTGAGTTGTTGCTTGCCACGGGAAATAGATTCCGTATCTGTCGGATCGGTTACAGCTACCTCAATGCTTTGAGGTCCGCTTTTCTTCAAAAACTTAGTAATATCAAACGAGAACGGATTATTCCCTCCTTTATGCGTGCCGGCCAACCGGTTATTCACCCACACCTGACATTCATAATCCACCGCTCCGAAATGCAGAATAGTAGATTTATTCTTCCAGGAAGGATTTAGTGTGAACTCACGTTGATACCATAGTTTATCCGTAGGAAGAAATGTTTTCTGCACCCCGGACAGTGACGATTCAATCGCAAACGGGACGAGAATCTCTCCCTCAAAGGAAACATTCTTCCGGACCGTGTTCTGATCCGTTACGGCATATTTCCACAATCCATTCAGATTGATCCATTCTGCCCGTTGCAACTGCGGTCTGGGATAACTTTGCCACACATTTTCCGGCGTCACCTGTTCAACCCATACTGTTTTGATTTTGTCTCCTTTAGGCTCCCATGCATGGGCAAACACCTGCGACATGGCTCCTAAAGCCAGAGTAAATAAGATTCTCTTATCCATAAGCGTTAGCGGGTTTTATATTCTTTAAAATCTTTCCGTCGATTCTTATTGTAGGTATTCCACATTTTCTGGAAATACAAGACATCGCTCTTGTCTGCCCATTCGAAATAGGCCGTTTCCAGTTCTTTTGCCATTTCAGGATATTTACCGATCAGGTTGTGTTGCTCGGTACGGTCTTCCCTGATATTGTACAATTCCCATTCATCTCCCTTAAAATTGGCCGAAACCAGCTTCCAGTCACCTTTACGCACCATGCGGTTGCCTTCATGCTCTGCATAGATATACCTTTCGGGCATCTTCTTTCCTTTCACAATCGGGAGGATGGATTTACCTGCCGTAGGCAGAATCGCTCTTCCCTGATATTCTTTCGGATAAGTGGCTCCTGCCAGTTCCACACAGGTAGACATGATATCGGAGAATTGTGCAGGCTGATGATCCAGTCCGCCTTTGTTCTTCACCTGATTACCCCAGGAAATGATGCATGGGGTTGAGATACCTCCTTCGTGAGCATAATGTTTATACAGCGTGAACGGTGTGCAACAAACATTCGCCCAGCCTGTGCCGTAATGATGATAAGTTCCGGGTAAGCCCATCTGGTCGAGTTCGGCTCCCGTATGCGTATGATATTCGACTCCGGTCTGTTTGTCAAAACCAAATTCGTGCCATTCGGCACAAGCTCCGTTATCGGACATAAACATGATAAATGTATTGTCCAACTCACCGTTCTTTTTCAACTCATCCACTACCCGGCCGATATTCGCGTCCATCACATCCACCATCGCTGCAAAAATGGACATACGACGTGCCAGGTCGGTCTGCTGATCTTTCGTCAATGAGTCCCATGCCGGTAACGGATGCGTTTCATCTTCAAACAGACTTTCGGGAACCACGCCGCGCGGACTAAGTTCCGGTTTGCCTTGCATCAGTTTCAGGTCAACAATCCGTTTCCAACGTGCGTCACGAATCTTGTCCCATCCCTGCATATAGAGAGACATATATTTATCGGTCACTTCTTTCGGTGCGTGCAAAGGAAAATGGGGAGCATTATAAGCCAGATACAGGAACAGCGGTTTCTTTTCCTGATGTGCCTGGTCGATGAAGTCAATCGCATAATCCGTTATCACATTCGTTGCATAGAAAGTTCCTTCTTCATAGTGTCTGGGGGTACGGTCTTTCGGCAAACGGGTATATACTTCCGGATTCCAGAAAGAATTGAATCCACCCAACAATCCGTAATACTCTTGGAAACCACGAAGAATTGGGTTCGACTTGTTCCCCAGATGCCATTTTCCCGACATAGCCGTAAAATATCCGGCGTCTTTCAAGACTTCCGCAATCGTGACATTATCTGAATTGGAACGGAATCCCGAATATCCCTTCGGCCATGCAGGGTGACTGCCATCCATGTGTCCCAGTCCTGTTTGATGAGGATAAAGTCCCGTCAACAGGTTGGCACGGGACGGGCAACTGCGTGCACTGTTGTACATCTGCGTCATCCGGACACCATTCTTTGCCAGTTTATCCAGTACCGGTGTATGAATCTCACCACCGAAGCAGCCGAGATCGGAGAATCCCAGGTCATCCGCCAGTATGATAATAATATTCGGCTTGTCCTGCGCGTAAGTCATCGGGACCAGAGCCAAACTGCCTGCTATCAATAAAGAAGTTTTCATTTGGTATTATAATTAAAGTTGGGTTTGAATTTACCATTCTCATAGATCATCGGAATCAATCCGGGACGACACGTTACCTTATACTCTGCCGCCTGCGCCCCACGCGGATTGAAGAACATGGTAGCCCACCAGTTTCCATTCTTATCCTGGAAAAGATTGTTGTGTCCTCCTCCCGTGATGGCATTGTAGCGTTCGCTGTAGGGACCATACACATTATCAGCGGTCGATATGATGCAATCATAGCTATAACGAGTTTTCGGCGAGGTCACTCCTTTCTTCTCAACATAGGTATCTCCCTCTGACGTACGGTGCGACCATATAGCCTGTACCAGGTGATACTTGTTATCGTATTTGAAGATAAACGCGCCTTCGACATACGGTTCCGGATTAAATTTCTTCTCTTTCAAGGTTTTCAATTCCTCGGCGAAACCGCTCATATCCGGTTTCATGCGGGCGATGTAATGGTTGTGCCCGACAAAATAGACCGTACCGTCCGTATCTTCAAACAGACTTCCGTCGATGTTCGGAAAGATGGCTTTGTCTTTATTCCCCTCGATATTCTCGTATGGGCCTTCCGGCTTTCCGGTCTTACTCCGCAGGATGAAAGAACCTCTTCCGCCTGCCGACTCATTCATGCAGGCAACGATAAACCAGTTCTTCACACTTTTGATATAATGCATTTCCGGAGCCCATACAGCATGGAAACGGTTGTCCATCGGATCACCGTTGATGGATTTTTTCTGATATTTCTCTCCTGCTTTATATACTTTCGGCTTCTTTTGCCAAGTGCCGTCTTTTTCCATCGACCATATATGCCCCATAGCTTCCCAAGACTTCATGTCTTTGGAACGCCACAGGTACAAACCGTCGTTCCAGTCCCAACAATGTCTCTGTCCCGGAAAATGTCGATCGGGGGTAGAGGTGGTTCCTGTGATATAATAATAGCCGTCGGGCCCCAGTGTAGCCCAGGTGTCCCTCATCCAATAATCAAATGCCGGCTTTACAGATTTCGGAACACGTAGTTCCGGAGCGTTTGTATTTGCCGTTCCATATAACTGCGCTGATGCTGTACAGATGGAAATAAATCCTGTAAGCAAGATCAATCCTAATCGTCCAATCAATTTCATATATTCCTGTTTTATGTTTACGTATTCTTCCTATTTAAGATAGTTAAATGGGTTCTGTTTAAAATGATAGCGTCTTTGCGGAAGGGGTAGTGGGTCCTGCAAACGTAATTCCCATGCCAGCAACCGAGTCAGAAGTTCCGTTTGAATTTCGCTATATTTCTTCTCGCCAAACAGATTATGAACTTCCGAAGGGTCTTTCTTCAAGTTATAAAGTTCACCCTTTCCATAATGATTCATTACCAGTTTCCAGTCATCCTTTCTTATCATGCGTGAAGTGCCGCTTTGTGTCCAAGTGTTCAGTTCGTCAAAGTGGGCTATCTTGCCGGGAGTCAATGCGCCTTCCTGCTCGAAAGTCAGGGAAGCGTCCAGTCCGACGTCAGCTCCGCCGAAGCCTTGTTGAACCACCATGCTGGAGAATTCTTCTTTGGGATAAGCCTTCCCGGTCAACATCGGCCACAAGCTACGTCCCTGAACGCCTGCCGGTATTTTGGCACCGATGGCAGAGCAGAAGGTGGGGAAAAGGTCGGCTATCGACACATGGCCATCCATAGGTGCAGGCTGATTCTTGATCTGATAGCCTGCCCATACCATCGGAATACGTGCCAAGCTCTCGGAGAGTCCGGCTCCTTTACGGATTAATCCGTATTCTCCCCAATAATCACCGTGGTCGGAGAGTACAACAAAGATGGTATTTTCATATTGTCCGCTGGCTTTCAATGATTCGATCAATCTTTTGATCTGATCGTCTATCAACCGGATCATTCCGATATAATTGGCACGGATTCGGGGCAGGTCCTGTTCCAGATTGGGGCAGGATGCATCTTCCAGTTCTGCCAGAACACGGTATTTCTCTCCTTTCTTTGCCAAATCCTTGCGTGATGTCTTCAATACGGGAAGTTTGTCGGGCGAGAACATGGAGTAATAGGGTTCGCATACCTGATAAGGGTTGTGGGGTTCCGGGAAGGATACCCATACGAAGAAAGGATTTTCTTTCTGTTTCTCAATCCATGCCAGTGCTTCGTTCACGATTTTGGTGGGATGCTGCTCTTCCAGGGAGATTGGAGAGGGTTCCAGCCATTGGCCTCTGGCTTGCTGATTCAGGAAACGGGCAGTTTCTTTCTCGGCGGGAGTCGCCTTTTTGTTCTTTCCCCAGTGTCCGTATTCAGACCAAAAGTCCAGGTCGGCAGGTTTCAGGTAAGCATGATTCTTGCCCACCAATGCTGTCTGATATCCGTTTTCTTTCAATACTCCTACCAAATCCTGTTGATAGAAGATGTCGGGAATATTGTGGTTCGTACGTACGTGAGTGGCAGAAGGGAAACGTCCGGTGAACATGGAACAACGAGCCGGAGAACTGGCCGGCATCACAGTATATGCCTTGTTGAACCATACATTCTCCTGTGCCAGTTGGTCTACATAAGGAGTCACTTCCAAAGGAAAACCCTCCCTGCCGCACAAGTCAGCACGTTGCTGGTCGGTCATAATGACCACAATATTCGGTTTGCCGGTTTGTGCTGTGGCTGACATAGCCAGCCCCTGTATGGCAAGTCCTGTAATACAAAAGAGTGTATTTTTCATTTTTGCTTCTTTTAATTTCCTATTTATGTAAACCTCATATTCTTTTGTTTAAATCTCTCATATCCGCTTATTGAATCTTATGGTTCTCCTATTTAAAACGGTACACAGTCATAGAAGCGGCTTCCAGTTCGAGCGGTTTGTTCAGGTCTAGTCCGACTTCAGTCTCCACCGGTTTGATTTCATTCGGAGTAGCCGGTGTATTTTCTTTTCCCGGAACCAGTACCAGGCTTGTCTTATGAGCCTTGACCGGACGTTTGAAACCGGAGACTTCCGGCTGCAAAGTGACTTTCTTATCCTGCAGGTTTATCAGTTTCAGAATATATTGCTTGCTGGCCGTATCATATCCCATTGTCACAAAGATATTCTGTATACCTTCCATATCTTTAATCGCTGCATCCAAGCACACATCAAACGTGTGATCCCTGAACATCTTTGCCAGATAGAAGAAAGAAGTCTTTACGCTACTGTCCACTCCGTTAATCAACATCGGCAGGAAAATACGGTGTTCCAGGAAATCCCAATGCCTCATCACCGGACGTTCGGCAAACAGAGGATTCAAATCGCCGTTACGCTCTATTGACATACGGATTGCCCCGGTAGCCAACAGATTATAAGGGTATTTTCCACTGATTCCCAATTCACCGATAAATAAATCAGCGACGCCTCGTTTATAGTTATCAAAACGATAATGCTGTTGACAGGCCCATTCAATCGAATTATAGTAATGTTCATCGAACACCTTTACATTTTTCGGGTTGATAAAATTGGCAATATCTTTCCGTTTGTCGTCATTCTCCCTCCCCACTACCCGGATAACGCTATTAGCGATATAAATCAAATCGGGATATTTAGCAGACAATGCCTGATAGATCTTTTCATAACGTTCCCAATACACAGGTCCGAAATCTTCATTACCGATCTCGACATATTTTAATGGGAAAGGGGCCGGATGGCCGTTCTTCGCACGTTCGGCTCCCCACTTCGTAGTCGTATCGCCAATAGCATACTCTATGGCATCCAACGCATCCTGAATATATGCATCCAAATCGACGTCAATATGCCTGAAGTTCCATTGCGGACTTTGCTTTACCCAACCGCTGCAAATCATGCCCGTAGGCATGACATACATCGCATCGGCCCCCACATATTCGCATAATTCATAAAACTCATGATAACCGATTCCGTCGGTACGGTAATAAGGCGCCCATTTACTCCACTGGCCCGGACGGTTTTCAATCGGCCCGAGTGTTTTCTTCCAGTGATACATTGTTTCTTCATTGACTCCATGTACAATGCATCCACCCGGAAAACGGATAAAACTGGGAGCAAACTCTTTCAGATTTTGAACAATGTCTTTACGAAATACGGATTTCCCCTCGTTCCAGGTATCGGACGGGAACAGGGAAACAACATCTATCTGAAATTGTCCTTTCGACATAGGCTGAATAGCAAGCATTCCGCGCTGGACATTCTTTTCCGGTTTCAGTTCGCCCGTATATTTTGTCCAGTTCCGGTTTCCGACGTTCACTTCAACAACGTTGCTCACTTTACAACCCAGTTCATCGACCAGAAAGACCCGTAATGGAGCGGAATAATTTCTGTTTTTCAGGAACAGGGAAAGCCGGTAGGACGTATCTGTGTTCAAATTCATTCCATAATATCCCCGGTTGAGAATCATAGCATCCGGATGATTGGCAATATCCTCCGTAACATTCACCAGCATTGAATACTTGTTTTCCTCACTCATCGAATCTTCCTCCGTGCGACTGACAAACACAGGTGCATAAGATAACGGATAAGTCGTCCATCCAATCAACGGATCGGCCTGAAACACTTTCTTCTCTTTAACACGGGGAGCCGGAACATTTTCATACAGCCCGTTCTTTACTGATAACCCGGCAGGCGGTGTTGCTTCTTCAAACGAACGGTTACGTATCAGTTCGGCGTGCAGGGCGCCCTCACCCATCATTCCTATTTCCTCATAATGGAAACCGTACTTTACGGGAGCCACTTTGCGGGTTTTCGATTTATTGATGTACAATGTTCCATCGGATGAAGACGGAAAAGAACTATTCGCATATACCAGAGGTAATGTGAAGAACAGACCGATACCCAACGTAAGGGATTTTAATGTCGGATGATTCATAGCATTGTGTTTTTAGAGTTTCACATTGCAAATGTGGTCTTTTCTATCCAAGAAAAACAGAAAAATAATGCTTAATACCTGCAATCATGTATAAAAATCAGCTGCCGGACAACAATCTGAACATGAGTGCTGTCCGTTTGAACAATCCTACGACTGTTCCAAACAAAAAAAGACGTATCTTTGGTCATGAAATTAAATTCGTAAAGCCATGAGAACCACCGCCCTTAAAATCGTCCTCTCCTTTAGTCTCGTGCTCTTAAACGCCAGCCTGTCGACGGGACAGATACAATATAATAATATACGCTTCAAACAGCTAAGCATAGCCGAAGGACTCCCGCATAATACGATCAATGCGATTACCCAGGACAATCACGGATTCATCTGGTTCGGCACACGCAACGGCTTGTGCCGCTTCGACGGTTATAATATTAACCTGTTTGCACACAATGAGGCCGACAGTACCTCGCTCTGCCACGACTTTATCACCCGTCTGTATAACGACTCGCTGCGCAATGTTCTATGGATCTCCACCGACCAGGGTATTTGCAGCTACGACTACCGGACGGAAGATTTTACCCGTTATCGGATTAAAGGAAATACCAAAGATGATGTTTGTTTCCTGAACACCAGCGACGGGATGCTCCTGGCGGCCTGTAGCAACGGACTCTACCGTTACAATGAACAGGACAGCCTGTTCGTCCCTTTTCTGCTTAATGAAGAGAAACCTTATGTGAGGTATTTTGCAGAAGACGGAGATAAAACCCTGTGGATAGACACCAACAAAGGACTGATGCGATACAGTCTGGAAAAGAAACAGTTCGTTTCGCTCCCTACCCTGATCCAGCCTTTTGCACATCAATGTAACAATGCCGTGTTGATCTCGTCCAACCAACTTTTATTCAATACCAATAATGACTTCTTCGTTTATCACATACAAAGCAACACCCTGTGCAATCTCTCCAAAGACCTGGAAGTAAAAGATTTCCGGTGTGCGTCAACCGACCATACCGGGAATATATGGGTAGGAACGGAGTATGGCATCTTCGTGTTCAATAAACTTTACCAACTGATTGCACACTACGAACAATCCGAACGGGATTTAAGTGCCCTGAACGATTCGCCCATTTACAGTCTTTATCAGGACAAGGCTCATAATATGTGGGTGGGAACCTATTTCGGAGGAGTCAACTATTATATATTCGGCTCCGACCAGTTCCAAATATATCCATACGGAGGCAGTTTCAATCATTTGAGTGGAAAAGCAGTCCGCCAGATTATCAATGCGCCGGACAACGGATTGTACATCGCCACGGAGGATGGCGGATTGAATTACCTGAACAGTAAAAAAGAGATTACCCGCGCCGAACGGCTTCACAAACAGATGCAAATCTACGCCAAGAACATACACTCTCTATGGCTCGACAAAGATAACAGCCTATGGCTCGGACTGTTCCTGAAAGGAGCTCTTCACTATATACCGCATCTGAACCGTACGGTGGACTATAATCTATTATCGGAAGAGGTTTCATCCGGCTTCTGCATCATCGAAGACAAGAACGAGCACGTTTGGTACGGGGGGCCTTCAGGCTTATTCCTGATCGACAAGAAAAAAGCCAATGCCCGGCCGGAAAAGATTTCACCGCTCCGTGTGTTTAACCTGGTACAATTCAATGACAGCATACTTTGGGCAGGAACCCGAAAAGGCAGTATGTTCCAGATAAATACCCGTACGCTGAAAGTTACCTCACTCCCTATCTTGCCGCACACCGATCTCTATGTAACCTATATCTACCCCGATTCACACCAACGGATATGGATAGGGACAGACAACAACGGGCTTTATGTATCAGACCGCAACGGAAGCATCATCGCTTCTTACAGCAAAGAGCAACTCGGCTCCAATGCCATTAAAGGCATCATAGAAGATGAAATGAACAACATCTGGGTAGGAACCGGAAGCGGGCTCTGCTGCATCAATCCACAGACGGAAAATATCGACCGCTATACCACAGCCGACGGACTGCCGATTAACCAGTTCAACTACTCCTCCGCCTGCAAGAAGCCCGACGGAGAGCTGTATTTCGGAACCATCAACGGTATGATTTCTTTTTATCCGGAACAGGTACGCTCCGTCAATCCTCATTTCAATATTGCCCTGACTGCTATATGGAGCAACAGCGAATATATGTCGCCCAACAACGAGAAAGCGTCCATTCCGTCCTCCATCTCCGAACTGACAGAAATTACCCTGACACATGACCAGGCCCAATCCCTGCGTCTCGAATATTCCGGACTGAATTATCAATATACCTACAACACTCAATATGCCATGAAAATGGAAGGCATCGACAAGGACTGGCAGTTTGTGGGCAACCAGCATCAGGTACGCTTTTCAAACCTACCTTCAGGAAGGTATATCTTAAAGATCAAAGCCAGCAAAGACGGTATTCACTGGGACGAAACGGGACAAAAAGACCTTGCCATCAGAATCCTTCCACCCTGGTGGCTATCGCCGGGAGCGTATTTTGTATATGCATTGCTCTCCTTATTAATCATCTACGCCGCCTACCGGTATACTAAAACGCGTATCATCCTGCTCATGCGACTGAAAACGGAACATGAACAGCGTGTCAACATGGAGAACATGAATCAACAGAAAATAAATTTCTTCACATACATCTCCCATGATCTGAAAACACCATTAACCCTGATTTTATCACCTCTACAACGATTGATCCAGCAGCCGCAGATTAGTAACAACGACAAGGAGAAACTGGAAGTCATCTACCGTAACGCCAACCGGATGAATTATCTGATTAACGAACTATTGACATTCAGTAAAATCGAAATGAAACAGATGCATATCAGCGTCCGTAAAGGAGATATCATGCACTTTCTGGAGGAGCTCTCCCATATCTTCGACATCGTAGCCGGAGAACGGGAAATCGACTTTATCGTCAGTCTGGAAGATACCAAAGAAGAAGTTTGGTTCTCGCCTTCCAAACTGGAACGGATTCTTTATAATTTGCTCTCGAACGCATTTAAATACACACAACCCGGCGGATACGTCAGATTGAGCGCCAAACTGATTAAAGAGGAGAAAGAAACCATGGTTCAAATCTCCGTCAAGGACAGCGGCAGAGGAATTCCCAAAGACGTTCAGGAACAAATATTCGAGAGCTACTACCAGGTCGAAAAACGCGACCACCGCGAGGGATTCGGCTTGGGACTTTCGCTCACTCGTTCGCTCATCCACATGCATAAAGGAGAAATACGGGTAGAGAGCGAGGTCAACAAAGGTTCGGACTTTATCGTCACCCTGAACGTATCGGAGGATGCCTACGCACCCGACGAACGCTCTTCCGAAAACATCACGACAGAAGAAATACAAAAATACAACCAGCGAATCAAGGAGACAATCGAACTCATCCCCGAAAAGCTGACCAACAAAGAGAAAGACTCCGGCAGAGAATCTATCATGATTGTGGAGGATAATAAAGAGATGAATGATTACCTCGCCAGTATATTCGGTGAGAAATATGACATCATACGTGCCTACAACGGAGCGGAAGCCTGCAAGAAGATAGCCAGACAACTGCCGAATCTGATTATATCGGACTTAATGATGCCGGTGATGGACGGACTGGAATTCACGGAACGCGTCAAGCAAGATGTAACGACCAGTCATATCCCCGTCATCCTGCTGACTGCCAAGACGGATGAAAACGACCATACAGAAGGCTATCTGCGGGGAGCGGACGCCTATATCACCAAACCTTTCAACGCCAAGAACCTGGAGTTGCTGGTACAGAATATCCAAAAGAGCCGGAAACAGAATATTGAGCACTTCAAACAGGCGGAGGAACTGAACATCAAGCAAATCACCAACAATCCACGGGATGAGGTGTTTATGAAAGAACTGGTAGAACTGATTATGGCGAACCTCACCAAGGAAGATTTTGGAGTAACTGAAATCACAGCCCATCTCCGCATCAGCCGTAGTCTGCTGCACATGAAACTGAAATCACTCACGGGATGCTCCATCACACAGTTTATACGTACCATCAAGATGAAGGAAGCCAAAACCCATTTACTGAACGGCATGAATGTTTCCGAAGCTTCATTCGCTGTCGGTATATCAGACCCGAACTACTTTACAAAATGTTTCAAAAAGGAATTTAATATCACTCCGACAGAGTTTCTCAAGCAATTGAAGTAATTCACCGGAACTGGCACTTGTAAATCTCCTTATACTCTACAAAGTTTGAAAAAGAATACGTAACTTTGTAGTAATTATGAGTGACACTTCCCGAAGGTATGACTATCGAACAATTATTAGGTGACCACGCTTCACAACCTCGGAATCGCCTTATCGCCGAAACTTTTTACCGTGCTGGATTTATTGAATCATGGGGACGAGGTATTCATAAAATTTATGAGGGTATGACGAAAGCAGGGCTCCGCAAACCGGAGTTTATAAATGAAGCCGGTGGCGTTACACTTATCATATATAGACCTAACATAATTAAGAACGATGACCCTTTAAATGACCCTTTAAAACTATCATCATTAGAGAAAGATATATTAAAATTGATAGTAAAAGATAATCAGTCAACATATGATAATCTAGCCATATCTTTATCTGTTTCCAGTGCTACGATCAAGAGAACATTCCGCAACTTAAAAGTGAATGGCTGCATTATTCGAAAAGGCTCGAAAAAGATAGGTTATTGGATGATAACAGAAAAAGGAAAATCTATTCTAAAGTAGAGTCGTAAGCTAACTTAAGCGATATAAACCTAACAGAATATCTAAAAATATCACCGGTAATCAGCCTGCAACATCGTTGATTCAGCTAATTACCGGCGACAGATAGACACCTATAATCGACTAATACCTACTTTCTACCATTCCTGAAAGCGTAAATCGGCTTCCGGATTCTGACGACGAATCAGTTCTTCATTGACCTGATAAGTAACGCCGCCTTTCGTATATTTATAAGAAAGCGTAAACTTAGGCTGTTTCCCTACAAATTCCAGTGATTCGGCTGCAGGATCTAATGTGGCGGATGCATCTGCGATAGCGACACTTCCCCCGGCCTCGATAGTAACACTTCCATCTGAATTGACTGTCAGATTCACCGATTCATTGTTTTCCAACGTTTGTCCGAAGCCCGGTCTGCGTACCTTGTTTCGGCCTAATGAAACAAAGTCGCGGGTCATATTCTGACTCAAATCCTTGTTATTGTATTCAGTCACCTGCTGGGTGGATAAGTTGGTTACTTTCCCTTTCACAAAGTAGGTGCCGTGATACTGGCTGACAAACTTGACAACTACAATACTGTAATCCTTCAAATTGCCATTCACGTCGGTACTTACTTCATCCTGATTGTGATCGACCAACCGGAAAGGGATGGCATAATGCTTATCCAAAGCGGCATCGTCATTATAAAAAGCATCGGAGAAAGTCACTTTCACATCTGCGATTGCCAGGTTCGGGTTGCTGATCGTCATCTTGTTCGGATTAGCCAACTGATAATAGTTTTCCGGCATTAGTGTCAAGCCCGTACCATCCAATAAAGACGGATCGATCTCGAATGTAGCCCAATCATCGGTATGCACTTCTCTTTTGCCGCCAATGGCCACTCCTACCTTTATCGACATATCTGTGTCGGCTACCAGTGTCCGCAAAGGTTTCTGCGAAGCAAAGTACACCGCACTCTTATCGTAGTCCTTTTCATAATCGTCATAACAAGCAGTCATCAGAACGCTTATCAGCCCTATCCATAATATATTTAGTTTCTTCATTGTAAATAAGTATTTATATCAACCACACGTTATTCCCAACCCTGATTATTAATTAGATTCTTATTCTTTTCCAACTCTGAATATGGCAGCGGAGTGAAATAGTTTTTCACTTCATATTTCCGTTGCTCCACCTTCTGCACTTTGAAGCTGAATGTACCGTCTTCATTGCGGGTGACGGCAACTCCTTCCACCTCTTCGTTCAACGGCAATACCCAGCGCCGCATATCAAAATAGCGATGATTCTCGAAAGCAAACTCCAAGCGGCGTTCATTCTGAATCAGCTTTCTGAACGAATCCTTACTTTGGGCTACTTCATCCAGATAAAGATCAAAGTTAATGCCTCCTGCCTGCAAACGGATTGTTTTCATTATTTCATAAGCAGAATACAGACATCCCTCCCCTTTCACCGTCGGGTTGCCCCATGCCTCATTGGCAGCTTCGGCAAAGTTAAGAAGAACTTCCGATTTCCGTAATAAAGGATTGTAATGAACCGAATTTAACGTCTGGATCGGATTCAGCATAGCCGATTTCTTGGATACGAATTTAGCCAGATAATAACCGGAACGTGTAGCATTCTCGCTAAACGACGGGGAATCTTTTCCACCCTCGGACATATCCAGTGACTGACCGGAATCACCAAATGTAGCACTGTGGTAATAAACATTCAATGCAAAACGATTATCCAGTACGGCATAGAGCTGCATCATATCAAAGTCTGGATCAGACAAGTCGATACCCGAACGGACGTCGGTTGCCGGATAACCGTTCTTCGCATAAAAAGCCTTTACCAGATTATGAGAAGGAGTAGCACGGGCACTTCCATAATAAAATGGCGGGAAATGAAAACCCTCCAGCAGATTGTTATTAAAATACCTGCGGAAAGCATAATCGGAACTTTCCGTCTGGACATCGGCTATGGAAGAAGCCGTGACAGGAACAAAAGTACCGAAACCTTCCATACCCAGAATCTTATTAATCTCTTTAGCTACCGCTTCCCATTTTGCCTGGTAAACTGTAGGGTTCAGTATTTCGAATTGTCCCATACCGGTAATCTTCGTCACGTCATCGTCCTGCATGGCTGGGCTGGCACTGTATAAAAGCGCACGGCTTTTCAGAACAGCCGCAGCAGCTTTCGTGGCACGCCCAATTTGTGTATTACCAAACTCCAGGTCATCTCCCTGATAAGCGTTCGGCAACAGTTCGATGGCATTATTCAAATCGTTTACGATAAAATTGACTGTTGCCTGATATGTAGGACGGAGAAATTCACCATTCTGCGCAGCTTCTTCCTGCGAGATAAAATGATCTGCCAACGGAATACCTAATGCTTTTCCATTCTTCCCCTTTCCACCGTACATCTTCAATAGTTCGAAATGCCACCATGCACGCAGGAAATACGATTCACCTTTCAGACGTAACTTGATTTGCTTGTCCACTTCCGTGTCGGTACGGTTGTACTGCACCTGGTCGGTCAAGCCGTTTTCGAGGAAAGAATTTACATAGTTCAGCATGTTGTATGCATTGCTCCAGTTTCCAATCGGATTGTTAAACGCTGTCATACCACCCATACTTAATTTATAGACAGAAGAGCTACGCAAATTGGTCATTGCATTATCAGTAGCACAATCCAAAAAGTTATCTTCAAAGCAATCCGGACGATTGGCTATGCCATTATAAGCTTTATATAGTACGCCTTGAGCAAGCTCCGGGACTCTCCATGTATCGGAGTCTCCGATCTGCCACGTCACCTTGGTATCCAATGTGTCGTCACAAGCACAAAAGAGAAACAGACCTGCTAAAACGCAACTTCCTAATATATGTTTCATATTGCCATCTATTAATTGTTCAAAATTAAAATACAAAAGAGACTCCACCTGTAAAGCTACGTGTCACCGGGTAGTTGGTCACACCGGCATTCAGCAGTTCAGGATCCAGATCCTTCACGGAAGAAAGCACGAACAAGTTAGCACCACGGGCAAAAACCTTGATCTTCTTCACTACCGAACTCGGAGAGAACTGATTGAACGTATAGCTCAACTCGACATTCTTCATACGGAAGAAACTTGTATTCTCCAGCCAGAAGGAAGAATTACGGAAGTTGTTCTCACCGGCAGTCGTCGTCAGACGAGGATAGCTTCCGGTCGGGTTGTTTACCGGATGGTAACGGTCTAATGCCAGTTTGGAGTATTTACTTTCTCCGTTGTTCCAATAATAGGCATTCGTTGCCCAGGTGTGAACACCCAGTTCGGAGTATCCCTGAAGATACAAGCCCCAACCTTTGTAGCTTACACTGAAGTCGATACCCAGTGTAGTGCGCGGGAATGAGTTTCCAAGTTCTTTCACATCACGACCATCGATAACCTTATCACCATTCAGATCCCGGTAGGCGATGTCACCCTCCTGATAATCGGCAAATGTCTGGGTTGCATGTCCGTTGATAGCTACGTCTTTACCAAATAATCCTTCGGCAACCAATCCCATCATAGCATCGGTAGAGCGTCCTACGGTGTAGCGGTATTCTTCACCATGTTTCACCTGATTCCATTTCAGTACTTTGTTCTTTGACCATACGAAATTGGCTCCTACCGAGTAAGACCAGTCGTTGACGCGGTCGCTCCAGGTGAACATTCCTTCTATACCGTGATTCAGGACAGAACCCATGTTATCCTGGTAAGTAAAGTTGCCTGTATAATCCCCGTAAGATGCATCGACAGAACCAATGATGTCTGTATGTTTTTCACGGAAATAGTTTATTTCGGTATATAAGCGGTTGTTCAGGAACAGACCTTCCACACCGATATTCCATTCTGCCGCCTTTTCCCATTTCAGGTTCGGATTGCCTGCACGGACAAAAGTAGAATAGTAAGCCGTAGCACCGTTGTTCGTTGTTCCGAACCGGAAACTGCCGTCCTGTGCCCAGGCACGTTCATACAATAAATGTTCCGTGCTTCTGTCATATCCCAGAATACCGGCACTCGTTTTCAGTTTCAGGAAGTTCACGTATTCATTGTCTTTCAGGAAATCTTCATTGCTTAGAATCCAAGCAAGACCACCCGCAGCAGAGAAGAAATATTTGTTTCCCGGTTTGAAACGGTTGCTTCCCATCAATGCCATATCGGCTTCCACAGCATAACGGTGGTCGTACATATAGTTCAGGCGCAATGCGTAGTTGGCATTGATGATGTCCTGGGTCACTCCCTGATTGGTTGTTTTCGAGTACATATAAGTCAGGCGTGCCGATACATCGTGTTTTTGATTGAATGTATTCTCATAACCGGCAAAAGCATTCCATCCCAATGTCTGTTGCAAGGTAGTCGACTTCCGGCTTTGTGAAGTGGCTACATCTGTTTTCTTCATCTGGGTGTACATAATTTGTTCCTCACCGGCAAAGTCACGGTATGTCTTGATGGCATACGTCGGATAGACTTTGCTCAAAGAGAGTTGTAAGTAATCATAGTTGTCGAAAGAAAGGAAAGCACCGGCTTTCAATCCTTTTGTCAGCATATCAAGATCAAATTTCAAACCGATATTGGTCTGGCTGCGTGTATAGCGTTCGTCTGTATATCCTCCGTACATGGTTTCCGCATAAGCATTCATCGGCTGCCGGAGACTTGCACCGAATAAAGGAATCCCGTCCGAACCGCCTGCCAGTCCGGTTTCTTCCGGTGACATTGTCAGCGGGTATTCATTCGGACGATGAGTAGACAAGGCCGTAAATACCTGTCCGCAGTCCAGTTGCCCCCATTTACGCATTTCCATACGTCCGGCCACGTCTGCAGATATAGTCAGGAAATCCGTTACGTTGAAGTCGAGGTTTCCGCGAAGCGTCAGGCGGTGCAATTGCGGAGTATAGGTGACGTCTTCAAATCCGCTACCTCCTACATATCCGGCAATCAAAGCATAACGCACTCTGTCGGTACCTCCCGTCATATCGAACGATACTTTCCGATAATTGGCATTTTTTTTCAACAACTGATCGTACAGATCAACGTTCGGATACAGCAGATCATTGGCTCCTTTGGAGTTTTTATATCCTTCCAGTTGTTTTTGGTTATAGTAAGGAGTCAGTCCATCGTTTGCACGCGCTTCATTATACAGATTAGCATACTGATAAGAATTCAGGAAATCAGGAGTACGTGTCATCTGTACTACACCCACTTCGGCAGTAGCATTATAAATGCGGCGGTTGGCCTTTCCCCTGCGGGTAGTCACCCAAAGTACCCCATTCGCTGCACGTGCCCCGTAAAGAATCTTGGCAGTGGCATCTTTCAGCAACTCGATGCGTTCGATTTCTTCAGGAATCAAATCCGCTGCCGGACGTTCCACACCGTCAATAATAACGATAGCCGTATTTTCCGACATACCATGCTGACCACGGATAAATAAATCAGGCGTATTGTTTCCCAATCCGCTGACTGTGGAGCGAACTTGAAGACCTAACATTTTACCTTGCAACATATTAGTCAGCGTCAAATCAGGGAAGGTTCCGAATTGTCCGTTCTCCAGTACGCTCGTTGCGCCTACTTCATTCCCTTTATACGTCTTGCCACCATCGGCTCTGTTCACCAGCGATTCTTCGGTTAGGAACAGGGGTTCTTTCTTCAGAACAATCTTTTCAGGCACTATATTGCTGCCCGACAGTTTATACACTTTATCTTCATATCCCAAAGCCTCCACCATGACGGTTGCATCATTCTCCACTTTCGTCTGAAAACGTCCCTTTGCATCTGTATATAGAACGACTGCACCTTCTCCACAAATGATAGAAACATTCTTCAACGGGCTACCTTTCTCGTCGGTAACAATAGAAACTATTTCCACCAGAGGCTTCTTCACCGACTTTCTCTTTGATTTATTTTGTGCGAAAGTCAGGCTAGAGCCAACGATAAGGACAAATATGAGCCCTATCAGTCTTATATATCTAATCTTGTTTCTCATATACTTTTCTTTATTTTAGGTATCACCATCCGGGGTTCTGTTGAAGATTATCCAAAGCCGCCACTTCATCCATCGGCAGCGGATACCAATAATTACGCTTGTTAAACGTCCGCACGGCTGTCCTCACCGGAACATACTCGTAAGTAAAGTCGGTCAGCTTATAAGTGCAGGCTTTTTCCACTTTCAACTGGTCGGCTGTATAAGAATGGTTAATCGGGGTTGCTTTGACACCCATAATCGGATATTCACCTTTAAACAGGTCTTCAGCAATCATCCAACGGCGGATATCATACCAGCGATGTCCTTCGAACATCAATTCCACACTACGTTCCCGGCGATAAGCTTCTCTAAAGTCCACTCCATCCGGCAGTTCACCGATTCCGGCTCTTACACGGATTTTATTCAATGCCTGACGGGCCGACATCGTACAACCTGTTACGACTGCATCCGGATCACCTGTCGCTTCAAAAGAAGCCTCTGCCATATCCAGGTAAACTTGTGAAACGCGAATGTACACAGCCACCAGACGATATAATTGGAAACCTGCTTCGCCAAACAAAGGCACACTTGCTTCCGGCCAAATGAACTTCTTACACATATATCCGGTCTGTTGGGAACCTCTCGTAAACTGGTTGGTAGAAATAAAGTTCTCGGAGTAACCACCCGAATAAGTGGTCAGATAATAGGGAACACCCTGTAAATTCTTTCCCCATTGCTCACCAGGCACAAGGATATTATTAGTGAAGCGAGGGTCTCTGTCCGAGTAAGGATTGGTAGTCTTTACCGCATCATAACCGGAACGAGGATCAGTAATCGGATAGTATTTACCATCGGTTCCCTTGCGTTCGTACATATCTACCGCATTTTGTGTCGGAGCATTATAAGGAGTACCTTCGGCACCGGTTTTATTATCGTATGGTTGTGTCAGCCATTGCGCTCTGACGAAAGCAGACCAGTTACCATGGTGCCAACGCAAGAACCATAAATATTCCGGCTGTGCGTACTGATTGGAATTAGGCATTAACTGAATGCTACGATATTCGTCATGATTCATCAGGCGATAATATTCGTGACTTTCGATAGCATTGATAGCCTTCTGTGCACTACGGGCAGCTTCGGCAGCCATTTCTTTTCCATATCCTTTGTTTTCAATCGAATTCAGGTCATTCTGCATCAAAGGGCTGGCAGCATAAAGCTGTGTCATCGCTTTCAATGCCATGGCACTCACCCGGTCAGGCCGTCCATGTTCTTCATCAGGCCAGCTTATAGGCAAATATTCAATAGCCTTATCCAAGTCGGTCTGCATCCAAGCATTGGATTCCTGATAAGTTTTACGGGGAAAGTCAAAGTCGTCCGATGCTCCCCATAGCTGATCAAAGATAGGCATCCCACCATATCGCTTGATAATCTCAAAATAGAAGTAGGCACGCAGGAAATGAGCCTGCCCCAACAGTTTTCTCCTTTGGTCGTCTGTGATCGATTTTACCTGATCCGCTCCGCTAATTACACGGTTCACAATGCGAAGCCCGGTATAGGCACGAGAAATAGCACTTTTAAAATTCGCTCCATCACTTTTACTTCCTATTTCGAAACGTGTACTGGCATTCTCCAGCCAGTTACCTGCATTGACAAACTTCGACGGATCATTATCGCGGACGGATGCATATTCATCCGATAAATTACCTACCGTTACATATGTATTCGAATAAGAGTTGATACCATGTGTAAAGATTAATATATCACCATTTTGAAAGATGCGGTCCATGAACCCTAACAAACTGCTATAATCTTTATAAACATCATCTTCGGAAAGTCCGTCATCAGGAGAGCGGTCCAGATAGTCCTCACAGCTTCCTACAAACAGCCCCAACAGAATGATCCATATCCAATTCAACTTATGTCTTCTCATATCAGTAAATTTAAAGTGTCTCATAATCCTAATCTAAAACCAATGTTATAACGTCTCACCATCGGATAAACATTCTGTCCCGAATGTTCGGGGTCTCGGCGGGAATCGCCTTTCGAGAAAGTTAACAGATTGCTACCGTTAACATATACTTGCAGTTTTGTCAGACGTAAAGGCTGCAACCAACGCTTCGGAATCTGATAATTCACTTCCAGATTCTTCAGACGTAGATAAGCATGATTGGTATATGTATATGTACTGGCTACCGAATTATAACTTCTCTGAACATGAATACTAGGACGAACCGGACCGCTTTGAATCGGAGCATCAGCTGTCCATGTATTCAACGTATTCGGTTGAGCCTTGATATTACCTTCCGGGAAGTCCCATAAATAGGAAGGAATCGCTTCTTTATAAACATCCAGGGCACTGTACCACAACATATTGAATCCGAATCCTTTGTAAGAACCACCCAACGTAAATCCGAGTGTGGTTACAGGATAATTCAAATCCTTCATCGGAACCATATCTTTACTGTCGATCATACCGTCTCCATTATAATCGATGTAGTACAAGTCTCCAGGAATCAGCGTATTGTGTGTACCATTGGCAATAGTGGACTGCGCCGAGTTATAAATATCATCCAATGACTGGAAGTTTCCTGTTGCCAAATATTTATTCACGTATCCGATTGACTTTCCGGCTTGTTTCAGATACTCACTCTGATTCTTCGGGTCATCAATAAAGACGACACGGTTCTCACTGGTTGCAAAATTAAACTTCGCATAATAATTAAACTTTCCAATACGGTCGTTCCAAGTAACATCCAGTTCAAGACCGTGGTTTTTAGTCTTACCCAGATTCACCTGCGGAAAAGCAATACCACTATCAGCCCATGACGGAATCGTATTACGTGTCATCAGGATGTTATTACGCTTTTCATCAAACAAATCCACAGTAAAGTTCAGCTTACCCCACAAACCTATTTCGATACCGATATTCTGCTTGATAGATTCTTCCCAAGTAGCATCGGGATCGGCCAGTTTTCCTTCTTTGTACAAAGGTCCCCAGTTACTGGTCTGATATTTACCAAACTGTGCATTGTCGGAGAGTTGCTCAAACTTTTGGATATAATTGAAACGGGTAGCACCTTTATCATTACCAACTACCCCATACGAATAACGTACTTTCAAGTTTGTCAGTATTCCTTTGGTCCATTTCTTCACCCATGGTTCTTCACTAATACGCCAACCGATAGAAGCAGATGGGAAGAAACCGAAACGGTGTCCCGGAGCAAACTTCTCCGAACCAGTGTAAGCACCGTTAAACTCGGCAAGATAGCGCTCTTTGAAGTTGTAAGTCACACGACCCACCCAGTCTTCTTCGTAAGCCGGGAAGTTCATCACATTCTGATTAGTCGATTCGTTCATCTTACGGTTAAACACAAACAAAGCACTTACATCGTGATCGCCAAACTGACGGCTGTAATTCAATGCTAATTCATAATAAAGTTTACGTCCGTAAGCCTTGAAGCCGTCATAAACACCACCGACAGGCAAATCTCCGGGAGCATTTTCATCCGGATAACGTTTCTCGGTATAATTATAAGTAATTGTTCCGTCAGCATTGTAAATAGGATTGGCGTAATCATACACCCGATTCATACGAATATGTGTACGCTGGGCAACCAAATCATCTTTACCCAAAATCTTACCCGGCATCAACTGGGTGGTCCATGACGAAGAAGTAGTATAAGACAACGATGCTTTCAATGATAACCCTTTTGTAATAAAGTCCAGCTTCTGATTCAGGATTACATCGTAAAAACCTTGATGCTGTTTTATATTACGACTACCTCCTTCGTTCATCAAACAAGCTATATTCTGATCGGAACTTAACCCGTCTCCCCATATTCCATTGCTATATTTAATCGGAAATTCATTACTTGGAGCTGTGAAGAACGTTTTGAAAAAGCGTTCATCCGGAGAATCGACATTCTCATAATAAGACGGTTGGTTCTGATAACCCATCTTACCAGCCACATTGAATGATAGTTTGGTGGTGTTTGTTATATTGAAGTCGAAATTACTACGCCAGTTATAACGACGATAAGAGAAAGAAGGATCAAAATCCTCTTGTTTGGTAGTATTAAAAATATCTCCGTCATGCAAATAACCCAAGGATACAAAATAACTCATTTTCTTCGTACCACCGCGTACATTAAGATTATAAGCCTGTTCATAACCTACGTTTTTCACCAGTTCTTTCCACCAGTCCACTTCGGGAAAGACATCATTATATGGACCGTAATTTCCGGTAGCATACGCATTTTCCCATGCGGCAATAGTAGATTCGGGAACCATTGCCCCCCAGTTACCATCATTAGCCTGTGCTCTGTTATACTGTTTCATAGAGGTCACATAGTCAGACCATTCAGGAGCGGCAGAAGGTTGTTTGAAACCGAAGTTAGCAGTGAATGATATTTCCGGTTTCTGCTCAAGTCCACGTTTGGTTGTCAGCAGAATCACACCGTTCGCACCTTTCACACCGTAAACCGCAGTCGCCGAAGCATCTTTCAGTACGGAAATAGATTCGATTTCGTTCACATCGACATCATTAAAGTCACGTTCGATACCGTCTACCAACACTAACGGAGCAGCTTCTCCCCAAGTGGACTTACCACGAATCAACAAAGAAGCTTTATCGGCTCCCGGCTTTGAGGTGGAGTTAATGGCAACCACACCGGGCATCTGGCCTTGCAAAGCTTCGGAAACGGAGTTCACGCTACCTATCTTTAATAAATCATCTCCTTTTGCAGTAGCAATGGAACCAACACTGGATACCTTTTTCTGTACACCGTATCCAACCACTACCACTTCTTCCAGTGTCTCCGTATCTTCTCCTAAAGAAATTACTCCTAAAGTCGTTTTATTCTTTAAATCCAGTTCCAGAGTTTTATAACCCACATAAGAAATGACAAGTATGTCTCCTTTCGATGCCTTCACAGTAAAATTACCGTCAAAATCAGTAATCGTACCGCTTCCCGTACCCTTCACGCGAACACTGACACCAATCATCGGTTCACCAGATACTGCATCCTTCACTTGTCCCTTCCAATAGTCTTGTTGTGCCTGCACGTCCAGCGTACAAAACAAAAAGCAACAAAGACACAAGAAAGAAAAATAAAGTCTGTCTCTTTTCATAAACATTATTTTTAACTGTTAACAAATTCTTTATCTCAAGACACAAATTAAGCGGGAAAATCTTCAAATGAAAAGGAAGAATCTCCTTAAAACCCGTACAAATGTGCAAAATAGATTTCTCTACTACATTTCTGAACAAATCATTTCCACATTGGCTTTATAACGTGCTCTTTGTCTACGGTGATGTTATATATGCCATCGTTTCCCTTCTCCAGGATGAGCGGAACAATACGTGTTTTACGAGGCTGTACAGTGGAGTCCGAATGGTGAACGTGGTAAACATAATAGTATTTTCCATCCAGCCCTTTAAACACATCTCCATGTCCCGATCCGTTTTCTCCTACCAGGCTACGATGAATGATCGGACTGTTCGGGTGCTTTTTCCACGGACCCAAAGGGGAAGAAGCAGTGGCATAGCCTACCGAGTAGTCGATATTCATAAAATGATTGGCAGAATAAAAGAGGTAATATACCCCGTCCCACTTCATAACAGTCGGTCCTTCCATTACCGGTGCGGACTTATAGTTCGGAGTCTTTTCCCAAGGCTCCGTGCAGTCCATGCATTGTTTCAAAGTTTCCGGTTTGATACTTCCCTTCTTTATGTCAAACTCGGCTACCCAAAGGTAATTACCTTTATTAAAGCGGACATGATATAGGTAGTATTTCCCATCATTGTCTTTGAACAGGAATGAGTCGATATTTTTAGCGGAAGCATCTATCGGCTTGACTTCCTTCTGACGAAAAGGTCCGAATACCGATTTTGAGGAAGCGATTACTGTTTGCTCATTAGCGGTATAAGTGAAATAATAAGCTCTTTTATCCTTAAAGTATTGAGGTGCCCAGAAACCTTTTTCACCATACGTTCGATCTCCTTTCCGAAGTATCATTTGCAGGGAAGTGCCATCAGGTACCGTCCAATGCTCCAGATCACTCGACTCAAGGATAGCAAAGCCCAACGGTTCCTGATTACGTGTACCTGTGAGATAATATTTTCCGTTCTCCACAAAGATAGTAGGGTCGGCATACATAATTTCTTTCCAATCATCAGCACACAATTGGAAGGCAGACATAAATGTCACTCCCAGAACAAGTGTTACTCGTGATAAGATTTTATTGAATGTATTCATCAGTCTGTATCTTAATTGTTATACCATTTTCTATCAATTCAGCTCCCATGCCAAACGAAGTTGCTCACCGTCAAGATTCCATATAGAGGTATCCCAGTCGAGAGTACGAATGGCTTCCATCAGGTTATCGATGGTAGTCAGGCCGTTATAACGATCTACCGTAGTGATTGCACCTACGTTTACACTAGCCTGGTCAGGCAGTGCTGGATTGTTTGGGAACACACATTCCATAGCAGGGTTAGCGTAACAGGAATAAGCCACATTCTGGCTGTACCGTCCACATACCTTACCCGACTTGGGTGCAGCTTGAGAGAATAAATATGTGTTCCATGCCACACAGTGATGAACGGTAATACCGGAGCCTGTTACATTATTGGCGTTACCCATGATACCTCCCACCTGATTTTGTGCCGATACATCGCAATCGCTCCAGCAGTAGGATATGGCAGAAGTAGTAGAAGCACCGGACATCGGTTGTACCCATCCGGCAATACCACCACCCGGATTAGGTTTAACCATTGGAACTGCCTTCATAACTCCATGCGAATAACAATGAGAAATATTACTTCCCAACAACCGACCGGCAATACCACCTACACATGACTGAGTGGTAATATCGCCTACATGATAACATTGCTCTATGGAAGCTCCTTCACGTACTTCACCACAGATACCACCTGCCGACCACAAAGCAGTAATTTTCGTATCCGAACCACATTGATAAATCTTGCTGTCTGCTCCGTGAAGCCGTCCGCAGATACCACCTGCCTGACCGTCATCCCATGCCTCATTACCCGAAGTCAGATTAATACTACCCGATACCCGAACATTTTCCACTATACCCGCACCGGAAACGTTACCTGCCTGCCCGGCTACAATACCTGCAAGCTTCTTATCAGCGGTAACTTGCGCGTTCGTAAACGTCACATTGGCACATCGTCCCGTCAACATGCCGAAGAAGCCCTGATAACCGGATGAAGAAGATGTAATTTTCAGATTATTGATAACGTGTCCGCAACCGTCGAAATCCACAGGTCTGACAGCAGTGGCTTCCACCGGAGTCCAGTCCGTCCCTTGCAGGTCGATGTCCGCACCCAGACGTACGTAAGTAGTCTGTCCGTCTTTGAGATATTCACCGAGCTTGGCCAAGTCTTTGGGCGCAGTGATGATATATGGATTACCGATACCACCCTGTTTTTGTTGCAGATAGAAAGTCATGGTACTCTTCTCTTCGTTGACAGCAAGATCGTCAGACTTCAGTTTCAAACCGAGCACGTATTTCTTGGTGTTGTCCAGTGTAGTAAGATCATGGAAACGCAAACCGACAGCATGCAACACATCGTCACCTTTGAAATCGAGACTGTTGGCATCCAAGTCGTAGTTAGCCGCAGGCAATAGCGTGTATTCCTCGCCAAACGAGTGGGCATCGACTACTGCAAATTCCGCTTTCGCTTCCTTTTCGCAATGGTTCTTCTCTACCATAATGGTATATTCATATTCAGGCTCATCCAGATATAGGTCATACTTGCCAGTCTGATTAAGTGACAAAGTGATACCGGAATAAGTAACTTCCGCCTTTTCCGGCTGCGTCAAATCCATAACTTCACCACAGGAAACCAATGAAAACGCCATCAACGACGCTGCAATAGGAATATATCTTTTCATAATTCAATTCTTTTTTAATGATTAAAAAACAGGGATTACCATACCAACATTGTCACCTGACAACCACACTTTTCCACCATCTATCCGAACTACTTCCATCTCCATCTCTTCTTTGAGGAAAGAAACTCCCCGGAATGAGAATGCCGCCCTTATTTTCTGACCGACAGTTGCAGGTTTCCCGGTAAACTTCACATGAATGTATTTGCTTTGATCCGAATTCTGCAAACGATAAGTCAGGCGCTTGGAATTGATTGCAGCCTGAACCTGTTCCTGCTCCGCAAAAGTACAAACTCCATCCAGACTATAAAATCCTATTTCGGTATATCCCGTTATATCCTTTCTATCAACCCCGTTTTCAGCATAATCCGTTTCTGCGCAAGAGGCGAAAACCAACAGGCATGCCAATAATACATATATTACTTTCATAAGCGAATAAATTTAAGATAATTACTTTCTAATGGTTGCCGACAATGTTTCTACCGATCCATCCTTATAAGTCACTTCGGCCGTAAGCACTTGTCCGTTCAGGTTCTTATTCACTATATCGATTTCCCGTCCATCCACTTTCAACTTGTAAGAAGCGGCATCAGCCGGCAAATTCAACAGTTGCACCAACGCATATCCATCCACTTGCTGATATTTCAACAAAGGAAACTCTCCCGTCACAAGCTTAGTTTTGACATCATCTTCCCACAACACACTGTCATCCGACTTCAGCAACGCTACATGATATGTTGTGCCGGGAACAAGATTTTCAACCAGTGTATAATCGCTTTCCGAATCAAGCGGCTGACGTACTACCTCTGTCCCGTCCTTGTCTGTCACCAACAACACTCCCGTCTTATCAGCTCCGTTACCCCAACTAATAAATAACTCCTGTTGCCCTTCGACAAGACTGGAAATAGCCAGCCCATTTTGAGCAGCGATGAAATCAGGATATAATAATGGATTGGGATTGTAGAACCCGTTTGCATCCAGTCCTAAATAACGGGAAAAATAAATTCCTCCAAGCTCCCACATTTCAGTATTCGCATCGTAAACAGCTCTCGCCCCACCGGGAACAACGCTAAAACGCCCGGTAATGGCATACGTATCATATTTCTTGAATACCTCATAAAAAGTCTTATACCAATTCTTCGGATACCAGGAGTAACTCTCAAAAAGACTCTTGAACTCGGCAGCACTAACCGGTGTACCGGCATTCGCCTTTTCAGCTATCAGATTAAGATATTCGTAGATTTTCATTCCGGCTGTATAACCATTCTTGGTTCCCCATTCTCCCAACGCATCGGCCACATGAGGATTCAACGCACGCACCATAGAGAATTCCGTGCAAATCAGTTTTTTGGTTACACCGTACTTATTGCGGATGATCCGGAAATCATCTTCCGCCTGATTGATATTCAATGCGTGAACATGCAGGTCGAGTCCCACCACATTAGGATTGTTATTAACCACAGAGACTACCGCAGGCACCGTTTCGCTCTTCGGCAACTCAGACACACGATTCAATGCCCCGGCATAAATATCAAATGTCCAGCCGTTCGCCTGCTTCCAAGTAGTCAGCCGATTGGCAAACTCATTCAGAAATGCCCGGTAATCATCACCGTCGGCATGACAGAGGTCGGTATCCAATGCATTTTCCCACTCCGGTTCGTTACCCATAACCAAAATGTCAATATTCTGCGCCATCTGATAAGTTTGCAGTAACACTTCCGTTGCCCGGAATATGTACTCCATCTCCTTCGTCCCTACTTTGGGAACCGTATCGGTATATAATTCAAAAGGTATTTTCAGGCTTAATATGAACTTCACGCGGTCGCCCAACGCTTTCTTGGCCTGGATAAATTTCAGTGTGGGAATATGTGTCTTGATGGCTTCTTCTTTCACGCCTACAATCTTCCCGTTTTCATTTTGAAGAAACAGAGCGGGGATATTGACGAACCCTCTCACCCAATTCACTTTCGACTGCTTCAGCATCTCTATTTCCGTAATCGGGTAGTCTATATTTTCATTATAGTTCGCCCCCAAATCCTGCGCCTTTGTTCCCATTGAACATAAGAACAGCAATACAAACATTAAAAAAGCTTTCATTTTCATATACATACTTCAAGGTTAATTGTCCGACATCGAACAGAACAAAGGTAGAGAAATAAATCCCGCTAGAATAGAACGATTGTTTTATCAACGGGATTTATGTTCAGAATAAACATTTGACCTTATTTTAATGGTTCTTCTTCTACTTCACTGCGATAATATCCATCTACTTCGGCAAAGAAATTCTGTTTCAGAGAATCCAAAAGTTCGGGGTGTTGTGCCGCTACATTCTGATGTTGAGTGCGGTCGGCTTTTACATTGAATAATCCGTATTCCCCCAGATTGCCTAATTCATTTCCGGTCAGGTTGCGTTCGGAACCTTTATAAGGAGGCATCATGATCCAGTCGCCCGAACGGTAAGCCATACGTCCCTGTGCTTCCAATACTACATCTTTGCGGGCAGTCTGCTCTTTTCCGAAGAAAGCATTCAGGTAATTCCGACTGTCCAGCCCTTCCGGCAAATCGGCATGTACCATCGAACCCAGAGAAGCCAGAATATCTACCTGACAAACCAACGCATCGGATACGACCGGCTGAATCTTTCCTTTCCAATAAACAAACAAAGGAATATGCGTACCGCCATCAAACAGACTGTACTTACCTCCGCGAAGTCCTCCTGCAGGAAGATGATTGCCTACCAACTCCGGAGCACCGTCTTTGTAACCGTCATTCAATACAGGACCGTTATCGCTGGAGAAGATAATCAGTGTGTTTTCCAACAATCCTTCTTTCTTCAGGTGAGCAAGCAATTCACCGACACACCAGTCCGCCTCAACAATAGCGTCACCACGAGGTCCCATGGTTGTTTTACCCACAAATCGCTGGTGGGGAACACGGGGTACATGAGGTTCGTGTAAGCCATAATACAAGAAGAAAGGAGCATCTTTGTGTTCGGTTACAAAATTCTTCACCTTATCTACAAAATAGTCGGCCATGTCCTCGTCTTTCCAACGGGCTTTCTGACCGCCTTTCATATATCCGATACGGGGTATTCCGTTTACTATGGAGTTATTGTGTCCGTGTGCCCACTGCATTTTCAGCATCTCCGGATGAGAGATGGCAGTCGGTTCACCCTCAAAATTATGCTCGTAACTCACTTCGATAGGGTCCGCCGGATCGAGTCCTACTACATTACCGTTTTCTACATAAACCGTCGGAACACGGTCGTTGGTTGCCGCAATCAGGCAAGAGTAATCGAAACCGATTTCTTTGGCACCCGGTTTGACGGTTTCGTTCCAGTTAACATTGCCGTCTCCCATCCCCAAATGCCACTTTCCGATAGCCCCGGTCACATAGCCGCATTGCTGCATCATCTTCGGCAAAGTAAACTGATTCTCATTAATGATAAGAGGAGCATCTCCAGGCAGGATTTTGGCATCCTTATTCTTCCACGGATACATTCCGGTCATCAAAGCATAACGACTGGGAGTGGAAGTTGCCGAAGTAGCATATCCGTTTGTGAAACAAACTCCCCCATGAGCCAGACTGTCGATATTCGGAGTATGAATCGTAGTAGAGCCATAAGCGCTGACATCGCCAAATCCCAGGTCATCGGCAAGAATCACAATCACATTCGGCTTTTCTTCTACTTGCTGCGAGGTACAACCTACTAAAGACAGCGTAGGAACAAGATAGATTATTGTTTTCATAATATTATGTAGTTAATAACGATGCAAATTTAGCCACCACTTATTTATTTATGTAGAACAAATGTTTAATAATGGGGAGTAATGTCCATCCTGCGGCTATTCTTATGAATCGTATGTATCAATCAGGAGCTTTATGTGAGTTTACAGATAATAGATAAATTACTTCCACATTTCGATTGCAAAAGCATCTTTTTTCATAACTTTGTCCACAGTATCTTGGTTGCCTCCTTCTTACGGAATACAACTTAATGAGCCAAGATACCCGATAATATATGCAAACTCGACTACTACAACTGACTATTTTACTCATCTGCCTGTCCGGATGCATCAATGAACATACCAACACTCCCGCATTTTATATATGGAAAAGCAAATTAAGCGTACAAGATGCGGATACCGCCTACCTGAATACACTCGGAGCCAAAAAGATATACGCCCGCATGTTTGATGTAGACAACAAAGGAAACGGAGCATTCCCTACGGCAGACTATTCCCCTTCGTTTTCTTTTGGCAGTCCCGGCTTTCGGCAAGAGGTAATCCCCGTCATATTTATCACCAACAAAACAATCCGGCAATCCACTGCCGCTGATATAGAGAAACTTGCCCGCAACTGTACCGAACGGATAGACACCTTATACCGTTTGCATTTCAACAAGCTCCCGACCGAATATCAGTTCGACTGCGACTGGACGGAAACGACAAAAGAAAACTATTTCAACTTCCTGAATCACATCCGGAAGCTAAGGAAAGGAGTCCCGATAAGCTGCACCATCCGCCTCCATCAAATCAAGTTCAAAGACAAAACCGGAATACCTCCCGTTGATAAGGGAACACTAATGTATTACGCTTCATCGGAACCTACGAATTTCGAAAATAAAAATACCATATTAAACAATAAAGACGCTGCTTCATATATCGAAAAAATCGGTTCCTATCCGCTACATCTGGACATCGCACTGCCGCTTTACAGTTGGGGAATCGTGAGAAATCCGTTCGGACAGATCAAACTAATAAACGGAGTCCGAAAAGTTACCATCGACGCACGTCCCGACTATTACAGACAAACGAAAGAAGGCATTTACTGCATACTCCAATCACACTATATAAACGGAGTATGGGTAAATAAAGACTACGAACTTAAAGTAGAAGAAGTCAGCTCGGAAACGCTGCTCGAAGCGGCCAAACTCCTGCGCAAAAAACTACGAAGGGAAAACAGGGAAATCATCTTCTACCACCTGGACAAAGAGATTATCAAGCAATATTCTACCGAACAATTAACCAACATCATAAACACTTTCTCATGAAACATCTGAAACGTTTTATCGTCACACTTGCCATAACTGTACTCCCTTTCCACTCCTACGTCAACGGATGTGGAGGTGATTATTACGATTATATGGACTACTATAACCTTTTCGACCAACTTCTTCTCGAGAACAAAGGCTTGCAACCCTTCCTCCTGACCACGGATGATGCATTCTACGGAGAAGACACGAACCCGGACGGCGAACAGCAGCCCGACGAGAATATAAATGCGTGGATGACATTCTTCAGGAAGAACAAAACCCTTCAGGACATGAATGAAGAGCAGTTCAAAACATTGCTTTACACCGCTTCCTACCAGTCGTTGAAGCAACCTTCTTCCCCATACGTCACCGCCCTCAACAAGACAGATGCAGGAAAACAGACACTTGCCTACCTGCAATATGCGAAAGAACTGGAGCCATACGCCCAACTATCGAATAACGGCGACTGGTGGGAAATGAAGCGCACCTCCTCCCCTTCTGAAGAAACATACACCCACTACAAGGAAAAAGGGCTGGAACTCTACCGGAACTGCCCATACGATGAACTGAAACTAAGATACGGCTACCAGCTCGTACGCCTGGCACACTATATGCGCAACAAGAACAACGAAGCTATCCGGATGTACAACCTATACGTGAAACCTCTCAAACAGGAACATTATATCTACTACGCCGCCCTTGAACAGACAGCCGGCGCCCTCTACAACATAGGCAAACTGGCAAATGCCAACTACCTTTACTCCCGTGTGTTCGACCATTCGGATAACAGGAAGAAAACAGCTTATTCAAGCTTCAGAATACAAAACGAAATAGACTGGAATGAAGCGATGTCCTGGTGTAAGGACAATCGGGAAAAAGCAGCCATGTACGCACTCCGGGGTTACAATACTTTCTCCAATGAGTTGGAAGAAGCGGAAAATATCCTGAATATATATCCTGAATCACCCTATATCAAGCTGCTCGCCATCCGGTATATCAACAAGATGGAAAGGGATATTCTGACGCGCTACAGTCATTCGGATGCCACTGACGACACAAGCTCATTCATGCAACCTTCCGGGAAGGTGCTTGCAGAATATGAGCGTGCACAGCAGATTATCAAAGCGGTAATGAATCATCCCAAAGTGGGCGACAAAGACTTTTGGGCTCTCTACCATGCACATATGTCTTTCCTCTGCAAAGATTACCGGCAGGCAGCCATATTCATCGACTCCGTCCAAACCACGAAGCCCGAATTACTGAAACAAAAAAGTCGCACACAATTCAGTCTTTACCTGGCACAATTGAAATTTATCGGTAAAGATGAAGAAAAAAATATCCGACAATACCTGCAAACAAGCAATGCTGATGAGGACTTTATCAACGAAATTGTCGGCCATCTTTATAAAATGCAGAAAGACTACGGCAAAGCATTCCTTACCCACAACCGCATAGAAAACCTACGGCAGAATCCGGACCCGGATATTATCAATTCACTTCTGGCTAATGCCGGGAAAGAGAATGACCAGACGCTATTGACAGAGCTTTACGAACTGAAAGGAACTTATTTCCTACGTATGAATAACTTTGCAGAGGCAGCCAAATGGTTTGCCAAAGTTCCGGAATCCTATAGTCCCACTCACTATAAATACGATTACGAGACAGAAAAATATATCCCTACGGGCATCTCTTCGGATGAATTCAACGGCTATTCGGAAATCTCCCCGTTGATATTCAGCAATGGATTCAAGAGACTGTTCAGCGTCCCTGCCTCTTCGCAATTGACGGACGTGATGTACGAACAGTACCCCTATCTGAACAAAGAACACAATAAGGCTACATTGACCGCCGCCCTGATGCAACTGGAAAAGGAAAGCCAAATGATGACGGAAGAAAGCGCACGGGCTGCCTATATACTGGCCAACTATTATTATAACATATCCCCTACCGGTTATTACAGGAATATCCCTGCATACTTCACAGACAATTCATACAATTGGTCTGCATACGACTCATACGGCACAGCAGTCCCAAACTACATTCCCGATTACACCAAAGAGTATAATTACAGAGACTTCACCCAGGAATACATGGTGGTCAATAATCTGGAAAATGCCCTTGCCCTGTATGAACAGGCTGCCATCTACTTCACTGACCGCGAATATAAAGCACGCGCACTGTTTATGGCCTCTTCCTGCACAATGGACCTTTATGCCCAAAACTGGTGGAGTAACTGGAACAACATACTTGATCCCGATTTCAGCAGGTCAGATGAAGAGAAGAAAGTGGACAGCTATTTCCGTCAATTGAAAAAATCATATAGCGACACACAGTTCTTCAAGGAAGCCGTGCACGAATGTAAGTATTTCGAATATTACGTAAAAACTGAACTCTAATTCCCTAATCAATTATTTATAGCATAAGAACAAAAAGCATAGCTGTTGCTATCTTACTACCGGCAGGACTGGAGGTATCATCTTCCAACCCTGCCGATTCTTTACCCATCGTGTTTTCTCTTCGTTCATATCGGCACACAATCATCGATACAACAAAATATACCGTATGATTCACTTCGTCTCTTGCAAAAATCTCCTTTGGGATATTATTGCAATTATTTGGTCCAATTTCAAAAAACAGTCTCTCTAAGATTATCTACCTTTGTTTCTATCAGAAATTCCGGCGAATCAGCAATTAATATCATCATACAATTTACTAAAAAACACACTATCATGAGAAAAATCATTCATACTTTGACAATACAAGGTATAAAAGTAAAACTCTTAGGCTTGTTTCTTTTTTTAGCAGGAAGTTTACAGGCTTGTTCCGACGAAGAGACTACGCCTATCCAAGTCAATAGGGATGTACTCTATTTTGGCGGTTCGGAAGAGACACAAGAATTGCAAATACAGGCATCGGGCGAGTGGAAAGTCACAGTAGCCAAAGGAGGAGAGTGGTGTCATTACCATAAAAAAGACAGTGATCCCTCTGTATTGTTCGTATCCGTAGATGCCAACCCTACAGAGAAAGAACGTCTGACCAGACTAATCCTCTCTTCCGGTTCTACTGAAAAAAGAGTGGAAATTTATCAGAAAGCAGGCTCATCTTCTACCCTCCCCACTTATCCGCAAGTCGATTCCGACTTACCCCTTTCTTCATTGACAGATGAACAGGGAAACATCATACCTGATTTCAGTAATATCGGCTATATGGGTAGTGAACAAGAAATACCAGATGTGAAAGTGGTAGAAACCCTCGAAGCGCCTGCAAACGGAACAGATGCCACCCGGCTAATTCAGAATATGATCGACAAAGTAAGTCAGAACAGTCCTACGGTAAACGGTTTTAAAGGAGCTATCCTCCTGAAAAAAGGACGTTACCATATTGCGGGAACGTTAAGTATCAAATCCACCGGAATCATACTGCGAGGAGAAGGGGAAAATCCTCAAACGGGAACGGTACTCATCGCTACTGGAAAAGGGCAAAGATCACTGATTAAATTTGAAGGTACAGGGTCTTCTTCTCCCAACAGTCCCGCCATATTCAATATAAAAGATGATTATGTGCCGGTAGGACAATTTTGGGTAAGAGTATTAAATCCCGCCTCTTTCCAGGTAGGGGATGAGGTCACCGTCTATCGTCCCGGAACTGCCCAATGGATCAGTGATTTGAAGATGGATCAGATTCCTGAAAGAACAACCGGAGATCCTATTGTACAATGGGCTCCCGAAAGTTATCATTTAAGTTACGAACCCACCATCACTCATATTATAGACGATGCTTTACACTTCGACAATCCCATCATGATGGCCATGGAAACCCAATATAACAAAGGTGCTGTATTCAAATCAAGTTTTAAGGGAAGAATCAATCGGTGTGGTATAGAGAATATGCTGATAGAAAGCGAATATACATCGGAGACGGATGAAGATCACGGGTGGTATGCCATAGAGTTCAGTAAGATTGAGCAGAGCTGGGTTCGCAACATCACTTCCAGATACTTCGGCAACGGACTTGTCAATTTGAACTCAGGCACTCGATTTGTAACAGTGAAAGACTGTAAATGCCTGGATGCCAAATCTATCATTACCGGTGGAAGACGCTACTCTTACAATATGAATCAGGCACAACAATGCTTAGTTATTAACTGTGAAGCCACTGAAGGACGCCATGACTGCGTAACGGGCAGCAAGGGAGTCGGTCCTAATGCCTTTGTCAGAGTCAAAATACGGAATGCACACGGAGATACAGGACCTCACCAACGTTGGAATGTAGGCACGCTCTATGATAACATTGACAGCGACAACCAAATCAATGTACAGGATCGCAGTAATTGGGGAACCGGACACGGTTGGGCAGGAGCCAATCAGGTTCTCTGGAACTGTAGCGCCAAAGAAGTGTGTGTCCAGAATCCCTGGGTATCGGCTAAGAATTATAGCATAGGAACCAAAGGAAACAAGTCTGCAGGAGACTTTAAAAATCCAATTCGTCCGGACGGAGTCTGGGTAAAAGCCAATGCAACCGTTTCGCCTGCCTCTCTTTTCGAAGCGCAACTGGAATTACGTAAACGCACAGGAAGAGTCTATCATAAATAGCTCAATAGCTTGTTTACCCCAAAACAATGTACCAAGATAGAAAAATGGAGCAGCCTTACCGATAACCTGCAAATTAGAGTAGCTGCTCCTAATCTATCAATTAAAACGCTTATTCATAGCCCATAAGATGAGACTATTTCCTCACAGTCTGTAAACCAGCATATACAGTAATCCCCTTATTTCAACCCTGTTTTATCAATTAAAAAGGGAGAAATAAGGGGATTTCTTTAGAGGAGTTTCAACCTATGAGATGTTTATTTCCAGAGTCCTATTGGAGAACATTGTCTTTATTTTATAGTTTTTTGCCTGCTACTTACCGATTACCGCATCCCAAGTGGTTGCAAAACGGAAATTACCGATATTCCCTTTATAGTTCTTGCGATACCTGTAATAGATCGATTTCAAGCCATTTTTCAGTTCATCTCCTTCGGCATTCGCAACCAGACCATTTGCCGGCTCGCCCTGGCTTACATCCGGATTGACAAACAAAGTAGCTTGCTTCTTATTGTAATCCACTTTCAATACCAACAGGTGCGTTTGATTATAATCATAGGTTTCAGTACCCTCGGTGCAGTCCGTACGAACTGCCACACCGAATTTAATCTTGTCTTTCCCTTCACCGGCCACAAACACCTTGCCACGTACAGCCCTACTAAGCGGATTAATATCCAACCCTGCAAAATCATAAAACTTGGTGGAACCTAGCTGCTTGAAGTTGACAAGGAAAGCCAGATAATAAGTGCCGTCGGCATATTCCTTGTTACTCTTCGTCAACGGATAAACACTAACACGGTTCAACTGCCCTTCGCCCGAAAGATCGATAGACGGTCCGCCCTCGTTATAACCTTTATACGAAAGCGGCTCACCGATAACAGGTCCTTCTTCCACTTCCACCGCTTTCGCGTTGAACGCGCCATACCAAGTATTGAAACGCGGTGTATCCTGATCGCTCGTATAAACTCCCTTTTCCAATTTATCCCCGGGTTTATAGCCTTTCAATAAATTATTTCTCAATGATTGCGCATGCCCCATCAAAGTAACAGCACCCACTATGGCCAATAACAATATTTTCTTCATCATTCAATATTCATTTAGTTTAAACAAAAATTTGATTCTCCTTATTTCTGATAATAAAGATCAAAGACGATCGTAGCATCGGTAGCGTCACTAACACCATCCAGTTCGTTGATCTCACGAATCAGCATCACTCCTATTTTACCATTCTTCGAGCTTTTGAAAACAACGACCCCATTCAGATCAAAACGATCTCTACCCACAGACTCACCCGGTTTAATGCTTTGCACGGTGATACGGTCTATCTTGATACTTCCATCGAACAGAGACGGAGTTGCCGTTTCCGAGATTTCCACCAGACGATCGTTTTTGACTAAATCAATGATGCTCTTTTCCTTTTCGATGCTTTCCTGAAGCACCAGGAATTTAGTCTGAATATCAGCATATCCCGGGAACATTGTCATTGCAGTTTCTTTATCCTTGGCATCATCCTTCACCGTGGTGAAAAGATTCGTCCCGTTACATTTAAAATTCCGGAGGTTATGAGCTATCTTATCGAAATTAGCCAAAGCAAAAGCAGGACCGGAATAAGTGTTTGCAATCAAATCTATCTCCGAACGGCGTTTCTTGTTCTCGTCGGCATTTAATGTAGGATCGTCGTTCATGTAGCAGGCAGTCTGTATATCCAACTGGCCGGCATCGGTCACTGTCAACAGACAGCCGAAATCACGATTCTGCGCACTTCCCATCATTTGATTTTTGAACACCAGCACTTTGGCTCCGGGTTCGGGAGGCGTCACCTCTTCTTTCACCGTGCAAGTTACCGCATCAAACATCACCTCTTTCGCTTTACCATTCATCGTGTAAGCCACTATCAAAGAATAAGAGCCTACCGGCATATTCTCCGGAACGGTGAAAGTCAGATTTCCACTTGCCAGACTACTGTTGGTCATCGGAGTATCTTCGATAGTAAGCTGCTTACGCAGGCTGACTTTCGTTACCACCACATCTTCCCAGTTACTCATTCCCACCGTTACCGAAGCACCGGCTTTCAAACTACCCAGAGTGGCTTTTGCGGCATTCACGTCTGCAAACTCAAGTTCCTTTTCTTCGGGTTCCGGCTCCGGTTCCTGCACTTCAACAAACCGCTGATAGGTATATGTTTTCTCCGTTTCCGGACTGCCCGTATCATATCCGTAAGTGATCTCTACCGTATTGCCGTCCTCACTTAGTTTGAACCGGTGCTTGTCTCCGCTCTGATAAATCAATACCGATTCATCCACCACACGATATTTGCCCTGCAAATCCACATGTTCGAGTGCCTCCGTCTCTATATTATAGGTACAGATGTACGAAGTGTGATCGGCATTGAAGGTCGCTACAAACTTCTGTGATGTGCTTTCACGTGTCCAGATTCCCTCCAGCAGGTTATTTCCCAGGTTCTTGTCCCAGTCATCGTCCTTGTCGCAGGATACAAACAGGCAGGACGTAAGAGACAGTAATACATAAGACACCAGATGCAGTGTCCGATTAAAAAGAATGCTTTTTTTCATAATAATATGTTTTTCAATTCAACAAATTCTACGATGGTAAAAATAGGCACTTCCTTTCCAATCTATTTTCTAATATGCACCAAAGAATTGCAAATTCCTTTTCGCACTTATAATTTTCCGTCGAAACCTTATAAGAATCGTTCAACTATCTATCTGATAGGGAAAAGGGCACAAAATAATGGGAGTCTTTGGGAGGTATTTTGCTGTTTTTTGCTATTTTTGTTGCAAGTAAAAACACTCTTTCCTTAAAATCATCCACTTATGAAAAGACTTTTTTGTACATTGCTGCTTGCTATTTCCGTACAGTTTCTTTTTGCCAATCAGCCTTATCATTTCTCTCATTTGTCTGTCAAAGATGGATTATCCCAGCTGAACGTCACCTGTATCTATCAGGACAAATTAGGATATATATGGTTTGGTACACGCAACGGACTCAATAAATTCAACGGAAATTCCTTCGAGGTTTACTGGAACCATGCCGACGATCCGCACAGTATCAGTAGCAATATCATTAATTGCATGGCGGAAGATGCAGAAGGCAACCTGTGGATAGGCACAGAAAACGGCCTGAACAGGCTCGACAAGAATAAGAACGAGTTTAAACGGTATCATATCAACCAGCAGGAAAACAAGGACAAGAACAAGATTACCTCACTTTGTCTTGACCAGCAGGGTACCTTATGGGTAGGAGCCGCCTCCGAAGGACTGTTTGCCTACACTCCCCAAGGAGATTCCCTGAAAAACATCTCCACCAAAGAGCTGAAAGGAAATTGGGTAAATGATATTATTGAAAGGGACCACAAACTCTACATCGCCTCCTACAACAAAGGACTGCTTATCTACGATTTACAGCAACAGGCAGTAGTCCGTTCCTTCCAACAAAATTCCGAATCACTGCCTATCCCGTCGAACCGGATCAGAAAAGTGCACATCGACAGAAAAGGAAATATATGGCTGGGAAACGACACACACGGCGTCTATGTCATCAAACACGATCCGGCGGAAGTGGTGTGTTACAATACCCGGAACGGACTATCCAACAATAACGTCCGTTGCATCAACGAGTCTCCCTCGGGTGAAATATGGATAGGCACTTTCGACGGCCTGAACATCCTCAATCCGGTGACCAACCGGATACAAACCTATCGCTACGGCACACAGGGCACATTGAGTCATCATTCCATCTACAGCATTCTGTTCGACCGGATGCAAACCATCTGGATCGGAACGTATGCAGGAGGTATCAGCTACTATAACCCTTACGGACATCTCTTCGACTTTTACAGTCCCAGCTCGTCCCTAAACAAAACCCTGGGTATCTTAGGTCCTGCCATCGAACACGACGGGACTTTATACATCGGAGCCGAAGGAGGAGGATTGATTACTTTCGACCTCGAACAGCAGACTTTCCAGCAATACATACTCCCGCACAATCCCGGTGAGTCGATGCAAAGCGTCATTAAAACTGTCTATTACGACAAGAACCGGATTTTATGCGGAACGAGCATCGGGGAAATCTATGAATTCAACCTGCACAATCACCATTTCTCACTGATCTTTCAGAATAATGACCGGAATCCGATTTACCACATCAGTAAAAGCATTTCCGGAGAACTAATTGTAGGTTCTACAAGTCCGAAAGAGGGACTGATGTTTATTTCAGATACCCCATCGCTTCACGTGCAGACCGAATTTGCCGTAAAAGGCGAGGACACTTTCCGTTTTGCCAGTGTCATCTGTGTTTGCGAAATCAGTAACGATGTGTTTCTAATCGGCACCAAAGAGAAAGGCTTATTCTTTTATGACAAGATCAATCACTCCCTGCTTTCCTACAACCACACCAACGGACTAACTGCCAAACATATCAGCAGTATTCTAAAGGACCGTTCCGGCAGGATATGGATCAGCAGCATGGATGGCGGACTAAGTGAATTCAACATCACGACCGAGCAATTCACCACCTACAATGAGAAAAGCGGCTTGCAAAGCAATCAGGTTTGCAAAGTGGTGGAGGGAGCCGACAACAGTTTATGGATCAGCACGCTAAATGGCATTTCGAGATTAGACCTCCGTACCCGGAGCATCACCAATTACAACAAAGAAAGCGGAATACAGATACAGGAGTTTTCTCCCTGTGCAGGATTCCGCCTGTCCGACAACCGGATTTTCTTTGCCGGCAACAACGGTTTTACCCTGTTCAACCCCAATGATATTGTCACCAACCCCAACGTCCCTCCCATTATATTGGACAAACTATATATCAACAATAAACTGGTATGCCCCAACGACAAAGAAAATGTACTGCAGGAGAACATCTCCACCCAAAAGAAGATCGTACTCAATCATAATCAGACCAATATAACCATTGAATACTGTGCGCTGAACTATATCTTCAACAGCAAAAACGAATATTCCTACAAACTGGAAGGGTTCGACTCCGACTGGAACAAGGTCGGCAACCGACGCACTGCCTACTACACCAATATTCCGGCCGGAACTTACCACTTCATCGTGAAAGGCTCCAACAACGACGGAATCTGGAATGAACAGGGAGCCACACTGGAAATCGTTGTCCTGCCTCCCCTGTGGAAGACCTGGTGGGCTTACTTGATATACAGTGCCGTCGCCATTGCCCTGATCGCTTTCATCATCCGCTATTTTACGGAGAAGAAACGCCTGCAAAACAACATCAGGCTCAAACAGATGGAAGCGGAAGTGCACGAAGAGTTTTATCAGGAACGGAACCGTCTCTTCACCAACTTCTCGCATGAACTGCGTACTCCGTTGACCTTAATCATGGCTCCATTGGAGGAATTCGTAAGACGAACGGATTTGGTGGATGATGTCCACTACAAATCCCAGCTGATGCTGCGCAACGCGCAACGCCTGCTCCGTATCGTCAACAACCTGATGGACCTGCAAAAGAATGAAAGCGGAACCATGAAACTACAAGTTTCCGAGCATGACATCGTCAAGTTCACACACGAAGCGGTAAGCTCTTTCCAGGATCTGGCACTGTACCGGAACATCCATTTAAGGTTCAAACATGCCGTAGACGAGCAACCGGTGTGGTTCGACTGGAACCTGTTGGAGAAAGTTTATTTCAACTTCCTCTCCAATGCTTTCAAGAACGTACCGGACGGAGGTTCCATACGAGTGGAACTGAATGTGAAATCACTCTCCGAACTTGCTATCTTCATGCCTGCCAGACTGAACAAGTATAAGGACCCGGAAATAAAATACCTCACCGTATCCATTCAGGACAACGGTGTCGGCATTGATCCCGACGAACTGGAGAAAATCTTCCGTCCTTTCTATCAGGTAGCACAAAACGAACATTCCAAATCGGGAACGGGCATCGGACTAAGTCTAAGCAAAGCCATTATAGAAATGCACCACGGAGTGGTATGGGCAGACAACGCTCCCGACTCCGGTGCAGTCTTCCAATTTGTCCTGCCTATCGACAAAAACGGTTTCGACCCGGAAACGATGGTAGAATCATCCTCCAATGAAACCGTATTATTTAATGTGGAACTTCCGGACACTGCTTTCGAAGCCGAACATTCGGGCAAGAAGCAGGCCACGATTCTGATAGTAGAGGACAATCGCGACCTGAACAACTATATCTGTTCCTGTCTGGCGGATAAATACAACGTAATAGGAGTGACCAATGGTGAAGAAGCACTCGCCAAAGCCATCAACCTGCTGCCAAACCTGATTATCACCGACCTGATGATGCCGAAAATGAACGGTATCGAACTGATCCGGCAACTGAAGAAAGACATGAATACCAGCCATATCCCTATCATCATGGTCACTGCCAAGACGGGTACAAACGATATTAAGGAGGGATACGCCGCCGGAGCGGACGAATACATCACCAAACCTTTCGACGCTTCGATATTGAAAGTCAGAGTGGACAACATCATCCAAAGCCGGGAAAGGCTGAAAGACCTGTACAGCAAAAACTTCTCGCTCGAATCCCTGGGAGTGGACATGACATCTGTAGACGAGAAATTTATGCAGAACTTGTATGCCACTTTGCAGCAGAACATTGCCAACTCCGACCTGAACCTGGATGCTTTCTGCAGAGAACTCGGTTTAAGTAAATCGAACCTCTACCGGAAAATAAAACAGATCACCGGATATTCGCCGAATGAGTTTATCCGTAACTTCCGGTTGGAAACTGCTGCCAAGATGTTGAAAGAAACAGATATGACAATTACAGAAGTATATTGTGCGGTGGGTTATAACAGTCTGGCCTATTTCTCCAATTGCTTCAAGGCATTGTATGGTGTTTCACCAACCGAGTTCAAGAACAAAGCGGAGGGAAAATAACGCCTACTGTCATCCTTCAAAACGATTAAATGTTTGATTGTTGCACCGTAACAGATTATTATTTCATCGTTGTATCTAAGGTTTTTCAGTGCAGAGATTAAGGATTTTCAGTGCAGGAATTAGTGAACTTTTATGCAGTCGGGTAGTCGTCCCGTTATAAGGGGACAATAGTCACCTTATAGAATGATAAATATCACCTTATAAGATGACATTAGTCACTTTATAATATGACTATCTGTCTTTAGAAGGATGAGAAACTCTAAAGATACAAAATTAAACAGCAAAAAGCAAGAGGGAGACTGGAAATATTGCCTCATCGGCGGAACAGATGGATTGCATTTCCGCACGTTAGTTTGTAATATTCCACCATACGTTTGTAAAATGACGTATTTTTCAGGGAGTGTCCGTTTTTACAAGCATTAGAATAGCCTGTGTAATCGACTCTCGTCGGAACGTCCTATTTTTGAGTCAGAAAAACATCGTCGGAGTTTTATCTCTGCGATCGAAGTAGTTATCAGAAATAGAACAGAAATCTTTTATTTAACAATTTATTAAACTAATATTTATGAAACAGAAAGTAGCTTTCATGCTATTGGTTATTTCGTTCTGGTGTGCATCTGCTATTCAAGCACAGACGGGAAGCCAAATTACAGGTAAAGTTGTCGATGCCTCCGGGGAACTCGCAGGAGTCAGTGTGGTGGTAAAAGGAACAACAAATGGAGTGACTACAAACATGGACGGCGAATTCAAATTGGGAAACGTAAAATCCGGCGACGTTCTGAAATTCTCTTTTGTAGGTTATAAAACCCAGGAAGTGAAAGTGGGCAATAAGAAAAGATTCGATATTGTAATGGAAGAAGATGCCCAGACATTGGAAGAGGTAACTGTAGTGGCTGTGGGTTACGGTGACGTCAGAAGGCGGGATCTGACCGGTTCTATCGGCAAAGCTAATATAAGCGATATGACGAAAACCCCGGTAAACAATATCGCGGAGAGTCTGGGTGGCCGTATTGCCGGTGTACAGGTGACTTCTACCGACGGAGCTTTGGGGGATAACTTCAATATCGTCATCCGCGGAGCGGGTTCGCTGACGCAAAGCACGGCTCCTCTCTATGTAATAGATGGATTTCCGCAGGAAAGTTCCAGCATGAGCGCCCTCAATCCGAATGACATCGCATCTATCGACATCTTGAAAGATGCGTCCGCCACAGCTATTTACGGTTCGCGCGGTGCCAACGGTGTCGTTATCATCACTACCAAACAGGGACAGGCCAGCAAGGCGAAAGTAACTTATAACGGAAGCGTCAGCATAAGCAAAGTCAACAAAACGATGGATATGATGAGCGGTTATGATTTCGCTTTGTTACAACAGGAAATCATGTCGGCAGACGACTTCTCCAATTATTATCTGAAGAATGGCGTCACCCTGGAAGATTACAAAACTTTTAGAGATTATGACTGGCAGGATGAAATCTACCGTACAGCCGTCAGCCACAATCACTATATGGGATTGAACGGCGGTAGCGACAAGATGAAATATTCGGCTTCGCTCTCTTACAGCAATCAGCAGGGTATTGTTATCAATACGGATTTGAGCCGTTATCAGGGACGTTTCAATTTCAGCCAGCAAATCAATAAAAAGATAAAGGTAAATGCGAATGCGAATTTCGCCAGTAACGTGCAGAACGGAGTCAGTCCGTCGGCACAGGCTTCGTCGATGTCTCATTCCTTATTATACAGTGTTTGGGGATACCGTCCGGTTTCTCCGTCGGGTTCCGACCTGTTGGCGGCCATGTATGATGAAGATGTGTCGATGAGCGATGACTATCGTTTCAATCCGGTACTTTCCGCACGGAATGAATACCGTCGCAACACGACTAATCACCTGCAAGCCAACTTAGGAGTGGAATGGGAAATTATCAAGAACCTGAAATTCAAGACTACCGCCGGATATACGGGACGGGACATCAAAAGAGAAGAGTTCAACGGCAGTCAGACCCGTACAGGTAACTCGCATCCTAAGAATACACAAAGCAAGGGTATCAATGCCAAGCTGACTCAACAGGAAACCAGAAATTACCTGAATGAGAATACGTTGACTTATCAGTTCAACAAGAACAAACACAGTTTCAACGCCCTGGCCGGTCTGACTTTCCAGAAATATTCCGACTATACGACCAGCATCACGCAGGATTACATCACGAACGAATCTTTCGGCATGGCTGGTATCGGTAAGAGTGAAGCTACTCCGACAACTACCGCATCGCTGGGCGACAATGCTATGATGTCTTACTTCACCCGTTTCAATTACAATTATAAATCAAAATATTACGCAAACTTTACCATACGTGCCGACGGCTCTTCCAAGTTTGCCAAGGATAATCGCTGGGGATACTTCCCGTCCGGTTCGCTGGCATGGACTTTTTCACGTGAGAGTTTTGTAAGCGGGAATCTTCCCTGGCTGTCAAACGGTAAATTACGCGCAAGCTGGGGTCTGACGGGTAACAACCGCATCGGAAATTATGATTATATGGCGCAGCTGATTACACACAGCGACTACTATAAATATCCGTGGGACAGCTCTTTCACTACCGGTTATGTACTGAATTCCATGGCCAACCCCAGCCTGAAATGGGAGACGACCGAACAGTTCGACCTCGGTATCGATCTGGGCTTCCTCAAAGGCCGCATCAACCTGACACTGGACTACTATATCAAAACGACCAAAGACCTGTTATTGAACGCGGAAGTTCCGGCAAGTTCGGGTTATGCCACAGCAACACTGAATATCGGTAAGCTGCGTAACAAAGGTTTTGAAATCACCCTGGAAAGCACCAATATCACAACGAAAGACTTCACATGGAGCTCTAACTTCAACATTGCATTCAACAATAATGAAATTATCGCCCTCAACTCCGGACAGAAAGAAATGCTTAGCTACGTCAGATGGGACAATGCCTACAACAATATGCCTGCTTATATCAGCCGCGTAGGTGAATCTGCCGGAAAACTGTATGGCTACATCTACGAGGGTACTTACAAGTACGACGATTTCAACCAGACCACTAATTCGGACGGCTCCATATCATACAAACTGAAAGACGGAATCCCCAGAATCTCCGACAGTGTGCAACCGGGTGACCCCAGATACAAGAAACTGTCCAACGACGGAACCAACAAAATCACCGACGACGACCGTACCATTATCGGCAACGGACAACCGAAACACACGGGAGGATTCACCAACAACTTTGTCTATAAGAACTGGGACTTGAACATCTTCCTGCAATGGAGCTATGGAAACGATATTCTGAATGCAAACAGAATGGTTTTCGAAAACCCGAGCAACCGGACCAATACGAATATGTTCGCCTCTTACAACAACCGCTGGAGCGCAGCCAATCCTACCAGTGACATGCCGAGAGCGAAAGCTCTGGACGCCAAACATTACAGTTCTCTGTACGTGGAAGACGGCTCTTTCCTGAAGTTAAAGACCATCTCTTTAGGATACAACTTAGGAAGAAAAGCGCTCTACAAACTGGGTATTCAGGCAGCCAGAGTGTACTTCTCCGCTGAAAATATAGCCACCCTCTCGGGATATTCCGGTTCAGACCCGGAAGTTTCCGTCCGCAACAGCGTATTGACTCCCGGATTCGACTGGTCTTCCTGCCCGCGTTCATTCAATGCATCATTTGGCGTAAACATAACATTTTAAAGAGTATTCAACATGAAAAAGATATATCGCAATTTAAAGACCGCTGTACTGGCATTAGGATGTATGTCCTTACTACTGTCATCCTGTTCAGACTTCCTGGATAGAAACCCGCATGATTTCGTCTCTCCCGAAATCTTCTACAAAAATGAAAGTGACTGTATGATGGCACTGGCCGGAGTTTATTGGACACTGGCTACCGACCATGTATACGGTGAGAGGTACTCGAATATCCTATCCAATACCGACGACTTGAGTTACTATGCCCGCCTGAACCAAAGCGGTCAGGTTTATACAAACTCACACAATTCAAGTAATAATGATATTTACCAGACGTGGACGCAGCTCTATTCCGGTATCAACAACGCCAACGTATTATTGGACAATATCGATGCAGCCAACATTCCGGATGCAGCCGTGAAGAACCGCATTAAGGGGGAAGCCAAATTCCTGCGTGCCTACTACCACTTTCTGCTTGTACAGAGCTGGTATGAAGTACCCATCCGCACGGAAACCGTGACCGACATCAATAACAGTTCCCTTGCGGCAACTCCGCATGCAGAAGCCATTGACTGGATTATCAAGGAGATGGAAGACTGCATCGACCTGGTGGATGACTCCAAATACGATCTGTCTCCATCACACGTCAAAAAGACAACTGTTCAAGGCATATTGGCACGCGTCTGCTTATGGCGTGCCGGATCGCCCTCCAATGGCGGCAAGGAGTTTTATGAAAAAGCGGCCAAGTATGCCAAGGCTGTATATGACTCGCATAAGCACAAGCTATATCAGGGAGATATTTATGCGATCTGGAAAAACATCGCTTCCGACAAGTATGATACGGAATACAATGAAAGTATGTGGGAAGTAGAATTCATCGGTACCCGCGTGGACGGCAAGTTTACCTACTCACGCATAGGAAACACTATCGGAAACTGGCAGGAAAACACTTCTGCTACCGGTAAGGGATATGCCTACGGGTTCTATTGCGGCTCATTGATCTTATGGGATTTATTCGAGAAAAACCCCGGTGACTTACGTCGCGACTTATCAATGGCTACTTACAAACTCAACACCAGCGACGCTGCCGTATACTGGAAAGATACGGAAATCGTGACACGCCGTTGCGGCAAATACCGCAGGGAATGGACCACTACTTCTCCTAAAGAGAAAAACAACGACCAGATCAACTATCCGGTGCTGCGTTATGCCGATGTGCTGCTCATGCTGGCCGAAGCCGAGAACGAAGCCGGTAAAGCTCCTACTGACCTGGCCTACGATGCAATCAATGAGGTGCGCGAACGTGCCGGAATCGATAAAGTGGAGAACCTGTCATACGCGGAATTCCAACAGGAAGTGCGCGACGAAAGAGCCCGTGAACTCTGTTTCGAAAGCCTGCGCAAGTACGACCTTATCCGCTGGGGAATTTATTATGATGCCGCTCATAACAAACTGACTGAAGCCACGAACGACAAACGGTGGACTACCAGCGGGTATTATAAAGCAGCTAAAGAATATGCAGCCAATACGGAAGAAAGGCATCAGTTCCTGCCTATTCCGATGAAAGAATTGGGAGTGAACTTACTTCTGAAACAAAACTCTTATTGGAGTAACACAGCAGAATAGTCTTATCTCCCGTTTTGAGAAACATTATACCCCCAACAGAAAAACCATGAAACAGCTATTAATTACAGTCCTTTTGTCAGGAAGTTGCGGATTTCTTGCTGCACAGAAAACAGTTAAAACACCTGCCATATATAAACCTATCCGTACCGAGATGTATAAAAAGGGATGGATAGACTTTAACAAGAACGGGGTGAAGGACATCTATGAAGATCCTTCAGCACCTGTCGATGCACGCATCGAGGATCTGCTCAAGCAGATGACGCTGGAAGAAAAGACCTGTCAGATGGTCACTCTGTATGGGTATAAGAGGGTATTAAAGGATGATCTGCCCACTCCTGAATGGAAGAACCAGTTGTGGAAAGATGGTATCGGAGCCATTGACGAGCACCTGAACGGATTTCAACAATGGGGACTTCCTCCATCGGACAATGAATATGTCTGGCCTGCTTCCCGTCATGCGTGGGCGTTGAATGAGGTGCAGCGGTTCTTTATAGAAGAAACCCGGTTGGGTATTCCTACCGATTTCACCAACGAAGGGATTCGTGGGGTAGAAAGTTACAAAGCAACGAACTTTCCTACTCAACTCGGATTAGGACATACCTGGAATCGGGAACTCATCCGCCAGGTCGGTGTTATCACCGGACGGGAAGCCCGTATGCTGGGGTATACCAATGTTTACGCACCCATACTCGATGTGGGGCGCGACCAGCGGTGGGGACGTTATGAAGAAGTGTACGGGGAGTCTCCTTATCTGGTAGCCGAACTAGGCATTGAAATGGTGCGGGGGATGCAGCAGGATTATCAGGTGGCTGCCACGGGAAAGCATTTCATCGCTTACAGTAACAACAAAGGCGGACGTGAAGGCATGTCCCGCGTTGATCCGCAGATGTCTCCGCGCGAGGTTGAGATGGTTCATGTTTATCCTTTCAAGCGGGTGATCCGTGAAGCGGGATTGCTGGGAGTGATGAGTTCTTACAATGATTATGACGGGTTTCCTATCCAAAGCAGCTATTACTGGCTGACTACCCGCCTGCGCGGAGAGATGGGATTTCGTGGATATGTTGTTTCCGACAGTGATGCTGTGGAGTATCTTTATACCAAACATAATACTGCCAAGGATATGAAAGAGGCGGTAAGGCAAAGCGTAGAAGCCGGATTAAATGTCCGTTGCACGTTCCGCTCTCCCGATTCTTATGTATTGCCGTTGAGGGAATTAGTAAAAGAGGGGGGATTGAGTGAGGAGGTCATCAATGACCGGGTACGGGATATTCTGCGTGTCAAGTTTCTAGTCGGACTGTTCGATCATCCGTATCAGACAGATTTGAAAGGGGCGGATGAAGAAGTGGAAAAAGCAGAAAACGAGGAAGTCGCCCTGCAAGCTTCCCGGGAATCAATCGTACTGCTGAAAAACGATCAAGATGTGTTGCCGCTGGATATTTCAGGTATCAAGAAGATAGCGGTTTGCGGACCGAATGCGGATGAATGTTCTTATGCATTGGGACATTATGGGCCGTTGGCGGTAGAGGTGACTTCCGTACTGAAAGGTATTCAAGAGAAGACGGACGGGAAAGCGGAAGTGCTTTATAGCAAAGGATGCGAACTGGTAGATGCGAACTGGCCGGAATCGGAATTGATTGATTTTCCGCTGACGGAAGAAGAGCAAAAGAAAATAGGCAGAGCTGTCAGTCAGGCAAAAGAGGCGGATGTAGCAGTAGTTGTATTGGGAGGTGGACAGCGTACGTGCGGAGAGAACAAATCCCGCAGTAGTCTCGATCTGCCGGGGAGGCAACTCGACCTGTTGAAAGCAGTAGTGGCTACGGGCAAACCTGTCGTACTGGTGCTTATCAACGGAAGACCTTTGTCTATTAACTGGGCTGATAAGTTTGTTCCCGCCATTCTCGAAGCGTGGTATCCGGGAGCGAAAGGTGGAAAAGCGGTAGCCGATGTGCTTTTCGGAGATTATAATCCGGGTGGTAAACTAACTGTCACTTTCCCGAAAACGGTCGGACAAATTCCTTTCAATTTCCCGTGCAAACCGTCTTCTCAAATTGATGGAGGGAAGAATCCGGGAATGGATGGCAATATGTCACGTGCCAACGGTGCATTGTATGCTTTCGGATATGGCTTGAGTTATACCTCTTTCGAATATTCCGACTTGAAAATAACCCCGGCAGTTATCACTCCTAATCAAAAGACGTATGTCACCTGCAAAGTGACGAATACAGGCAAACGGGCAGGAGATGAAGTAGTACAACTCTATGTGCGCGATGTGTTGAGCAGCGTCACTACGTACGAGAAGAACCTGGCCGGGTTTGAACGAATCCATCTGAAGCCGGGTGAAACAAAGGAAGTTTCTTTTCCCATTGACCGGAAGGCATTGGAGTTGCTGAACGCGGATATGCATTGGGTAGTAGAGCCCGGTGATTTCACACTGATGGTAGGGGCTTCTTCTACGGATATTCGTCTGAACGGCACGTTAACGGTGGCTGACCGCATAAACGACTCTACTCCGCAAAGCAAGGAAAACGAATCTCCAATAAGTGCAAGTACGAATCAGGAAATGATGAATAACGTGGTGGATAACAACCTTACCACTTTTTGGGAGGGAAACAAAGGGGATTACATCACCTTTGCCTTACAGAACGAAGCGAAAGTGGATGGCATTTCCATTGCCTTTCATCGGGACAACGGACTGGAAACCGATTTTGAAATACAGCTTTCCAGCGGTGGCGGACAATTCCTGACGGTGTACTCCGGCACAGTGAAAGAGTATCATAAGCTGTTGAACTTTCCTTTCAAAGGAACTACTGCCAGCGACCTGCGTATCGTGTTAGGCAGTGACAGAGTGGGCATTACAGAAATCAAATTACCTCAAATTAAAAAATAAGATATATGAAAACCAGACTATTCCTCTTATTTATTATGTGTCTGTTTATTCTGCCGTCGGCATCAGCACAACAGAAAGAATATTCGTTGTGGTACAGTCAGCCTGCACCTAATGAAGGAGCTGAAAACATTGTAAAGAGTCGCGGATTCCCTTATGACAAATATTGGGAGAGATGGTCTTTACCCATAGGGAACGGATATATGGGGGCTTGCATATTCGGACGCACGGACACGGAGCGTATTCAGTTGACAGAAAAAACATTCGGCGTCAAAGGACCGTACAAGAAAGGGGGCATCGGCAATTTTGCGGAAATATATATAGAGGGTATTCACCATGACCAGCCATTGAACTACAAACGTTCACTGCGCCTCAACGACGCTATCTCCAGGGTAAATTACCAATACGAGGGTGTGAACTATACAAGGGAATATTTCGCCAACTACCCAAGCAATGTAATCGTCATAAAGCTCAAAGCGGACCAACCCGGAAAGATTTCGTTCACTCTTCGTCCCGTGCTTCCTTACCTGCACGAATATAACGACGAAGGAACCGGACGTACAGGCAAGGTATCAGCGCAGAATGACTTGATTACCCTGACCGGAGATATACAGTTTTTCCGGCTTCCGTATGAAGCGCAGATTAAAGTAATTCCCAGTGGGGGACAGCTAAAAGCGATGAACGACGAATCGGGAAACAACGGAACCATCCGCATACAACAGGCTGACAGCGTAGTGTTACTGATTAATGCACAAACTGCTTATCAACTGAAAAGTTCGGTATTCACGGCATCTCCGGAAAACAAGTTTACCGGAAACGAGCATCCGCACCGTGCTGTCAGCCAATGCATACAGAAAGCGGCCGACAAAGGATATGAGGCATTGTGCAAAGAGCATATAGCCGATTATCAGTCTCTCTTCAGCCGGGTGGACTTGCGTCTTTGTGATGAAACTCCCGGTATACCGACTGACAGCCTGTTGCACGACTATCAGAGAGGAAAAGAAAGTTTATATATGGATGAATTATTGTTCCAGTACGGACGTTATTTATTAATCGCTTCGTCGAGAAAGGGTTCGTTACCACCCCACCTTCAGGGAGCATGGAGCCAGTATGAATATGCGCCCTGGTCCGGAGGCTACTGGCATAACATCAATATACAAATGAATTACTGGGCTGCCTTTAACACGAATCTGGCGGAAGTATTTATTCCTTATGTGGAATACAATGAGGCTTTCCGTCAATCGGCCAACGAGAAAGCGACAGGTTATATCAAAAAAAATAACCCTGACGCCTTATCGGCCATCCCCGAAGAAAACGGATGGACCATCGGAACGGGGGCAAACGCTTTCTCAATAGATAGCCCCGGCGGACATTCGGGACCTGGAACGGGAGGATTCACCACCAAATTATTCTGGGATTATTATGATTTCACCAGGGATGAGGATATACTGAAGAAACACTCTTATCCCGCCATGCTGGGTATGGCCAAATTTCTTTCGAAAACTCTGAAACCGACAGAGGAAGGATATTTGCTGGCCGACCCGTCTTCTTCGCCTGAACAATATCATAATGGTACAACCTACCAGACGAAAGGTTGTGCATTCGATCAGGGAATGATTTGGGAGAGTTTTCATGATGTATTGAAAGCAGCGAATATCTTAAAAGAGGAGTCGCCTTTCCTCCGGACGATAAAAGAGCAGATTGGCAAACTGGATGCCATCCAAATTGGAGAATCGGGGCAGATAAAAGAATATCGTGAAGAAAAAAAGTATAGTGACATCGGAGATCCGCGCCATCGCCATATTTCGCATTTATGCGCACTCTATCCGGGTACGCTGATTAATGCGGAGACTCCTGAATGGTTGAAGGCGGCTACCGTAACTTTAAACAACCGGGGAGATAAATCGACAGGATGGGGTGTCGCCCATCGTTTAAACTTATGGGCACGGGTAAAAGACGGGGATATGGCGTACCAACGATACCAGCTGTTATTGAAGAAGTATATCCTTGAAAACCTGTGGAATATGCACCCGCCTTTCCAGATTGACGGAAACCTGGGAGGGACTGCCGGAGTAGCAGAAATGTTGATTCAAAGTCATGAAGGGTATATCGACCCGCTCCCCGCCCTGCCGGCTGCATGGAGAGACGGAAGTTATGAAGGTTTGGTAGCCCGGGGAAACTTTGTAGTTTCCGTTTTCTGGAAACAGGGGCTCATGACTCAAATGAATGTCTTATCCAGAGCGGGTGGCGAATGCGTCATTCAATACAAGGATATTGCCAATTTTACAATCAAAGACGCCAAAGGAAAGAAAGTGAAAACTATCCGGGAAAGTAAAAACCGGATCAGATTTGCCACCCAAAAAGGAAATACCTATTACTTAAACCATTAATAAAAGATATGAGACTGAAAAAACAAATAGCTATTCTGGCACTGGGAGCAGGTTTCGCCGCCTGCACTCCCCAACCGGCAACCAACCTCATTGAAGATAACATGGAGTTTGCACAGCAACAGCTCCGGTTTGCTTTTGATGAGATAGATTATGCCATCGTCAATGAGTCACCCGAAAGCCGCGCGAAACGGGAAAAGAACGGTTGGGGAGAACTGACCAACCCCCGCAATTCGGAACCGGACGGGACACTGAACCTGGTGCCGTCCAAAGACTGGACAAGCGGATTCTTTCCGGGAGAACTTTGGTTCCTTTACGAATATACCCAAAACAATTTCTGGAAAAAGAAAGCCCAGCAACATACTGATATATTAGAGAAGGAAAAGATGAACGGAAGTACTCACGACATGGGTTTTAAAGTCTATTGCAGCTTTGGCAACGGATACCGTCTGACGCAAGATGAACACTATAAGGAGGTCTTGCTGCAATCAGCACGCACGCTCGCTACACGCTTCAAACCGGCGGCAGGGATTATCCGGTCGTGGGATCATAGTACGACCAAATGGGCATGTCCGGTGATTATTGATAATATGATGAACCTTGAACTACTGTTCTGGGCTACTAAGGAGAGCAAAGACTCTACGTTTTACCGGATAGCGGTCGATCATGCAAGAACTACGATGAAGCATCATTTCCGGCCTGATTTCAGCAGTTATCATGTGATAGATTATGATACAATTACAGGGCAGGTATTAAAAAAGAATACTCATCAGGGCTTTGCCGATGAATCTGCCTGGTCACGCGGACAGGCATGGGCGCTCTACGGATATACGATGTGTTATCGCGAAACCCGGTTACCGGAGTTTTTGGAGCAGGCTCAAAACATAGAGAAGTATCTCTTTACTCATCCCAATATGCCGGAGGATCTTATTCCTTACTGGGATTTCGATGCGCCCGGCATACCCGACGAGCCACGTGATGTTTCAGCGGCTACGGTCATCGCTTCGGCACTTTATGAACTTAGCCTGTATGATCGTGAAAAGGGTGAACGCTACAGGAGCAATGCGGATAAGATCATAGAGAACCTGACGAAACATTATCGCGCTACGCTAAAGAAAGACAACGGTTTCCTGTTATTGCACAGCACGGGGACCAAACCGACTAATACGGAAGTGGACGTACCTATTGTCTATGCCGACTATTATTTCATAGAAGCGTTGATGCGTAAAAACAAATTAGAAAAAACGGGTAAACTGTTTTAATCTTAAATCATATCGGTAAGAAAAACGGAGGATTTAATTGTTTAAACTAACGGATAAAAACATGAAGAAATCTGCTAAATTATGGATGGTCATTCTCTTCCTATTCACCGGAGCAGGAAGGGTAACTGCGCAAATTCCATCTACCAGAATATACGACGGAAAGAAACTGGCTAAGGTAAAAGCCCGTATGGAGTCGAAAGAATATGCGTCTGCCATCACTAAATTGATGAATGAGGCGGACAAAGCCCTGAAAAGTAAACCTGTCTCCGTGATGGATAAAACGATGGTTGCGGGTAGCGGGGACAAACACGACTACGTTAGTATGGGACCTTACTGGTGGCCCGATCCGACGAAGCCCGACGGTCTGCCTTATATCCGCAAAGACGGAGTACGCAACCCTAATGCAACCAGTGACTGTACGAACATCGGAAAGACAATTAATGATATATCGACTTTAGGAATCGCCTACTATTTCTCCGGCAATGAGAAATATGCAGCCAAAGCTGCTGAACTCACCCGTATCTGGTTTCTGAACCCTGAAACTCGCATGAATCCCAACATGAATTATGCACAAATGATTCCGGGACATAATGAGAACAAGGGCAGAGGATTCGGCATGATTGATGTTTATGCGTTTATCAATTTACTGGATGCAGTGGAGATGATGAATACTTCCACCGACTTTACAATAGCAGACCGTTCCGGTCTGAAAGATTGGTTTACCGATTATCTGGAATGGATTCGCACCAGTCCTGTAGCCGACGAGGCAAGGACATCTGAAAATAATCATGGAGTATCTTTCGACGTGCAACAAACGGTATATGCGCTCTTCACCGGAGATTCCGTCCTGGCACGGAAGACAATCAGTGAGTTTGCAAAGTTACGATTGTTCCCACAAATCGAACCCGACGGCAGACAGCTTAGAGAACTGGAACGCACCAACGGACTTAGTTACACAAACTACAATCTGGCTCTTATAATGGATATGTGTGCAATCGGCCATACATTAGGTATAGATGTCTACAACAGCACTTCCAAAGACGGGCGTTGCATCGCGAAAGCATTGAAGTATATGGCTTCTTTTATCGGAAAGCCACAAAGTGAGTTTCCATACCAGCAAAGCAGGGATTGGGAAAAAGAGTTGCAAACAAGTTGTTGGATATTGCACCGTGCTTCTTTCTATGACAATAAATCGGGTTGGGAGGAGATCTGCCAAAAATATCTGAAGCCATCCAGTACGGACAGAAGGCGATTGTTATATAGTTTAGAATAATTCAATAGGTATATTATAAATATTACACGATATTGGAATAGATTAAGATGTTTCTGAATAAGATATTACCAGATTCTGACAAGATTGGGTAATGTCTTATTTTTATAATGAGGAAAATTGTTACCTTTGTTATATCTTATATTTACAATAAGATCAAATCTAATTTTTCCTCTTATGAAAATAATTAAAGCTGCCCGCATCGTTACCCTCATTACCGGACTAGTAATAGCCGGAATGTTCTTCTCATTCCCTGTTTCTGCCCAGGACATTTCGGGAACCTGGCATGGAAAACTTTCCATTCCCACCGGTTCACTGACTATTGTATTCCATATCAGTCAAACAGGACAGGGAACTTATGTGACGACATTGGACAGCCCCGACCAGGGAGCTAACGGCATAAAGACGCAGACTACTTCTTTCAATGATTCTATATTGACAATCCAGATACCCATTATCCATGCCTCTTACAAAGGAAAATTGGATAGTAATCAAACAATCAGTGGAACGTTTACACAGGGAATGCCTATTCCGTTGAATTTGGAAAAGGGAGAAGCCAGCCGCCCCAAGCGCCCGCAGGAGCCTCAACCGCCTTTCCCCTACAGAAGTGAAGAGGTCATTGTGAGGAATGAGCAGGATGGCATCAACCTTGCCGGAACATTGACTCTTCCCCAAAAGGGAACTAAGTTTCCGGCAGTGGTTATGGTGACAGGGAGCGGTGCACAGAACCGGGATGAAGAAATCATGGGACACAAGCCTTTCCTCGTCATCGCCGATTATCTGACCCAGAACGGGATTGCCGTACTTAGATGTGATGATAGGGGAACTGCCGCTTCACAAGGTAATCATGCAACAGCTACCAATGAGGATTTTGCCACAGATACGGAGGCTGCTATCAATTATCTGCGCAGCAGAAAAGAAATTAATGCGAAGAAAATCGGTATCATCGGACATAGTGCAGGTGGAATCATTGCATTCATCGTTGCAAAAAAAGATCCGTCGATCGCATTTGTCGTTTCATTGGCAGGAGCCGGTGTGAAAGGTGATAGTCTGATGTTGAAGCAGGCAGAGTTAATCTCTAAGTCTCAAGGAATGCCGGATGCCGTTTGGCAGGGGGTGAAACCGTCTATCCGAAACAGATACGCCATACTGCAACAAACGGATAAAACTCCCGAAGAGTTACAGAAAGAATTGTATGCAGACGTTACCCAAACAATGTCTCCCGAACAATTGAAAGATTTAAATACCATCCAGCAGATATCTGCGCAAATCAGTTCGATGACTTCTCCGTGGTATCTGCATTTTATGCGATATGACCCGGCCGAAGACTTGAAGGAACTAAAATGTCCGGTTCTGGCATTAAACGGAGAAAAAGACATTCAAGTGGATGCCACCATGAACCTGACCGCCATCCAGGAAAAAATCACTGGAAATGGAAATAAAAATGTAACTATCAAAGCCTATCCCAACTTAAACCATCTGTTTCAGACTTGCGAAAAAGGAACACTGGCGGAATACGGGCAACTGGAGGAAACCATCAGCCCGGAAGTTTTAAAGGATATCATGGAGTGGATAAAGAAACAATAAGCCCATTTACGATATACCTTTCAGACGGCATTTCTTAATATCACATCGTCATTCTTTCCAATTCTTGCAAATTCTTCAAATATTTGCAAGAATTGAAAAGAGTCGATAATTAGGCATAGTTCATATATCATATGATGCCTCAAAATGTATTACCTGACGTTTACACTGATATTGTACAAATTGATTTAAATCAAAATCGTCCGGCCTGAACTCACCTTGAAAGATTTTGTTTTACCTTTGCAGCCGAAATAAAAAAGCGGCAGATAAAAAGGTAAAAAGCAACAGGTATTAGGTAAAGTTTGGTATGAAGAAGAGTCTTATTGCATTGGCGTTCGGTACACTGGGATTGGGTATTGCCGAATTTGTGATGATGGGAATTTTGCCCGATGTGGCAAAAGATTTAGGTATTAGTATTCCTACCGCAGGGCATTTCATATCTGCTTATGCATTAGGCGTCTGCGTTGGTGCCCCTGTACTGACATTGGCCCGCAAATATCCATTAAAACATATTCTGTTGGTATTAGTTACTTTGATTATGATAGGTAACATCTGTGCGGCTATGGCTCCCAATTACTGGGTGTTACTCGCTGCCCGTTTCATCTCCGGCTTACCTCATGGCGCATACTTCGGAGTAGGATCTATTGTTGCCGAGAAACTGGCCGATAAAGGCAAAGGCTCGGAAGCCGTCTCCATCATGATTGCCGGAATGACCATTGCCAACCTATTCGGTGTACCTCTGGGAACTTCTTTAAGTACCATGCTTTCTTGGCGTGCCACTTTCCTACTGGTCGGTATCTGGGGAATTGTTATCATGTACTATATCTGGCGATGGGTTCCCCATGTAGAAGGTTTGCAGGACACCGGCTTTAAAGGGCAGTTCCGTTTTCTTAAAACTCCGGCTCCATGGTTGATTCTTGGTGCCACAGCCTTAGGAAACGGCGGTGTATTCTGTTGGTATAGCTACATCAATCCGCTGCTTACCAATGTGTCCGGCTTCTCTGTAGAAAGCATTACGCCTTTAATGATTCTTGCCGGTTTCGGTATGGTGATGGGAAACCTGATTAGCGGACGTCTCTCCGACCGTTACACTCCCGGAAAGGTGGGAACTGCCGCACAAGCACTTATCTGCGTGATGTTATTGCTTATCTTCTTTCTCTCTCCATACAAATGGGCAGCCGCCCTGTTAATGTGCCTTTGTACGGCAGGACTGTTTGCTGTATCCAGTCCGGAACAGATATTGATTATCCGTGTAGCAAAAGGAGGAGAAATGTTGGGAGCAGCCTGCGTACAGGTTGCGTTCAATCTCGGAAACGCCATCGGTGCCTATGTAGGCGGACTGGCTGTCAGTGGCGGATACCGTTATCCTGCCCTGACAGGTGTACCGTTTGCCTTGATTGGATTCACTTTGTTCTTGATTTTTTATAAGAAATACCAAGCAAAATACTAAAACTCTCTCAAAATACCTATCTTTGCAGTCAGATTATCTTTTAATTAAATAAAAACGAAATAGATAAATGGCATTGCAATGTGGTATTGTCGGACTACCGAACGTGGGTAAGTCGACTCTTTTCAACTGTTTGTCGAACGCAAAGGCACAAGCGGCAAACTTCCCTTTCTGTACAATTGAACCGAATGTAGGTGTAATTACCGTTCCTGACGAACGTCTGAACGCACTGGCAGAACTGGTACATCCCCAACGAATTGTTCCTACAACTGTAGAAATCGTAGATATCGCCGGACTGGTGAAAGGCGCAAGCAAAGGTGAAGGACTGGGAAACAAGTTCCTTGCCAATATCCGTGAAACAGATGCAATCATCCATGTGCTCCGTTGCTTCGACGACGACAACGTGACACACGTAGACGGAAGCATCAATCCTGTCCGCGACAAAGAAATCATCGATTTCGAACTTCAACTGAAAGACTTGGAAACGATTGAAAGCCGTATCCAGAAAGTACAGAAACAGGCACAGACGGGTGGAGACAAGGCTGCTAAACAAGCTTATGATGTACTCGTCCAATATAAAGATGCACTAGAACAAGGTAAATCTGCACGTACAGTGACTTTCGAAACGAAAGACGAACAAAAGATTGCTCACGAACTGTTCCTGCTAACCAGCAAACCGGTGATGTACGTTTGCAACGTTGATGAAGCAAGTGCAGTAAACGGCAATAAATACGTAGATATGGTACGCGAAGCCGTGAAAGACGAGAATGCTGAAATTCTGGTGGTTGCAGCCAAAACAGAAGCGGACATTGCCGAACTGGAAACGTACGAAGACCGCCAGATGTTCCTTGCCGAAGTAGGCTTGGAAGAATCGGGCGTAGCACGTCTTATCAAATCAGCTTATAAGCTATTGAATCTTGAAACCTATTTCACAGCCGGTGTGCAGGAAGTACGCGCCTGGACTTACGAAAAGGGATGGAAAGCTCCTCAATGTGCTGGTGTTATCCATACTGACTTTGAAAAAGGCTTTATCCGTGCCGAAGTTATCAAATACGAGGACTATATTCAATACGGATCGGAAGCAGCAGTGAAAGAAGCCGGAAAGCTGGGTGTGGAAGGAAAAGAATATGTAGTGCAGGACGGAGACATCATGCATTTCCGTTTCAATGTGTGATTATCAATAATCACCAACGACTCATTAATTATTAATTCGCTAATAACATGAAGTATCTCATCGCAGGAACTGGAGGTGTAGGCGGCAGTATCGCAGGATTTTTGTCGCTGGCAGGCAAAGATGTAACCTGTATTGCCCGTGGTGCTCATTTGCAAGCAATACAAACGGATGGTTTAAAACTGAAGTCGGATTTAAAAGGCGAACATACGCTCCGGATTCCGGCAACTACCGCTGAAGAATTCAATGGAAAAGCGGATGTGATATTTGTATGCGTGAAAGGTTACTCGGTCGATTCTATTGTAGAACTCATTCAAAGAGCCGCTCACAAAGATACGGTTGTCATCCCCATACTGAATGTGTATGGAACAGGACCGCGGATACAGAAACTTGTTCCGGGAGTCACCGTTCTGGATGGTTGCATCTATATTGTGGGGTTTGTATCCGGCACAGGAGAAATCACCCAGATGGGGAAAATCTTCCGGTTGGTGTACGGCGCTCATCGCGGCACTATCGTCAAACCCGGATTACTGGAAGCCATCCAACAGGATTTGCAGGAAGCAGGTATCAAAGTAGACCTTTCACCGGATATCAACCGGGATACGTTTATCAAATGGTCGTTTATTTCGGCAATGGCTTTAACAGGGGCTTACTACGATGTCCCGATGGGTGAAGTCCAAAAGCCGGGAAAGGTACGGGATACATTCATCGGACTCACTACAGAGAGCGCTGCTTTAGGAAAGAAGCTAGGTGTGGAATTCCCGGAAGATCCTGTTACTTACAACCTGAAAGTTATCGATAAACTGGATCCCGAAAGCACTGCTTCCATGCAGAAAGATCTGGCACGCGGACACGAATCCGAGATACAGGGACTGCTCTTCGATATGATTGCAGCAGCCGAAGAACAAGGTATTGACATACCAACCTACCGGATGGTTGCAGAAAAATTCAAAGAATAGCCACTAGAGAAAGAATGAAACCTATTAAATAAATAATACTACCAAGCCTATGTATTCACTTCTCAACATCAACTGGAACCCGAATCCCGAACTATTCAACCTGTTCGGTATTTCTATCCGTTATTACGGATTATTGTGGGCAGTAGGAATATTCTTTGCTTATGTTGTTGTTCACTACCAGTTCCGGGATAAAAAGATAGAAGAAAAGAAGTTTGATCCGCTTTTCTTTTACTGTTTCTTTGGAATTCTGATCGGTGCCCGCCTGGGACACTGTTTATTCTATGATCCGGGATACTATCTGTCACATTTCTGGGAAATGATTCTTCCCATCAAGTTTATGCCGGACGGAAACTGGAAGTTTACCGGATACGAGGGATTGGCCAGTCATGGCGGCACACTGGGATTGATGATTTCGCTCTGGTTATATTGCCGTAAGACAAAGCTCCACTATATGGATGTGGTAGACATGATTGCAGTAGCTACTCCAATCACAGCCTGCTTCATTCGCCTTGCCAACCTGATGAACTCTGAAATCATCGGTAAACCGACTGATGTGCCCTGGGCATTTGTTTTTGAACGCATTGATATGCAGCCCCGCCATCCGGGACAGCTTTACGAAGCCATCGCCTATCTCATCCTGTTCTTCATCATGATTTATCTGTATAAGAATTACAGCAAGAAATTACATCGCGGATTCTTCTTCGGACTCTGTCTGACTTACATCTTTACTTTCCGTTTCTTCATCGAGTTCGTGAAAGAAAATCAGGAAGCATTCGAGAACGGCATGACGTTCAACATGGGACAATGGTTAAGCGTTCCATTTGTCATCATAGGCGTTTATTTCATGTTCTTCTATGACCGGAAGAAAGTAGAAAAGAAATGAAACATATCATAGATATAGAAACTTGGGAGCGGAAGGAGAATTTCAACTTCTTCCGCCACTTCCAGAATCCACAATTATCCATTACCTCCGAAGTAGAATGCGGAGGAGCAAAGAAACGGGCCAAAGAGGCTCATCAATCCTTCTTCCTGCACTACCTTTATGCTGTGCTCCGTGCAGCCAATGAGATTCCCGAATTACGCTATCGCATTGATCCGGAAGGTCGCGTAGTGCTCTATGATAAAATAGATATTCTATCTCCAATCAAAATAAAAGAGAACGGCAAATTCTTCACCATACGCTTTCCTTATCACGAAGATTTTGACACCTTTCACCAGGAAGCCCGGAAAATTATTGATTCTATTCCCGAGGATGGTGATCCGTATGCAGCCGAAAATGGAGAGGTAGCCCACGGAGATTACGGTCTGATCCTGTTAAGCGCAACTCCCGATTTATATTTTACTTCAATCACGGGTACACAAGAAAAACAAAGTGGCAACAATTATCCGCTACTGAATGCAGGAAAAGCAATCACCAAAGAAGGCAAATTAGTAATGCCTATCGCTATGACCATTCATCATGGATTTGTAGACGGGCATCATCTTTCATTGTTTTACAGGAAAGTAGAAGAGTTACTAAAATAAAGCACAAACAAGGATTATCATTCTCCCCCATTGCTTCATATTACAGATTTTAAATTAAGGGGAAATAATTATTTCCCCCTGACTATCTTCTTGATATCATTCAGCTTATTCAATGCCTCAATCGGAGTGAGATTATTCACATCCAAATTCAGAATCTCATCACGAATCTGGCAGAGAATCGGATCATCCAGTTGGAAGAAACTCAACTGCATCCCTCCACGGTTCTCGCTCACTTCCGTCAACGGTTTACCGGAAATTCCTTGTTGGCGATTGTCAGATTCGAGCTGCTTCAGTATCTCATTGGCACGTTTCACTATACTTTTCGGCATACCAGCCATCTTTGCCACGTGAATACCGAAAGAGTGCTCACTACCACCCCGCTCCAGCTTACGAAGGAAGATTACCTTATTATCAACTTCTTTCACCGATACATTATAATTCTTGATACGCTTGAAGGATTTCTCCATCTCATTCAATTCATGATAATGCGTAGCAAATAAGGTACGTGCTTTAGCTTTCGGATGCTCATGGATATGCTCTACAATTGCCCAAGCAATGGAAATACCGTCATAAGTAGACGTACCACGTCCCAACTCATCAAACAACACCAGACTTCGGGAAGAAACATTGTTTAGAATATCTGCCGCTTCATTCATCTCTACCATGAATGTAGATTCTCCGACCGATATATTATCACTCGCTCCTACACGAGTGAATATCTTGTCTACCAAACCAATGTGCGCACTCTCCGCAGGAACAAACGAACCGATTTGAGCCAATAACGTAATTAATGCCGTCTGACGTAAAAGCGCAGACTTACCGGCCATGTTTGGACCTGTAATAATAATAATCTGCTGCGTAGTGCTGTCCAGCATTACATCATTAGCAATATACTTCTCGCCAATCGGAAGCTGCTTTTCAATCACCGGGTGACGTCCCTGGCGAATATCCAGCACATCATTATCCTCAATGACCGGACGAATATAACGATTCTCACGGGCGACATTGGCAAATGACAACAAGCAATCCAAACGTGCAATCTGATTCGCATTCACCTGTATCTGCGGAATAAACTCCGTCAATGCCTGAACCAAATCCGTATATAATTGAGTCTCCAACGCAAGAATCTTGTCTTCGGCACCCAGAATTTTCTCTTCATATTCCTTCAGTTCCTGTGTGATATATCGCTCCGCATTAACCAACGTCTGTTTACGAATCCATTCTTTCGGAACTTTATCTTTGTGGACATTACGAACCTCGATATAGTAACCGAATACGTTATTATAAGCAACTTTCAAGCTCGGAATACCCGTCGACTCACTTTCACGCTGTTGTATCTTCAGCAAATAATCTTTTCCTGAATAAGAGATTTGGCGCAATTCATCCAGGTCTGCATTCACACCGTCTTTAATTACTCCACCCTTATTTATCAATAAAGGAGGATCATTATTTATCTCTTTAGCAATCCGGTCACGAATAGGAATACAAAGATTCAGCTGTTCACCAATACGATTTAAGCTGGCATTATCAGCTTCCAGACATGCCTCTTTTATTGGCTCAATTGCTTGCAAAGCAACTTTCAACTGAACAACTTCACGAGGCGACACACGGCCTACAGCCACTTTGGAAATAATACGCTCCAAGTCCCCTATCAAATGCAACTGCTCTTCAATCAGTTCTTTAAATTCCGGTTGACGGAAGAAATATTCAACTACGTTCAAACGTTCATTGATTGGTTTCTCATCTTTCAATGGAAAAACCATCCAACGTTTCAGCAGACGTGCCCCCATCGGGCTGATCGTTCTGTCAATCACATTGAGCAGACTGCTTCCGCCGTCATTCATATTGCCAATCAGCTCAAGACTGCGCACAGTGAACTTGTCCAGACGGACGTATTTATCTTCTTCAATACGAGCCAATGAGGTGATATGACCAATCTGCGTATGTTGCGTCATCGTCAGATATTGCAGGATAGCACCGGAAGCAATGATACCATTCTTCAAATGCTCCACCCCAAAACCTTTCAGATTCTTCGTCTCAAAGTGTTTCAGCAATTTCTCACGAGCCGTCGTTTCTGTAAACACCCAATCATCCAGCTCGAACGTGAAAAACTTACTGCCGAAATTACCTTCAAACATCAAACGTTTGCCACGTTCAAAAAGAATTTCCTTCGGGGCGAAGTTGTTCAACAGTTTATCAATATAGTCAAAAGGTCCTTCTGCAGTTAGGAATTCACCGGTAGAAATATCAAGAAAGGCAACCCCACAGGAAGCTTTCCCGAAATGAACGGCAGCAAGGAAGTTATTTTCTTTATAATTCAGGACATTATCATTGATAGAAACACCGGGAGTCACCAGTTCGGTAATGCCACGTTTCACCAATTTTTTCGTCATTTTCGGATCTTCCAACTGGTCACAGATAGCGACACGCTTTCCGGCACGAACCAATTTCGGAAGATAAGTGTCGAGAGCATGATGCGGGAATCCCGCCATCTCAACAGTCTTTCCTTTCCCGTTAGCACGTTTTGTCAGTGTGATTCCTAATATTTCCGATGCAACGATGGCATCCGTAGAATATGTTTCATAAAAGTCACCGCAACGAAACAGCATCACTGCATCCGGATGTTTTGCTTTCAAATCCAGAAACTGTTTCATCATCGGGGTGAGGACGATTTCTTCTTCGTTCACGGTTCTCTCCTTTTCTTTTTTATTTAGGGTAAACAATTGCAATATCTTTGCAAAGATAACGGTTTTTCGGCAGAGAATCAACGGTATCCTCCAATTCAATTTTCACAATTAGTGTTGCATTCCATCAAAAAAAGAGGGCTTATTTCTTAACAAGTAGGAGAAAAATATTAAAACGTGTTATAAAACATATTATTTTTCTTGGATAATTTGCTAATTTCCCAATAGTCCGTATCTTTGCAATGTGTTTTTCATAGTATTAGATTTAAGGTTAACAAAGGTTGGAGCAAGGCGTTGCTCCTTTTTTTATGTCCGTACGTTTCTTCCCTATTTAAATTAGAAGCAGAAAACGCTTGCTTCCAATGATAAAATACTTCTTTCCTCTCCACAACCCAATCCTACACATACATTATAAATCATTAGAGCAATGCAAAGAGCCAGCTATAATATAGCGCAAACCAAAATTCTATACTTTTATAAAAAAATAATAAACTTCAATTAATACTTGTCCAGACAGAAATTCATATTCTGCATACAAATATTAGCATTTTTCTTGTTTATATCGGCTAAGAATAATACATTTGCATCTATACAAACCAAATTAATATAATTATGAATAAAATTCCCATTTTTTCATTGACACTACTTTTTGCTTTAATTTTACCATTATTTGCAAATGCACAGGTAACAGTAAAGGGTATTGTAACTGACGAAAGTGGGGTACCATTAGTTGGCGTTTCCGTCCGCTATAAGGAAGTCCCCCAAGTTGGTGTTACCACAGATATTGATGGTAAGTTTTCCATCAAGGAAGTAAAAGAAGGGAAAACGCTTGTTTTTTCCTATATCGGTATGAAAAATGCAGAGCGTTTACTAAAAGGGACAACCTCTTTCATCAAAATACAAATGGAGGCAGAAACAAGTGAACTCGATCAGGTTGTTATCACTGGTTATACTCAAACCACATTTAAAAAGATGACAGGTTCAGTAGGCATCATTACTGCCGATCAGCTAAAAGATCAGGCTCAACCGACTGTTGACGCCTTAATGCAAGGTAAAATTGCGGGTGTAGCCGTATCAGCTGTAACCGGACAGCCCGGTAGTACACAAAAAATACGAATCAGAGGTACCAATACTGTTACCGGAGACGGTGAGCCACTATGGGTAATTGACGGAGTTCCTATGCAGGGAAGTACAGCAGACATGCCCAATAGTTCTGAAATAAAATCGGGCCAGTTTGATGATTTATTCATGAATGGTGTTGCAGGGATCAATCCGAGTGATATTGAAAGTATCACTATCTTAAAAGATGCCTCCGCCACAGCAATTTATGGTTCACGAGCCGCAGGTGGTGTAATTGTCGTTACTACCAAAAAAGGAAAACAAGGAAAAACCAGAGTTAACTATTCTGGTAATGTTTCCGTCACTTTGTCACCCCAACGAGATTATTCTTTGATGAATTCAAAAGAAAAGCTTGCATATGAACAAGGATTATGGGATGAATTTTCTGCTCCCGGCTTTGAAGCAGGAAAAACAGATTATCCTATCGTAGGTATAGTAGGTATTATTAGATCCGGAAAAGGTCGTTTTGAAGGATGGAATAAAGAACAACAGGATAGCTATATTAACGAATTAGGACAAACAAACACTAATTGGTACGACGAACTATTTCGTAATGGCGTATCCACTACGCACAATCTATCCATTAGTGGAGGAGGAGAAAAATATACTTACTATACATCATTATCATATACACGTAATGCCGGTCTATTAAAAAATAATGACTACGATCGTTATAATATAACTGCTAACCTTTCTATGAACCCCAACCAAAAAGTAAAATTGGATTTTGGGGCATCAATGTCCTATCAATACTCTAAATCGCCAGCATTAAATAACATCAATCCATTTACTTATGCTTATTTTGCTAATCCATACGAAAGTCCATATAATACAGATGGTAGCTACAGAGCAGATGAAACCTATTATTCATTAGGAGAATATAATAATAAAAAAACATCCAGAAAAACTGTTCCCGACAGTGGCTTCAATATCATGCGTGAGATGAATGAAACTTCTTCACGCACCAAAAATGTCAATACTACCGTACGGACAGGAATCGATTATAGTATTATCAGCAAATTACGTTTTGTCGGATTAGCTTCGTTCACTTATTCCACTAACCGTTTAAAAGAGATCTACAACAGTGATACGAAAGCTGCTTTGGACAATCGTTTATCAGTAGATGGGTTAAGTCAGAAAGAGTATGCCTCTATATTACAACGCAATATTGACAACGAAAGTTATATGGTACGCGGACACTTCGCTTATGACGATCAATTCGGAAATGACCACTCTATTTCCCTTATCGCTGGTGCCGAGCTCCGTGGAAGTAAATCAAACAGTCTGTATAGCAAACGATATGGTTATGATGCAATAACAGGCAATACAATCACCCCACTGCCATCAACCACGGAAGGTATCGGATATGCACAATTAAAAGAGTATTTGGCAGCCCTCGATGCCTCTACCGGAGAAACATGGAATGAACAACGTTTTGCTTCCTTCTATGCTTCCGCCGACTATTATTATAAAAATAAATATGTGCTGAATGCTTCTTTCCGCACTGATGGTAGTTCCAATTTTGGTAGTGACAAACAATTCAATCCCAACTGGGCTGCAGGTGCTGCGTGGAATATCAGTGAAGAAAACTTTATGCAATCTCTCAAACCGGTATTAAACCGGTTAACCCTCCGTCTGGCAACCGGATTCACTGGTAATATCAACCGTAGCGTAAGTCCACAAATCATCATCAACTATTTTGATGATTACCGCAATGTATCAAATAATGTTTTTCATATTGGCAGTATCACCACACCACCTAATCCGGACTTACGCTGGGAAAAGACTCAAGATGTAAAATTAGCCTTAGATTTCGGACTATTTAATGACCGTCTGAATGGTATCATCGAAGGATATTACCGAAAAAGTTCCGATATAGTAACAAGTGTGCAAGTATTATCAACTACCGGATATACCAGTCAAAGATACAATACTGCAGAGTTAGAAAACAAAGGTATTGAAATCACCTTAAACGGAACCCCTGTAAAAAGTAGAGATTTCACATTGGCTTTATCTGCCAATCTTGCCTACAACTTGAATATAGTAGCTAAATATAATCCATCATATAAATCTATGGGATATTCCAATCTATGGGAAGGCTATCCTGTAGGCGCTATTTACAGCGGCAGATTTACAGGTATAGACCCTGATACAGGACTTTATACCTTCCAATTACGCCCGGATGCAGAAATACATACCGCCACAGATTTGAATAAATCAGATAACTATCGTTATTATCTAGGAACAGACGAAGCTCCTGTAACCGGAGGTTTCAATGTAACAGCAGAGTATAAAGGTATTAGATTGAGTGTTAATGGTACTTTTGCAACAGGAGCTAAACAGTTTGAGTACATTGAATCCCCCGCCTCATACCAAAACACAGGGGGAGGAGTACAAAATCAATCAACACAAGTCTTCCAAAACGATTTATTCGCCCAACATTTAAATGTTCCCAAGATTGCTGCCGACCGGTGGACGACTACTAATACCGATGGTACCTATCCCCGAGTTTGGAATGTATTTGGTGAAGCATATGGTTTTAACTATTACAATCCTATGAGTAAAGAAATAACTCGAGGAGCTTTTCTTACAAATCTATCATATATGCGTATCAAAAGCATAATTTTAGGTTATACACTGCCCAAAAAACTACTGAAACAAACCAATCTTTCAAATGTAGATTTTTCGATGGCACTCAACAATTTTATAACTGTCACAAGCTATAAAGGCATGGATCCGGAAACACCAGGAGCAACTTATCCTGTAAGCCGGTCCGTTATGTTTAGCGTAAATGTAGGATTCTAAAAAGCAAAAAGACAATGAAAAGAAAACTATTTATATTTATATGTTGCAGTTTGTGTATCGCACTCACCTCATGTACTAAATACCTGGATGTAAAACCCAAAGGTAAGGTTATACCCAAAACTGCTGAAGAATTTTCTTCTATCCTTCATTATTGGTTAGATGATATTGAAAAAGGTCTAGATGATGTTATCGTTCTTTCACCTGAACGAACTGCCGATTTAGAACTTTTTGCAGAAGATCTGGACGGCACCTTAGCTAGTAGCTATGGAACAATAGATTTATATGCAGGAACTAGTATCAACAGAAATCAAAAATACTATTCAACATTATATTCCGCTATCAAAGATTGCAACATAATCATTGGAGAGATGGAAGATACAGAATCAGAAACGGCCAAAACCTTATTAGGAACCGCATGGAGCATCCGTTCTATTTGCTACTACAATTTAATGATACGTTATTGTGAACCTTATCAATTACAAACAGTTTCCGAAACACTAGGATTACCTCTCGTGGACGAATTTGATATCGAAGCCAAGCCAAGCCGGTCCACTCTTAAAGAAACAGCCGATTTTATATTGAAAGGATTCCAACATGCGCTATCATACAACTCAACAGATAAAAACTATATTTTTACTGCACCAATAACTAAAGCCTATATGGCACGCTTCTTCTTTTGGACACAAGACTGGAATAATGCCATTATTTATGCTAAAGAAGTTTTAGATAAATATCCAATGCTTGAAGCTGACGAGTATGTTAACGCTATAAATCAAAAATTAGAGCCAACTAAGAACGTCATTATACGTTCATATACAAATGAGAATGATGTTGCAAGCATGGGATATCTAACTGCTCAAACAAATGTCCAGAAACGCCCTGTATGCAAAAACTTAGTAGACCTTTTTGGTAATACCCCAAATGATATCCGTAATTCAGGGTTTAATACCAAACGAATAACAACTAAAGTCGTTACCACAAAATTCCGTAGTGAAGAGTTATGTCTTATCATTGCTGAAGCATACGCACATTTAGGTAAAGAGACTGAAGCATTAGAATATTTGAATTTATTACGTTCCAAACGAATTACGGAAAATTATATAGCTTATACAATGGATAATCTCCCTGAAGTTTTTAAACAGAATATTACGACAGATGCAACAGGGACACCACTTACCAAATTAATGTCAGCTATCCTTTGTGAACGTAGGAAAGAACTATTTTTGGAAGGTGATCGTTGGTTTGAGCTAAAACGTAATGGACGTCCAGAATTCTGGATTGCCGCTAATGGGAAAAAATATGTAACGGAAAAATATTTATATACTTTCCCTATTCCCAAATCTGATGTGAACCTATTTCCTGGGCTTATCATACAAAACCCAGGATATATTGAATAACCATTAATACACTAGAACAATGAAAAAGCTATTATATACAATATTTATATTCATCATATCCTTTAGTACTTTTTCAGCCTGTGACGAATCTGAAGAGTTAACTCCTAAAGTAGATGATACAACAAGTGATTATTTACTTCCAACCGGAGTAATTCTCACCGCTCAAGAACGGGAAGAAGTCCAAGAACGTTGGAATGAATATAATACTGCCATTAATCAGTAAAATTAAAGAAAGATGAAAACTATAATAAAGGAAATAACTAAAATTCTGACAATAACATTATTGGCAATGATGGTTACTTCATGCAATAATGATGATGATGCAGGGGCAAATCTCTCCTTTAGCCGCTCTATCTATGTTCTACCGGCTACTGGAAGTTTAAATATAGAACTAAAAGCCTCTGTAGCTCCAGAAAATGATCTGATAGTTCCTATAACCATCGATGGTTCAGCAGTGTTAGATGATGAATACGAAATATCAGCTAAAGAATTTATAATAAAGGCAGGAGAAACAAATGCCCAAATAACAATAACCCCCAAAAATAATCTAGCCCAAGGAAAAGAAATCCGTTTGTCTATCAATCCGGTAGCAGGATATAGCTTAGGAGATAAGAATGTGGCTATCATTCCGATAGAAACCAAAGAACGTATTATGTACTCATTCACCACTTCTTATTCCCGCATTCTTAGTTCTATCCAAATATGGGTTGAAATACAAGGTGAAATTAGTGGACGAAGCTACATCCCTCAAACAGACATTGTACTTCCATTAAAAATATCTTCTTCCAGTACTGCAGAATTGGATACTGATTTTGAAATCGAGAATCACTCAACTTCTATAACTATTCCGAAAGGTACGCGACAAGTCAACTTCAGCGTTAATATAGTAGAAGGAGCAGAAGATTATGCTGGAAAAGAAGCCATCCTTGAATTGAAAGCCCCGGAAGGAGAAGATCCTGATTTATATTATGCAGGTTCATTCACTACCTTCACTGTAAAATTGGATCAATTAAAATTTATCGACTTATTAGGCAAATGGAAACCTGTTGAGCTTAGCAACGAAGATGGTTTTTATGTATGGGGTGAGGAAGAACTCCCCAGTAACGATTTTGAAGGAAAATTACCTAAAGATTTTGCTGCTGGTGACTATTTGGAATTTACTAACGAAGGCGGAGTCGATAGAATTATTCCCCACATGACTGGAGGTTTGAAAAAATATTTCTGTGGACCAGAACACAAAGTTACATTCGATCATATAAACAAAGAGTTCCTTGATGCTTCTATATTTGACTATATAATGGTCCCCTATTTTAAAATAACCAATATAAACAAACTCTTTTCTACAAAAACAGAAATTGGTGATGCCCTTTTGGGATTAGATAAAATAGACGATAACAATATTTATGTCTATATCCACGACTATATTCCAACCGATTTCTTTACGTACTCCTATGAACAATGGGGAGGATTTGATGCTGAAATGTTTGGTATTACATATAAATTCACACGAATAGAAGAAGAATAAAAAATTAAGGATGCCCGTATGGCTCGGGCATCCTTAATTCAAATTATACATATCTTATTTTCTCAACGCCTTCTCAATTATAAACAACCGATAATCATAATCCTCTCTTAACTTTTTCGTCGGTGCCATTGCTTTAGCTTTTGTATATTCCTGTTTCAAATCCATCAAACATCCATACCAGAAATGAGCTCTTGCCGGAACAGACAGATATGAAATGCTTTCAATTGGCTCCATTCCCCAATGAGAATTAGTTTCTCCAACCGCAAAGCTAGAAGAACCGGATGATGAACCTTTTTCTTTTACCGGACTTACATCCGACCATGAAATAACAGCATTCAAGAATTGTCCTTGCATAAAACGCTTAAATTCAGCAGAACTCTTGCCCATCCTGGCTTCCTTGAATAAGAAACTTATCAGATCTGAAATAGCCTGCTGTTGCGTGTAAGGATCATTCGATTTACTTTCACTAAGCCAAATATTACTCAACTGCACTAATACCAAGTTTCCCAGGAATTTTTGAGAATAATCGGTAACACTCCCTGTTAAGGCACAATGATTCAGCAATTCCTTATCATCCATCCATGTCATCTTTTCAATCGCATCCAGCATCCACAAAAAAGATTGGCGCTGAACCTCTTTTGGCACTGATTGAAAAGAAGGATAAACATCTCCATAGTAACTATCATTCAAATAAATACCACCCACTTGTTGCAGTACATGCTTCATATATTCATTCACCTGCTTGATGATATGACCATATAAAACAGCACGCAGCTCATAGTCCACATCCTCCTTGTCCAACCACTGGTTGGCATTCTTTATTACTTTCGCTATATTCTCACAAGCTATTGTTGCCGAACGGATAGCATCATTCCCTAAATCCCTTTCCATTCCACGAGGGTCATAATACGCTTTCCTGTTTTGCGACCCTTTAAACAACAATAACGGATTGTGGTTACGTTCAGATATCAACGATTGCAAACCGGATAATTCCTCCTGCGGCGTAGTCTTTTTCATAGGTTGATACAAATAACGAATTACCCAATCATCATATACCCCTAACACCGATTGCACCAGAGGCATTCCTTCACTATAACTATCATCAGAAAGCAAATAGTTCATGGGGAGCTTATCCATAACGGAAGCAGATAACCCATGCTGCTTAACAAACTCCTTCGAACGAAGCGAATCAACAGGATAAGCAATAGATCCTGCCATATTATCACTCAACCCCAAACAATGTCCCCAATGCCTCAATAATAAAGACGTTAACGCTTCCTCTACCAAGCCCTCATCGGGCAGCAACGTACGAGCCTTCTCATTAAAAGAAGATGTTTGCAGAAAATAATCCAACTGGATTTTCGATGCCAAGTTGTGCGGAATGTAAATATTGGCACTTATAATCTCTCCTGTCAACGGATCACTCCAACAGTTGTCTGTAATCTGGTTAGACGGTGAAATGACATAACGAATACAGGATTTAGTAATATTATTGGCATCAAACACCGTACCGTCTTTAGGATAAGGCTTCACTACCAGCGCATTTGGAAAACCAATCTTCTGAAAAGACTTCTTCCATATATCAGCACTACGATACACACAACGCTGCCAGCTTTCGGGCAACAGAGTATCTACATAAAAGACAATAGGGTTTTCCTCTGTCAAATTCCAACGATTCACCCAATACTGCACTTCACTTCCTTGCGCTTCATCCGAAAAGCTAACCTTGTCACTCCATAGAGTACCAACACGAGGATCTGCCAAACGAGGAAGATAATCTTCATCCTCCGGTAATAACATAAATGTACGCTTCACAACCGCACTGAAAGGAATATCGTCTGCTATCGGGAAAAGCCCGAATAACGACATGGCAAGACTATAACTCATATTGCATGAGATAGATACATTATCCGAGTAAGAGGCAATCCCGGATATCATCGACCGGTCTTGTTTAAAAGTAGCCTTCCTTTTCACCCAGCCATCCATTGTATTATATGCCTTCGGATCTATCGGATTCATGTATTCGTCATCTTTAAACACATAAGAAGTAACATCAATCACCAAAGCACTATCAGGAGAATAAGCCTTGATTGGAAACTGCTCCAAAACAATATCACTAAAGCTCTTTTTCAATGCATCGCCGATACGAGAGTCATCACCGGTAATCGGACGATTGGCAACCCGATAAAGTCTGACCAACGAATCAGATTGGCAAAATCTCACCTGCAAAGAAGTGGCAGGGCGAAATCCCACGGACGATTCCTGCGGATTACTAACTTTATCAACCACCCCTCCCATCAACAGACGTTTACCTAAAACAGCCTTAGGTATTTCCATATATATCTTATTCTCAATCCAATAAAGATTCATTAATCCCTTGGACTCCACGCTATTGGATTTACCTTTCAATAGCTTTTCATAATCACTCTTCGATTTTACCTGCTCTGTTTTTTTCTTTTTCTTAACTGCCCCTTCCAAAGGATAAGAAACGGACAGGGCAAAGACCGACAAAAAAAGTAAAAGGATATATTTATTCTTCATAATCATCTGTTTAACGCATTATTCATTTGATGAAGCAATAATTGATAGTGAAGTCGAGTATCTTTATCGACATGTTGCTTTTGATTATTCAATAAGTCGCGCACCCGCAAGAAATAACCATAACACATACTCTCCTGATTTCTGGGGACAAAGTACTCGGCCATTGGTTCTTCAAATCCGGCTACAGGATTAAACATACGTTCCAAATCCGACACACAACATCCTTTGTGTCCTTCCCCTATCTTATGATGAAGCGTGGTTAACGATTCCCAAACATCCTCATCTGCCAATGATTTTGAATCTTTATTCCAATTAATCTTTGCCGTTGAAACTAACTGTTTAATAAATAAATTCTGCAACTTCATTTGAGTAGAGGTTAATTTACGCCCTTTCAAAGTAGGACTCCAGATGTATTCATAAATGTCATTCATACATTCGTCAACATCATATTTATCGCCTTCAGCTTTCAGTGCCGAAAATTCCACACGGGCAGGAGCCGCCATCAATAATTTCATCAGCACATTACGCAAAGCATCAGAAGGTTTACCAACCATAGGCAACTTATCCAATACATCGCTGTTATCTAACCAATCCAGCGTTTCCAACTGTTCCAGAAAATAACTCATTGCCTCTTTTTGCTTCTCCTTCGGTTCACTTTCTAGAGCTTCCACTTTATCACCCACCAGTTTTTCATGCAGATAAATGCCACCGATATTATGATAAACATGCAACATATAAGTCAAATACTGCATTATAATACCATCATAAATAGCAGATCGGTGTTTATAATCATTATCTTCCTTATCCAGCCATTGATTCAGATTAGCCAGGATATACTTCAGGTTTTTCACACCATATTGAGTTGCTTTTACCGCATCATCTCCCAGATCTTCCGTTTGAGAACGAGGGTCAAGTATATCCGACTGTTGTTTTCCATACCGATATACAGGATCACCGGATAAATCCGTAATCCACTTTGAAGTAATCGCATACTCTTCTTCCTCTGTTTTAGCTTCCGGTACTGGTGTATAATTCCAACGGATCAAATAATCATCATACAGCCCAAAGCGGGGAGGCATCATACGAACCCCACGCTCCATATCACCGGGTTGTGCCACATAATTAAAACGTGCATAATCCATTATAGAGGTAGTGGTGCCATGTCTCTGTGTAAACGAAGGAGAACGCAGAGAGTCCACCGGAATGACGGAAGAAGCACTCATATTGTGCATAAATCCGAGACAATGTCCTACTTCGTGTGAAACGACATAACGTAAAGCATCATCCATCACTTCCCTTGGAATAACTTTATGACGGACACGTTTGTCAGCTTGAGCAGTCTGGATAAAAATCCAGTTATTCAACAACTTTATAACATCATGATACAGATATACAGAAGCATTCAGTATTTCTCCACTGCGCGGGTCTACCCAAGAGGGACCCATTGCATTTTCAATAGCAATCGGTGCATAACGAATACAAGAGTATTTCAAATTATCCGCATCAAATTCCGGATCGTCTTTCGGAAATTCTTTAGCCTGGATAGCTTGTGTAAAACCTATTTTTTCAAATGGTTCATTCCATTGGTTGACAGCTTCAAATATAGATGCTTTCCAACTATCAGGGAAACAACTATCTACATAAAAAACAATCGGCTTCACAGGTGTCACCTTTTTACCCTCTACATAACTTTTTAAATCAGAAGGCTCCAAACGCCAGCGATTTGCATAATAGATTGCCCGCATCGTCTGTTTGGTTGCCGAATATTCTTTTTTTATAGTCGGGAAAATACCAATCCGGCTATCCATCAATCGGGGACGGTAGGGAACAGAATCCAATAACAGGATAGAACGTGTCACCTTTGCAGTCAGAGGTTCATCCTTAATGTCTTTTCCACTACCTCCGGTCAACGAATAAGTATAACTTAGGCAACTCCGGACAGATATATTGTCCTTAAAAGCTTTAAAACCATCAACAAACGACTTGCTACTTTGAAAAGAAGTGGAACGCTTACGTCCTCTCGACATATTTGCACTATATTTATCAAAAGGATCTATTAGCTTATTGTCACCCACAAAAAAACCGGTAACATCAAACACAACAGCCGTACTATCATTATTATAAGCAGAAATATCAAAGGCTTGCAATATGGCATCCATGTTGCTTAATGCAATAGCCGTCTTCAATCGATTGTCATTATCACCACTCACATTATCTGTTTGAATAGCAGACAGACAGATTTTGTTATTCAGTTTTTCAAAACGAAAATGAATAGGTTCGGTAGGTTTTGATCCTATAATGGCATTTCTATTATCACTGATTTCTGTAACTGCAGAACCCAACAACATATCACGTTTCAACAACGATAATGGAAGTTCAAAATAAACTTTTTCTTTCACTTTGTGTACAGTGATGAAACCTTCTGCTTTCGAATGATTAGATGAGAACAGTTTATCATAAGCAGTTTTTTCTTTCTCAACGGATTCTTTCTTTTTTGTCTTTTTACGTTTAAAAGAAATAGCATTTGCTGATACAGCTCCTCCCAGCATAGAAAATACTAAAAGAGCCACCCAAATTCTTTTCATTTTGATAATAGTGTTAATTCATACTCTAGTAATAGAATACAAATCTAAGAATTATAAAGAATTATCTCCAATAAAATCTACTTTTTTCTGTCTTCAAATAAAGCGATTATGACTGCTTTTAGAACAGGATAAAAGATTATCAAGGCTTTCGCACTCCAAATGGTTAAAAGTATACCATATAAGATTGGCATTATTTGAATCTTATATGGGTCCTTGAACAATCCTAAAACGCATAAACTTATCCCACCTAAAAAAATCACTAAAAAGAACACTGCAGATATAAAAATGGGAAACGGACCGTCATATTCAGTAAAATCGGCTAATCCAAGCCATTTCTTCCATTTTCTCCACCGTTCTCTCCTCCTTTCTTCCGGTTCCCTTTCCTTCCTCATTCTCTCCGACTCTATCACACGCCGACGGAATTCCTCTTGGGGACGCTGTAAACTGAGATTGTATCTCCGCATCTTTTCACTAATGCGTTTCTTTTTCCTTTTTGTCACTCTTATATTTGTTATTTCTTGTGTGGTTTTACCTATTTATTTCTTTTCTGCCTGATAGACTCCAAATATAATGCAACCTGCTCCCAATAATGTAATCCACGTGATTTGTTCGTGAAGAATGATTATGGATGCCACCATTGTCACTAACGGATTGAGATAGATATAACTGGAAGCTCTAACAGTTCCCAACTGTTTTAAGACCACATTCCAGAGGACATAACATATCAAGGAAGCCAGAACAGCTAGAAACAAAAGATTGGATAATACAATCGGTTTTAAAAGTATATCAAGATCCGGTTGCAGCGGATGAAGAAGAAAGGCGGGAAGTATGGTCAATACTCCATAAAAGAATATCTTGCGAGTGATAAATACAGTGGGGTAACGCCCCGTCATTTTCTTTATCACCAAACTATAAAATGCCCACGACAGGGCGGCAAGTAAAGTAAGCAAATCCCCTACCGGAGATAATTTAAGTACAAAACTGCCGTTAAAGACCACCAGTCCCACTCCGATTAAAGCTAATATGGAACCATAAATCAAACCTTTGGTGGCTTTTTCACTCTTATAAAAGAGAAGGGAAAGAATGGTGGTAAGTAAAGGAGCTGTACAAATGATGAAAGCTACATTAGATGCTTGCGTGATTCCTAAAGCTGTATTTTCGGTAAAGAAATAGAGTGAACCACCGAAAAGACCTCCTGCCATCAACCAAAGTTCGTCTTTCCAATTACCCGCAAACAGACGTTTGGGAGAAATCACCCAAATACCCAGATAAGCAATGAGAAAACGATAAAGGAATATCTCCTGTGGGGTCAGTCCGTGATTAATCAGTACTTTGGTTGATATAAAGGTTAGTCCCCAAATAGCAACTACAAGTATCGCAATCAGATGGTAATATCCATGCTTCAATTCCATAGTGATGGTGATGTTTTTTAATAGAGTACAAAGATAGCGAGAAGTTATGGAATGTTTGTTTGGAGAAGTAACAAAAAGCCCGTACCTTTGTTTATGTTCAAAGAAAGCTCCTAAAATAAGGAATAAGTTATGGAAAAATATACAGCACCGGACAGGAAACGTATCCCCTATGGCATGATGAACTTTGCAGTAATCCGCCGCGACGACTGTTATTATGTAGACAAAACCCGATTTATACCCATGATAGAAGAGGCGGACAAGTTTTTCTTCTTTATTCGCCCGCGCCGTTTCGGCAAAAGTCTCACAGTAAGTATGTTGCAGCACTATTATGATATACTTGCCAAGGATAAATTCGAAGTGCTGTTTGGCGACCTTTACATCGGAAAGCATCCTACGCGCGACCGGAACAGCTATCTGGTACTATACCTCAACTTCTCCGGAATAGTAGGCGAACTGCACAACTACCGCAAGGGACTGGACGCGCATTGCCAAACAATGTTCGACTACTTCTGTGACATTTACGCCGACTATCTCCCCAAAGGCATTAAGGAAGAACTCGACAAAAAAGAAGGAGCTGTCGAACAATTTGAATACCTGTTCACAGAATGTAATAAGACCAACCAACGTATTTACCTCTTTATTGACGAATACGACCATTTCACCAATGCCATTCTCTCAGATATAGAGAGCCTGCACCGTTATACGGACGAAACGCATGGCGAAGGTTATCTGCGTGCCTTCTTCAATAAAATTAAAGCCGGAACCTATTCCAGCATCGAACGTTGTTTCATTACCGGCGTAAGTCCCGTGACAATGGACGACCTCACAAGCGGTTTCAACATCGGAACCAACTACTCGCTCACACCGGAATTTAACGAGATGATAGGTTTCACGGAAGAAGAAGTCCGCCAAATGCTTACCTATTATTCCACCACCAGTCCATTCAATCACAGTGTAGACGAACTGATAGAAATAATGAAACCTTGGTATGACAACTACTGCTTTGCAGAAGAATGTTACGGTGAAACCACTATGTACAACTCCAACATGGTACTCTACTTCGTCAAGAATTATATTCAACGAGGCAAAGCCCCCCGGGATATGGTAGAAGACAATATCCGTATCGACTACGAAAAATTACGTATGCTCATTCGGAAGGACAAAGAGTTTGCACACGATGCTTCCATCATACAGACATTGGTGAGCGAAGGCTACGTCACCGGAGAACTGAAAAAAGGTTTTCCTGCCATCAATATCACCAACCCTGACAACTTTGTGAGTCTGCTTTACTATTTCGGTATGCTCACCATTAGCGGCACGTATAAAGGAAAAACCAAACTCACCATCCCCAATCAGGTAGTCCGCGAACAAATCTACACCTATCTGCTAAGTACCTACAACGAAGCCGAACTTAATTTCAGTAGTTACGAGAAGAACGAACTTGCCAGTGCCCTTGCCTACGATGGCTCTTGGAAAGCTTACTTCGACTATATTGCCGACTGTCTGAAACGCTACACCTCCCAGCGCGACAAGCAGAAAGGTGAATTTTTTGTCCATGGCTTCACACTTGCCATGACAGCACAAAACCGTTTCTACCGCCCCATCTCCGAACAGGACACACAGGCAGGTTATGTCGATATTTTCCTCTGTCCGCTACTAGATATCTATTCCGACATGAAGCACAGTTACATTGTAGAACTGAAATATGCCAAGTATAAAGACCCTGAAAACCGCGTGGAAGAACTGCGGCTGGAAGCTATTGCTCAAGCCAATCGCTATGCTGACACCGATACGGTGAAGAGAGCAGTCGGCACTACACAACTTCATAAGATTGTGGTTGTATATAAAGGAATGGATATGCCGATATGCGAAGAGATCTAATACAAGGATTTTTTCAATAAAACGTCACACCATCAAAAGACTACTCTTATAAATAAAAATCATGATACGATTTATACTTCTATATGCTAAATATTAAAAGAACCGTGTACATTTGTATCATAATTAATCTAATAATATGCAAGAAGACATTACGCTCGCACAACTTAAGCGTGGCGACCACCAAACATTTTCTCGCTTATTCAATTTATACCACCGGGATTTAGTGCTTTATGCCGGGCGCTACCTTCCGGATTTGGAAACGTGCGAGGATATTGTACAAGATGTATTTCTAAAAATATGGCATATCCGTGATCGTCTGGAAATAAGCGTACCGCTACGTGTCTATCTCATTAGTGCTGTCCGCAACTCATGTCTGAATGAAATTAAACGCCGTAGAATCATATATGATACCACTATAGACTCGCTGACATGGATGCCCGAACGAGTGGAAGAAGAAGCCGTACTTTATTCCGAACTCCACGAGCAATTTCAGCAAGCATTGCAACAGCTCCCGGCGCTTTACCGTCAAGCGTTCGAAATGAATCGTTTCCAAAACAAAAAATATCAGGAAATTGCTGATATGCTTGGAGTCTCCAAACGTACCATCGAGGTGCGCATTGGTAAAGCACTGGCTTTTCTACGAAATCATCTCAAAGAATATTTACCGATGATCTTATTTCTATTCACAAAATAATTGTGGTAAAGCGTTAGTCAATTGTCTTATTAATATAGAAGAATATAAAAAGAGAACGATGGAAGAAATAAATGAACATATCAATGCAATCATAGCTAAATATTTTGCGGGCGAAGCCTCTCTTGAAGAAAAGGACGAACTCACAACATGGATCGAAGAGAACAAAGAACATGCACGATGGTTTGCACGTCTCAAAGACCTCGATCAAGCTATACACCCAAGCTTTACCCCTTCTGCCATCCATACGGAACAAGCTCATGAAAAGTTCATGGACCAACTCCGTCGTGAAAGTAGAAACCAAAAGTTCCGTACACTGATGATACGGTGTCAACGCATCGCCGCCATCCTGTTTCTGCCCATAGCTTTTCTGGCAACATATTTATTGGCAGAAAAATTTTCTGCTCCTGAACTAACAGAAGCATGGCAAACCATCACTACTCCTTACCGCACTTACTCACAAATAAACTTACCCGATGGATCCAAAGTATGGCTTAACGGAGGAAGTACTTTTCAATATCCGCTTGCCTTCCATAACGGAAACCGTGCAGTCAAACTCACAGGAGAGGCTTACTTCGAAGTCGAATCTGACAAGAAGCACCCTTTCATCGTTCAGACAAAAAATATGAATGTGACAGCTACTGGTACAGCATTCAATGTAAATGCTTTCAACGTTGATTCCATATCTGCCGTCACGATGGTAGAAGGTATTACAGACGTAGATATGCAAGGAACAAGTCGTCGTATGTTACCCGGTGAACACATCGTTTATGACAAGCAGAAAGGAAACTACACCGTTACTAAAACAGACCCTAATAAATGGTGTTCATGGCGCAACGGAAAAATTATTTTTGAAAATGATCGTTTAGAATATGTCTTCCACCGTCTTAACCAACTTTACAATGTGAACATAACAGTCTGTGACAGTGTCATAAACAGCTATGTCTATCATGCAACTTTCACAGATGAAACATTACCCGAAATCCTGGAAATGCTGAAAATTAGTACGCCTATTTATTACGAGATTCAAAAAACGAACTCTAACAATCCGCACGCCCCCAAGCAACAAATCAAGGTTTTCCGTAAATAATAATAAACTAGACAATAATAAACAACTCTGAAGATTGTACCATCAGTCCGCTAAATCATTATGAGTTAAAATTACCATATTTTAAATAGTGCCACCATATTAGCACAATTGTGCCAATCTATTGGCATAACTGCACCTGATTATTGCATCTTTCGAAATCCTTCTGTCTTGACATTCCAACCCTTTGGAAACCCAGGAGTGATGCCCGAAGCTCCCTCCCATCCACCTGCCATCATCGCTACGGCGGTAAGCAAGCCACCGTTCGACGGAAAATAAGGAAACGGACCGCCGGTAGCCAACCCATGCGCATCGAAGCGGAAGTTTTCCGAATCATACAGCAACAGGTCCACAGCATCCTCGGGACGGTGGCAGCGTGCGGCAGCCATCGCCAGCATCGAAAAATCCCAACCCCACACACGATCGAACTGCCAGGAAGTAAGAATCTTGTCCAAAGTAGCCCCGAAGATTTCCTTATCCACTCCATCGCCCGGCAACATTCCGAAAATACCGGCAAGTGCCGGATGTTCAAAGTTATAGCGTGTCCACATATCGGGGATTCCTTCGTACGTAATATACACACCGTCTTCCACCGGCAAGGGAGACAACTGTTCCAACACGTCCTCCCACTGTTTTTCGCGTGGCAGTCCGCAACGCTCCCTCCAAGTTTGTGCGGTCTGCAAACCATAACGCCAATAGGCCAGTTCAAATGCAGGATTAGACGTATCGAATACGGGAGTATTTTCGGAAACAAGACAGAGTGGGGCTCCCAATACGTAACGTTGCGATATACTGTCATAACGCACGTAATCGGACATGTAATCGGCTGTAGCGAAAACAATCCCACGCCATTTATCCAGCATCTCCTGCGTAGGATGCAGACGATACTCCTCTTCTGCAAAATAAATAGGATGAGGCTGCTGCCAGATAAGCGTGGCATGAATGAAATGAGGCCATTCCCGGTCTATATCTCCCGTACATTTAGGCCAGCGTGCACCACGGTAACCTTGTTTTTCCGCACGCAAGCGCGATGTCGGAAGGAATTTCCGGTAAACATCGATGGCTTCTTCCGCCAGCTCCGCACGGTTCCATAACAGATAATGCAGTTCATGCCACCAGATCATCTCGAAGTGAAAACGTCCGAACCAGCTGTTGTTCACCAGCCCGCTCTCCTGCGGTGGCCATAAACCGACTTCATTCATCCGCATCAGATATTGCGACAATACGATACGACGCTCCAACTCTTTCCAACGCACATCTTCACTTTGGGAAAGATCGATGGCCGCACCGGAAAGCCAATAGTTACGCCATGCTTCGGCATTACGTACTTTCATTTCCTTCATTCCCGGAAGAACGACCTGCCCGGCATCGGACATATAGGCACACAACAACGAAAAACAGCCCTTCGAATCGGGTTCCAGCCGGAAGCGATGCGAACCCGCCACGGGAGCCACGATACACATCGAATCGCTCCACTGCAACCTCACGTCATAACGCGTATCGTCTATCTGCCGCCTGATACAGGCTGACATAGCTCCATCACTCTCAAGACGCGATATATGCCGTCCCGGACAAGTGTAATCACCGGCATACTCGGATATATCCTTCCTGTCGGGATAAGGAAAATCCATAAAAAACTGGAGCCGCCCTTTCTCTAACAACAGCGAACGCACTTCTACCCCGATAGCATCCAATTCCGGATCACAAACAGTTTCAACCGTGACAAGAACTCCCTCCAATGTAAATCGACTGATTACCACACCCGTCCAAAGATCCACCTCCTGCCGCGTATCTTTCAAATCGCTTTCAACAGCCTCCCGCCCGTCAGCCTTCAGCAAACGTAAACCTAACCGTCCGAGATTGAAGCGGTGAGGATTCCCGGACAGCCAGGCGGAAATCTCCGGCTGTTCATCATCCGGAAATTCCAGCGGAACTTCTCGCCCACCGACAGCCACCCCAACTCCTCGATATTCCTGCGTACGCGCCTTTTCATCTTGTGGAAAACTATGCCAGCCCCACTGCGACAGCGTATTGAACGGTACAAACGTCTGCAAACCCGTTATGTCCATACAAAAAGCAAAGCGACCGTTGCCCACCTGCGCCGGACTGTGCGGATCTGTTTCCGTAGTGACAATGCGATGCCGAGCTACTACCGACTCGCGGTCGATGACCGGCCTGCAGCTACACAGCAAACATGCCACCATCATATAATAGAACAGTTTCTTCATATCCATCCCAAAGAAGTTTCCGCACCCTCCCGTTCCGAAAGCGGAAAGATACGGAAACATATACACAATCAATGAATCAATCAATTCCCTACTTGACCCGTTCGGAACCGGGTGTGTAAACCTTTTGAGTGATGCCCTTAGTGCCCACTCCAATACGTGCATAAAGCATATCGTACTTCTTCAAATCCGCACTCTCAAGGTTTACGCTAATCGTATGTGTTCCCACACTCAATCCTTCAGCATCGATCTTCTGACAAAAAGTGACATCATCTATAAAGCGTGTCTTTCCCAAATAAAGCGAAATGCTTTCAATCAGCTTTGCCGGATCTCCCTCAATCAGCGAGAAAGCACCGCGAACAACGTCAAATGTCACTTCCAACTGCCCCCCATCTACTGCGAAATTCGCATTGCGAACCACATAATAAGGAGTAACGGGAAAATCAATCTGCATATCACCATGTACATCAAAATTCAATTCTGTTCCGGTATCCGGCCAGGGACCGTACCCCTTCTTAGCAACCAACTTATAAGTACCATCGTAAACCAACACTGTGAAGTTTCCCTCTTGATCTACATAAACAGGAATATTACCTGTCCCCTCAAAGCCAGGCTGATAAAGTTCCAGTACATTATAATCCTGCCCCGTTCCGGTTTGTCTCAACCCGACTGCTTCGTCTTCATAAACAATACGTCCTGTCAGGCAACTTTTGGGAGCTTCATAATTATCCTTGTTGCATCCCGCAAGCACGAGCGCACAAAGCATTAAGAATATTCCAGTCAATCTTTTCATATCTTTCTATACTTATATTATTCCACAAAATCAGGTTATTGGAAAGGATTTTTGACCAGTAGAGGATTATTAGTAATCCATGAGTTGTCAATACCGTTATAGTAACACATCCGTTGGAAAAGCAGCGGATAAGGCTTCATGTAACAGTCTTTCTTCTCGAACACCCACTTGCCGTCAATGCTCGTTCCCGGAGCATACACCTTATATGGGAAGAGCGAAGTAAGTTTTGCCTTCGAAGTGCCATCCCAAATGGTATGCCCAATGCGCCAACGTTTCACGTCCCACCAACGATGGTTTTCAAAAGCAAATTCCACCCGGTTTTCACGCTGGATATCCTCAATAGCCACCTTGTCCAGCTCACTGATGCCTGCACGCCGACGGACTTCATTGATATATTCCACCGCTTCTTTAGTATACCCCAGTTCCATGGCAGCTTCAGACGCTATCAACAACACCTCCGCATAGCGAAAACGGATAAACCATACATCACTGCCGCGAGTGCCCTGATCGAGGCTTTCGGAAACATATTTGCGAATGTTGAACCCGGTCTTGTTCATATACAATTCATTGTTTTGGACAGGCCCGTTGATGCTCGTAATGACACCGCCATACTGCGCGCTGATTTGTCCCGGCGTTCCTTCCACCGTCCGGAAAGTGCCCGACGATTTATCCATGATGCCTGCCTGATAGTCCATATGTGTAGAACGAAAGTAGGAGCCCGGATAGATCACAGTCCCCCATAAGCGCGCATCCTTATCCTTAAAGAGATCTTCGGGCTGATCGTAATAGAAATAATCTCCACCGTTGCGCACCTTCAGAGAGCCGTCTCGATTGTTTTTATACTCAAAAGCCTCTACAAGATTCAACACGGGAAGAACCATGTTACCGCCCGACTTAATGGAAGTGGCATAGTTGCTCAACGTCCAGGAGTGAGTCTTGCCCGGATAAATGTAATCCAACGCCCAAATCACTTCCGGGTTATTATCTTTCTTGACAAACAAATTGTAAAAGTTCAGTCCTTTATCCGTATCTTGGTTATAAAGGCTGTATTTATTGCCCTTGATAATCTCCGTAGCCGCTTCGTAAGCGATACGGTAAAACTTCGAAGCCTGTTCGAAAGGGACACCGACCTCCAGGCCGGAAGTTTTAATAATACAGTTGTTCACCTCGTTGTAACGGGCTATGGAAGCGGCATAAACAGCCGTACGAGCCTTCAATGCGAGCGCAGCCCACTTCGTGGCGCGAGCCGCGTGAAGATTGGTGGTCGGATCGTCCACATCGGTTAGAAAATAATTGGCAATCGCATTACACTCGGAGATGATATAGTCATAAGTCGCCTCTTCCGTACTGCGGGCAATATACATGGCCGGAATCTCCGACTCTCCCTCATACTCATATACTTTGTCGCCAATCACCGGTATTCCGCCCAGACGCTCGCACATGTTAAAATAGAGCCAGGCACGCAGGAAGCGGGCTTCTCCCTCAAGGTTCCGCCGCATATCCACTGTGAGTTGCCTGTTGGATTCGGCTGCTTCCGAACGCAATCCTTCCAGAAAAAGATTTATCTCGCGCATCAGGCCATAATCGTACATGCGCCAGTGGTTCTGGAAGAACATCTGTGTATTGTCCGGTATTCCCCAACCGTAGCAAGCCTCATCGAGCAACGTGTATTGATACATTTCCGAAAAACTCTGTCCCCACTCTACCCTGCCATAAAAATTAGCCAAAGTGGACTCTATCAGTGCATTATCCGAAAAGATCTGATGCTGCGTAAAGACATTGTTGGCTTCCTCGTCAAGAAAGTCATTACAACCGACGCTCGTGGCAGCAGCCAGCAGCAGAAGACCACCCATATAGATAGTTCGTATTATTTTCATAATCATCCTCCGTTAAAAAGTTAAGTTAAGACCAAAACTGAATACTTTCGTTGTCGGATATTGCTGACCGCTCTGTGTCGCAATCTCCGGATCTATTCCAATATCTCCCACATTATCAATAGAAAAGAGATTCTGTATGGAAGTGAATACGCGAAGGTTCTCAATGTTGACCTTCCGCACCAGTCTCTTGGGTAACGTATAGCCCAGTTCAAAATTACGCATCTTCAGATAGCGGACATTTCTCAACCAAAATGTACTAAGACGATCGGAAGCATAATTACTGTGATTACCATTTCCGGCAAGCACCATCGGATATTTACCCGGAAGATACGTACTGTTAGGATCGTTAATATCTGAAAGATGCCACATGTCATCGAGCATGAAAGCCGGACTGTTGCCACCGTCATGCAAGGGATTCTTCATCTCCATATCCATATAGAAAGAAGCCAGTGCCGCACCAGTAAATAACACGGCAAGATCGAACCCTTTCCATGACATCGCAATGTTGAAGTTAAAACTCAAGCAAGGTACATCTCCCTGGCGATACCCCATCGGACGCTTATCCATATTGTTAATCACCCCATCGTTGTTGGTATCTTTATAAATCAAGTCTCCGGGACGCAAGGTAGTGTTACCCTTGCCGTCGATATCCACCGGATAACTGGCGATTTGTTCCCAGTCCTGAAACTGCCCAGTACATTCCAGTCCCCACCACTGGCTGGAGTAACGTTTCTCATACCAATTCTGATATTTTTCCCAAGAATGACTGAACTTCCACGGTGAGCGTTCCCATTCATACTTGCGGGCGAGGGTAAAATTACCTTCTACCGAATAATTGAAGTCTCTGACTTTATCCGTCCATTTCACACTGCCATCCAAACCGCGGATCTTTTGCGACTCCTTGTTTACCTTCGGGAGAGAAAGACCGGCTTCTGTCGGCAGATTGATGCCCTGACCGGCAGGAATCCCCTCCAGCGTACGGCTGAAATAGTTCAATTCCCCCGTCAGCCGATTGTCGAAAAAGCCATACTCAAAACCAACATTAAACATCTTCACCTTCTGCCAGGAAAGTTGCGTAACAGGTAAGCCGCGATATTGCGAACCGATTACCCACTTACCATCCAACACTGCGCCGCCGGAATTATAATTATATCCTTCCAGATAATCGTAAGGGGAATACCCGGAAGTATTTTCATCGCCCACTACTCCGTAGGACACTTTTAACTTCAGGTTTGAAAGATACCGCTTCATGTCCTCCGTCCACCATGATTCTTCCGTGATGCGCCATCCGGCAGATACGGACGGAAAGAATCCCCAACGTTTGGTAGCGGGAAATTTCCATGAACCGTCATAACGGCCTAGAAATTCCAGCAGATAGCGCTCATCATAATCATAAGTGAAACGGCCGATAAATCCGGCACGGGCTTTCGGAGCATAAAGCATATCGTTGACAGCCTGCAAAGTAGATGTAGTGATCTGTGTTGTCAGGTCTGTCTGTGGCTGGGAAGTGAGTTCAATGCCCGGCGATGCATCTCCTGAAGGATTATTAGGCGTCTGGAAACGAGAAGCCTCACCACCAACCGTTGCCGACACATTGTGACGACCAAACTGTTTCTGAAAGTCTAATGTAAATTGCCCCGTATAATCTTCCGTATTACGCACATACTTATAGAGCGAAGGCTCTTTCTGTCCGTCCGTTACATAATATTCACCGGTCACCGCATCATACTCATACAAATCGAAAGTCTTCACTTGCTTAGAACGTCCCCAATACTGCAAGGCATAACCTCCAATAAGCTTCAAAGACAAATAGTCCGTAAACTTATATGTAGCATCGATATTGAATTGCACCGCACGCTCCTTACGCAAATCTTCTCCGTTTTTCCCTAACGTCGTAACAGCAAAATTCGTATAGATATAACTCGACGTTTTGGCGGGATAAAGCGGATTATCATTCACGTAAGGCCGCATAGTCGGCAGATTGCGGTAAGCACCGAAAAGCATCCAGCCTATTTCATCCCCGCCTCCTAGTCCGGGAGCTTTCAGATTTTGCAACCGTCCGCTGACCGAAGCATTGAAAGAAAACTTTTCGGAAAGTTTGGCATTTATGTTAATCTGAAGATTGGTACGGTTGAAACCGCCGAAATCGCGAATGGCATAATCCTGGGTAGTATTACTCAAAGCGATATAATATCCCACTTTATCCGAACCACCGGTGATATTGGCTCCAATATAAGACTGTGCGCCCGGATCGGTGGCAAAATCGAACCAGTTGAACCCTTCGTAACCACGCTCGGTCCCCGCCTGCCATTTCTGGTATTCTTCACGAGTATAAGTAGAAGTGTAATTTGGATTGCTGGCCTTTTGAACCACATCCGACTGATATTGTGCCCTGACATACGAAGCTGCCGAAGCCGGTTCGGGAAACCGGAAAAAGTCCTGCCAACCATAGAGTGCTTTGATATTGACGGTGTGACGGGAATTAAAATTGCCCGATTTGGTTTTCACCACCACTACACCATTAGCGGCACGCAGACCATAAATGGCTGCCGACGCATCTTTCAGAATTGAAATAGATTCAATATCATTAGCATCAATATTATTAAACTGGGACTCATCCCGCTGCACCCCGTCGATAATATATAGCGGAGTATCCATACCACGAATACTGATTTTGGTCGTCGCTCCCGGACGCCCATCGGTCATACGGCTGTTGATACCTGCAATCGTACCCGCCAAGGCAGAAGAAGTGTTAATCGTAGAATTCACCTTCAAGGCATCACCGGATATATTGGTGATAGCCCCCGTGATAGAAGCTTTCTTCTGTACACCGTAACCTACGATTATGATATCTTCAAGCACTTCAGAATCTTCCTGCATATTGATCGAATAGTCTCTGCGATCCCCTTTCACGGTGATTTTCATCGTCCTGAAGCCCATATACGAAACAGACAGCACATCACCGTTTTTCACCTTAAGACTGAATTTTCCGTTCGCATCGGTCACCATTCCGGTAGTAGTGCCTTCCACCATGATATTTACGCCGATAAGAGGTTCCCCGTGAGGATCGGTAACGCGTCCCGTGATGGTATGCCCTCCGGAAGAAGAGGAGGCAGCAGGAGTGATTTCCGGCGTATTGTTCTCTTTCGGCTGGCGCAAAGACAAAATGATTTGTTTATTGCGGAACGTATATTCCACTCCGGAACCGGCAAACAGCTTATCCAACACTTTCCGGACAGGCTGCCGGGTGACGCGAAGAATAACTTTGCGACTAACATCTATCAACGTCTTGTTATAAAGGAAATGATAATGACTCTGCTTCTCCATATCCTTCAATACCTCCTGAAGAGGAATATTTTTCACATCCATTGTGATCGTTACGTTTTCCTGCGCACGGACAAATGTGCCTGCACACAGCAGCAACGCCCAAAACAGCCACACGAAGCGAAATGCGACACCGGAAAACGCCGGTGCGGAACGCCTGCTACTTCGGAAGCCTTTTATTTGTTGTGTATTCATCATTTATTTTCTATTAAAGTTTCAACTAACATAAGGGTTACTTTCCACGGAGCAATTGCCGTATAAATTTTGCCTCACGCGCATCATAAGGTGTACCGTCAGGATGAAGCACATCGTGAAACCAGGGTTGAGGTTCTTCTGCTCCCCCTTCCCAATGCCAGGGCCATTTCGTATTCATCTTGCCGTCCACCAGTCCCCAACTGATAGCACCGACACGCTCCGCCTTGAATAGTGTCAGCACGGTATCAAAATAGCAGTGAAACGTACGTGCCATATATTCCGTACAGATGATGGGACGTCCGACAGGTTTATACCGTTCGGCGAGCATCGTCAATACTTCGTGTTGTTCGCTGTAAGTATGGAAAGAAACAATATCCGAAACAGCAAAAATAAAGTGATTGAGATTGACCAGGTCGGTATTCCATACGCCGATAGTCAATGGCTGGGAAGGCTTCATACTGCGTACCCAACACACCACTTTTGTCATCAGGTCGAAAGAGGTGGTTCCTTTATGGTTGCGCCAACCGGGTTCGTTCCATAAATCCCATGCCAGCACCCGTTTGTCACGCCCGAATTTTTTCATCAACTGTTTCACGTAACGCTCCATAAGCGGATATGATTCCAAATCCTCCGATCCGTCGGGCAAAAGGTCCGGATCACCACAGAAGAAACGGTTATGACATCCGGGAATCGGTTCGGATTGGGGACCGAGTTTATTGTCTATCCCACCTGCGCCAGAGAATATCACTAGCATCGTTTTCATTCCGTGTCTGTCGGCTATTTCCAAAAACTGGTCTACCCGCTGCATATATCCTTCCGGATCTGCTTTCCAAACCGTACTTTGAAGAAAGACACGCAACGTGTTGAAACCCAACTGTTCCGCCCAGCCCAATTCTTCATCAATAATCTCCGGTGAAAAAGTCTTTTGCTGCCACATCTCAATCTGATTGACTGCATTTCGGGGGATATAATTACAACCTGCAAGGAAAGGCAACCGGTCATACCAGCGTTCGGCTTTACGTGCCGACCATCCTTTCATATCAGTTGATACCACAGCTTCTTCCAAAGTCATATCACGATATTTTTCTGTCTGAATCTGTCCCGAAATCGACGATACGGTCAAGGTGAACATAAGGCAAAGTGAGATGACCGGTTTGGCAACACGGGATATAGTAAGTCTAACATTCATAATATCATTTGTTTAATTCGGTAATACCTGTTATTTCACGCAAAAATTCTTTCTCTTCCGGATATTTCGGCGAACCGTCCGGAAGAAGAATATCGTGGAACCATGGGTCGGGCTCTACATCTCCCTTATCCCATCCCCAAGGATAAACGGTATTCGTTTTACCCCATACCAGTCCCCAGTTAATCGCGCCTATTTTATATTGTTTCATGAAAGGCATTGTATTCTGGAATGTACTCTGCCAGTCATTACCACGTGCCAGGTATTCCGAACAAATCACAGGGCGTCCGTATGCAAGAATCTCTAATGCAATATGCTTCATACCGATAATAGTACCTCCATAGGTATTTTTCGCATCGTTCCATCCGGAATAATTATGGTAAGAATTAATGTCCGACATTGTAAGAGCTATTTCATCGAAAACCGCATGTTCCATATCCGGTGAATGGATACCTACCGTAATGGGCTGTTCTGGATTCATCTCCCGAATCCACTGAATACTTTTGGGAAGCAATTCCGTTGTAATATCTTCCCGGTTGGCAGCAGTTCCCGGCTCATTCCATGCTTCCCAGATACGAATACGCTCGTCGGTACGGAAATGGGCGACTACGTCCTGCACATACCGTTTCATCAGGTCATAACGTTTAGGCATTGCCTTGCCATCATCATTGGTCACCGTAGGATCACCCATAAATGCAAGGTTGTGTACACCTGGAATCGGGTCCAGTTGTTTGCCTAACGTGCAATGGCTCAAATAATCGCCCGCACCCGAAAAGAAACAGAACATAGTCTTGATGTCGTAGCTATCCGCTATAGTGAGAAAGTCTTCCATATTATTAATAAAAGAGTCCCGTTCTTTTTCCCATACAAAGCTGTGCAGGAAAACACGTACGGTATTAAACCCCAGTTCGGCCGCCCATCCCAGTTCCCGGTCTATCGTCTCCCGGTCATAAGTGGACGACTGCCACATCTCGATCTGATTGATAGCCGTGCTTGGAAAAAAGTTGCATCCTACAATCCACGGTTGGGCTGCATGCCAGTCACGCGCTTTAGTGAGCGACCACGGTTGAAGAGGCTCTTCGGCAAGGGGGACGAATATCTCGTCTCCTTCAATCTTTCCGCAAGATGACATCATCACCAGAAGCAGCAATACACATAGTGATAAAAATTGTCTTTTCATATGATTATTTTTCTTTTAGCGTTGCAGGAGAGAGAGCCCGGTCAGTAACGGATCTCCCTCACACACATTTGTTCATCCTGAAAACTAGTTATTACTCTTAAGTTTGATTTCGATTTTACGGATTACTTTACCTCCGTCTTCACCTATATAGAAAGTATTATCGTCGGCAAGTGCCAGACCTACCGGATTGTTGAACTGCACGTTTCGCAGGTCGGAAATTGGGGTCTCCGTGACATTGTTTGAACCGGAAGAACCTGTTCCGGCTAGGGTAGAGGTCGTTTTTGTTCCATCCAGATCTGTTACTTTACGCAATGCATGGTTATGCTGGTCAACAAAATAAAGTGTCTCGCCTGTGCTGTCGAAGTACATTTGACGCGGACCGTTCAATCGAGAAGTACCCGCTACACCATCTACAAATCCAATTTGATTTAAATCTTCGCTTCCGGCAACTACTTCTTTTTCACTGCCAAGAGTATGTGTGTCCGAATTATAAGGATACCGCACAATATAAGCATGAGGACGATCGGCACCTTCACCGGAAGGAACAGTCGCGTTATCACTACTCCGGGATACATAAAGCCATTTACCATCAGGTGAGAAAAGCAGGCGTGCACTATTATTTACCCATAACGGGGGAATGATGCCCGATAGATCAACTGGAGTGGCATCGACAGCATCCAGCAAATAAAAATAAGATTCCATACGGAATGCATCCCACGAATAACGAGTTAAGATAATACGTCCGTCGACTGGATTAACTGCCACATCACGAACATCTGTATAAGGAGATGCCGGCGTCTGATAACCTGTAGCTTCGCCAAATGTACCACCGCTACGGGTAGCCATATATAATATATCACACTGCCGGTCGTGGGCTTCTTTAATTGTATAGTACAATTGATCGCCCGAAACACATACTGCACAACTAGTGTTAAATCCCCACGGATTACCATCGGTCGGCGACTTATACGAAGAAACTTCACCATCATTCGTAATCAGGCGAATACCGTTCAATACTTCTCCTACATAAAGTGATTTAGCAGATGCATCATAAGCAAGACTATAAGGTGCAAGGAAGGTTGCAGTCAACCGGGGGCCATTAGCAATACCGTTCTCACCTGTACCGGCATAAACCGAAGAGGTACCTACATATTCTTTTGCAACAACCTGGAAGTCACTGAAAGTTTTATGGAATGTTTTTGCCGCATTTACCCCATATTTAATTTCAATTTTCAACTCATGACTGCCAATTTCCGAATCTTCCGGCACAGTGAAAGTGATGGCGGTAGTAGTCAATGTAGTTACAGTAAGTTTCGTTCCATCCAAAGTGACAGTCACATTATTTTTGTCCGTACCGAAATAATCTCCTTCGACAGTCACTTCACCACCGGCATAAGTTCCTGTAGAAGGCAGGTAACCGGAAACAACAGGAACGTTTCCGCGTACTTCAAAATCGACTTCAAAAGTATGTGATACCGTCTGTCTGATATTTTCCTTATCGGTATAAGCTATTTCTACAGAGAGAGGGTAAGTTCCGACTTCCAGCGTATTCGGAATCTTAAATTTAATCACCGAGTTGCCTACCTCTTTCACAGCAATAGACATTTCACCCAGCTTGACTGTTACATTCGAAGATTCCGTTCCAAAATTCTCACCCATAATCATCGCGTCCGTTTCGGAACCCGCTTCCGTGTATTCCGGAGAATAGGTAATGACTTCGGGAACTTTCCCTTTTTTGATGGTTTCAATCTCCTTTTCATCTTCATTACAGGCAGCAAACAAGATTACCACTACTGCCAGACACCATGTGAGCGCACATAGTAAATTAGATCTGTAATAAGGTTTCATATACATGTTTTTTAGTTATTATTAGAATAAGATTATTATTCGTTTCCCTGTACAATCTTACGTATATCGGCAAATTCTTCTTCAGAAACATAGATGTTGCCTTTCGAATCCAGGCAGATACCCGAAGGTTGATTAAAGACAGCTTCCAGAAGTTCTCCATTCTTGAAAGCATTTGTATTGGTCGGCTGTCCCGGACAAGGGGCCCCTGCCAATGTTGTCACATTCCCTTCACCGTCTATCCGGCGGATGCAATGGTTCCTCCTGTCTGTCACATACAGATTGCCCGCATTATCGCAACATCCCCATTGCGGAACATCAAAACGAGCTGCCGAACCTTTTCCATCCGCATAGCCCTGTCCATAGCCTTTTATACGATTACCATCTCCCGCATCCTCTCTTAGTTCTTTCTTGCCTGCAAATTCTTCAATTTCATTACTTATCGTTTTTGTCACAGGGTCATAATCATAATGCGAGATATAATGAAGTCCCTGATGTATGATAAATAATCTGCGGCCGTCTTTAGAAAAGACCGGGTGAGACTCACTGCTTGCCCATGTCTTGGTATAGCCGCTTAATTCTGTCGCTTTATGCGTCTCTATATCATATATATAAAGTTCTTCGAAAGGTCCCCAAAGGTTGCGCGTAAGTGCGATCGTTCCATCAACCGGATTGACGGCTAATCCGACAAAACCATCCATATCTTCAGTTGAATCACCATAATAATTGGCATAATTCTCTGATTTAAGCGCATAGCCCAAGAATTGTCCTCGTGAAGCAGGACGCGCTCCCAGCAGCCAAAGCCTGTCTCCATTCGGTGAGAAATCCATCGCTTTAAAATCAGACATCCAATCACCCGTACCGAACCCGCCGACATTGTCTGTTGAATGATAGAAATCAAGTAATCGTGATGTTTGTCCATCGGTCAACAAACGGATTCCTCTGTTCCATTCGGATAAATATATATTATCATCATTATCAACAAGTAATTGTCCAGGGGCATATAATTTTGAATCAAGTAATGCTCCGAAAGTATATTCATTCTTTAGTCCCGTGCGCCCGGCAAACGTTGAAACATTGGCAGATATGGTATAGGAAAACAGATTCTCGAATATTTTTTCAAAAAGCTGAAGCGTACCACTTTGTCCCCGGCGTAGTCCGACATGTACTTTCCCCGACCCACAATCTTCGGGAACTGTTACTTCTATCGTGTTATCATCTATGTGGGAAATGGCAGAGATTGTATTATTAATAAGTACAGTTATTCTGGACGGATCAGTGCCGAAGTAACTTCCCGTAATAGTAATCAAATCTCCTGCCTTACCTTTTTCGGGAGAGAAAGCCGTAAATACAGGTTCCTGTGTCGGTTCATCACCGGAATCTTTATTTTCATCATCACTGCAACCTACTGTAAACACTGCCAACAACAGTATTACCAATAAACTGTGCAGATAAATCCTGATCTGATAAAAAGATTTTATATTCATTTTTGAAGAGTTTAGTTTCTAAATAAATTAATTTATTTCATGTAAAGCAATATGCCGGGAATATCGAACAGTCGTTTAGCCATTGCCATGTGTCCCTCGGCTGTAGGATGTATTTTATCCTCCTGAAACAGCCAAGATGCCTGTTTATGCAAATTCCCATTGTCAGCGGTAGCGAGATCAAAACGACAACCGGATACGTTCATTTCCTCGCAGACGGAAGCTATTATTTCATTGGTAGCATAGCTGCCCCCATCACTGGTCACCGGAATCCGGTTGATAACCGGAATCGAACCGTTCGCACGTATCAACTCAATCAGCTTCACTACTTCCTCACGTGTATTCGGACGGTTAGTACCAATAGTCACCATTACAAATTTCGGACGGATAAAAGGTATCTCATTGGATACACGGTCTATCACTCCTTCAATGGTTGAACCGCTTTCACCAGAAAAGACCACTCTTCCATCAAGCCATGAAGCCATCATCTCGCCATAACGTGCTGCCTGCCGGACATGATCGCCTTCGGTAATGGAATTTCCGATGATATACATTAAAGGTTCCGGTGATACAGTAGCCACAATCTCCATGTCTTTAATAAAAGGAGATTTACCTGAAATACGTCGGAAGCCGAAAACATTATTTTGTCTCCCTCCCTTAAATTCTTCCTGTTGACCTGCTCCTAAAACAGGAGCAGTCTCTACAGAAGCGGTAGCTCCGGTCTGTTCATCGGTTATAGTGAACGTATTATTACGAAAAGATTTGACTGCTTCGAGCAGATAGGTATGACCGTTTTCGATGGCAAAAGAGGTAGATGCATCAATATCATTCACGCCTGCCCAGTATCTATGGATATTAATAGTTCCTTTCACAGCGTCTATCGTAAAAAGAGAGCCACCATTGCCATCACGCTCAAGCCAGTGTAATCCAAAGCGAGTATCGGAGAAAAGAGAAAGACGCACGCGCGTGGCACGTTGTTCAAAAGAGATTCGCCTGGATAGGTTCAAATAAAATCCGGCATCTTGCGTACCGTCTGCTGCCAAGCCGCGTTCTTCAAGGGTCCATTCCCCAAAATTGTCATTTTCATTGGAGAAATCTTTTAAAGACTCCCCACCAGAAAGAAAGTCATACTTTAGCAGAGAGATTTCCTGCTTGACAGGTTTTTCAGGCTCGTAGGGGTGAAAGTTGTATTCATCAGAACACGAAACATTCCCTAACATCATCACCATAAAGGATAGTGTAACAAGTTTCCTCATATATCAGATTTTTTTAGGTTTAAAATATCTACTCTTCGATCCATTTCCAAAATGCTATTGAGAACCATTTTAGGACATGAATCATAATAATGACAATCCTAAAAAGAAAAGACACATCAAAAAATGATTTTTAAAAGAAAAAATGTGCGCCAAACTACTAAAAGTAGGAAATGGAAGGCTTGCAAATACTATTTTTATACTTATCAAACCACTTGTAAATCAAGATACGACGAACTCATTACCAAATTAGTGAAAAAATAGTCGTATATAGAAAAAAAGAGGAACAACCATTTAAATATAAAAAAGGAGATGTGCTAAAATTAACACACCTCCTTCATATCAAATCCCTGGATAAAAAACTATTTGGTCACCTTGTAAGTTCCACTTCCATAGTTCTTTGACTTCACCTCTCCGGGAAGAGTTACGGTAGCGGTAACACCCTTAGGAATGGTGAATTCCCAAATCCAAGTGTCACCCTCGTATTTCCATGAGCTCTTAATGAGTCCGGCGGCAGAACGGTATTCGGCAGTTACATGTCCCAATCGCTTGTCTGGAATGGGTTTCATAATGATATGCTTGAAGCCAGGGGTGGCAGGATCGGCTGCGATGCCGGCAACAGTTTCCCAAATCCATTCACATACGCATCCGTAGGCATAATGATTAAAGCTGTTCATACCGCGTGGTCCCATTCCCTTATCTATCATATAGCTGTTCCACCTTTCCCAAATAGTGGTAGCTCCATTGTCCACAGAATACAGCCAACTTGGGTTCTTACGTTGGAAGAGTAGTTCATAGGCAATGTCTTCCATGCCATTCTCCGTGAGGGTGGCCATAAGGATAGATGTGCCCAGGAATCCGGTCTGCAAGCAAAGGTCGTGTTGTGCGAAGTTTTCGCGCAGGCGGTCTATCATCTTCGCTTTGGCTTCGCCTTCCACAAGCTGGTTTTTCAAGGCGAACAGAGCAGGAGTTTGCATGGTGTTGAGGATGGCGGTTTTGAAGGTGCCATCCTCGTTGAGGAAGTTCTCTTTGATGTATGCTTTTGCCAAGTCGCCCATTTGCTGGTATTTGGTGGAATTGCGACCGGTAGCCGTAGCCATGTCGCGCATCATGAAAGCATCTATCACCCAGTAGGAAGCACTTAGATAGTTCCAGTAGCTAATGGCATCAGGAAGCGGACCTTGGGGAGAGAAAGCCAGTCCGCTACAGCTTTCCAGCGGTTCGTAGCTCAACCAGTCAGCCCATTGGTAGTTGCCATTCTCGCTGCAGAGCGTCTCGTGGTTATACTTGGTGTCGTTGATGTGGTTCATAAACAGGTCCATGGCATTCCAGTTCTCCTCAATGATTTGCGTATCTCCGAATTGTTTCCACACCGTCCAAGGCACAATGATTCCGGCATCGGCCCATCCCAAACGCATTTTCTCATCACCGTATTGTGCTAAGGGAGCCACTCCGGGGAATCCGCCCAAACTGTTCTGGGTGTCGCGCATGTCACGCATCCACTTGTGAAAGAACTTCATGGTGTTAGCAAAGAACGTACCGGTTTCCGCAAACACTTGTGTATCTGCTGTCCAGCCCAGACGCTCGTCGCGCTGCGGACAGTCGGTGGGTATGGACAGGTAGTTGGATAGCTGTCCCCAATAAGTGTTGGAGATGAGCTTGTTCACAAGGTCGTTGCCTGTGGTGATAGTGCCGGTCTCCAATTCCTTTGTGATGGAAGTGACGGGAATGGATTTCAACGACTTGATGGCGACATTCCCGGTGGCAGTTATGGAAACGTAGCGGTAGCCGAAGAAGGTGCAGTGAGGATAGTAGGCCACATAGTTATCTCCGGCAGCAAAGGTGTAGTCCAAGCGGATACCAGTGTGGGGAATGCGCAGGTTTTCGCGGTGGCAGCTTCCTTCCGGACCGTCCATGCCACGAATCTTGGCACCGTTGCCGTCATTGAGCAACTCTGCGGGAAAGCAAGTCAGCACTGTTCCCTCGGCGGCTTTGAATACGAAAGAGGGTATGCCGGCACAGTTTTGCCCGAAATCCACCACTAATGTCTCTCCCGGACTTATGGTCATCTCCGTGCCCGATGCGAACTCACGGGCGATAATCACTTTACCGAACTCGTTTTCTTTCGCTCTTTCTATCTTCTTCCAAATGTATGCTCTGACAGGAGCGAGGGCGAGATCGGTGCGCAGATAGACCTCCGCTCCGTCCGAAGGCAGAATGTCACCAGAAAATTCGGTATTCTCTTCGGGTGTGGAGAGTTTGTCCACACATTCGTAGCCCATCGGTTCGCGTGCATCATACTCTTCTCCGTCAAAGATGCCGGCATGTTTCACCGGACCGGCAATTCCGGCTTTCCAGTTTTCGAGGTCGGTACCGTAGCACTTCTTAGTTCCGTCAGAAAAAGTCAGTTCCAATACACCGCGGAAGGCACACTTTTTGCCTATCATGCCGTCATATCCTCCGGGGGTTATGATTTTGTCAGCCCACCATCCCGGTGTCACCTGTACGGAGAGCATGTTGTCGGCGTTTGGCTTGGTACGGATGACGTCTGTGATATCATAGGTGAAAGAACGTTTGGTCTTGGCATAGTGTGTGAAGCCCGGTTTCAGGAATTCTCCGCCTACGGGTTTCCCATTCACATACAACTCGTAAACTCCCAGTCCGGCGGTCATCCACTTGGCAGAGATGACTTTCTGTTCATTTTTCACGGTGGACACGAACCAACTGGCACCATCGGCTGCGCGACCGTTGTTATGTCCTTTCACTATAGGAGCGTCTACTGCTGAAATCCATTTGGATTCGTTCCAGGCCGACGCTTCCAATGCGTGAGTACGTTTTCCGACTTCAGTTGCGTTTATCAGTCCGCTATTCGAGAAAAGCGCGAAAATCATTACCGGAACAAGATTCGCAAAACAATGGAAATTCATTTTCATACTTATATGTATTTTTTAGTATTAAAAGATTAACTTAGAAGTGCTGTTTTATGGGACTTGCACAACAAAATTACAGAATTATATGATATGACAGACGATTTCTACATTTTTTTTGACTCAACAATGGTTTCTGTTCAATCTGAAGCTTTTTACGTTGGAGAATCGATTATCGGGCAAAACAACGACATATTGTAAAATAATATAATCAACGCATTCGCTAGTTCTATTGTATCAATTATTTATCAAATAAGAAAAGAAGATGACGGTTATTCATTGCAGTCATTCTTTTTTCTTTACACGAGAACCTCGAAATAGAATAAACTCTATTCAAGTTTTTAATAAATAACGAAGGGGTTTATTAGAAACGGTATCCAAGTTTATTATAAACTCTTTTTTGACGCTTTTAATACCTGAAATAGAATTATTGCAACAAAAATGGGCAAGAACCTTCACAGTTTCTTGCCCATTCGTTATCCTATGTTATGCATTTCGCACATCCACCTATTGAACTTATGTCACAATATTTATATCTTTCATCATTCGTTTTCTATTTTTAATTTCCCCAAATATACGAAATAAAAACGATAAAGTCAATAGAGAAAGCGTGGTTATCTGAAAATAAACACGTAAATTTGTGCCTCGAATTAGAAATAACAGTATAAATCACTATAAATAAAAACTTTATCACTATGGAGTACAATTTCAGAGAAATTGAAAAGAAGTGGCAGAAAAGGTGGGTGGAAGAGAAAACCTACCAAGTTACGGAAGATGATTCGAAGCAAAAATTTTATGTACTAAACATGTTCCCTTATCCATCAGGAGCCGGCCTACACGTAGGACACCCGCTGGGATATATTGCTTCCGATATTTATGCCCGTTACAAACGACTGCAAGGCTTCAATGTACTCAATCCGATGGGATATGACGCATACGGTTTGCCTGCAGAACAGTATGCCATCCAAACCGGACAGCATCCTGCAATCACTACCGTCAACAATATCGACCGTTACCGCGAGCAGTTGGATAAAATAGGGTTCTCTTTCGACTGGAACCGTGAAATCCGTACTTGCGATCCGGAATATTATCACTGGACACAATGGGCCTTCCTAAAAATGTTCAATAGTTACTATTGCAACGACGAACAGGAAGCCCGTCCTATCGAAGAATTAGAAAAGGCTTTTGCAATCTACGGAAACGAAGGATTAAACGCCGCTTGCAGTGAAGAAATCAGCTTTACTGCCGAAGAGTGGAATGCCAAAAGTGAAAAAGAACAGCAGGAAATCCTGATGAACTATCGCATCGCTTATCTGGGTGAAACAATGGTAAACTGGTGTGCTGAATTAGGAACTGTATTGGCGAACGACGAAGTAGTGGACGGAGTCAGCGAACGTGGCGGCTACCCCGTTATACAAAAGAAAATGCGTCAATGGTGTCTGCGTGTATCTGCTTACGCACAACGCCTGCTCGACGGATTAGATACGATCGACTGGACAGATTCTCTGAAAGAAACTCAAAGAAACTGGATCGGACGCTCGGAAGGTGCTGAAGTGCAATTCAAAGTAAAAGACAGTGATCTCGAATTCACCATTTTCACCACTCGCGCAGATACAATGTTCGGTGTCACCTTCATGGTATTGGCTCCGGAAAGCGAACTGGTGGCACAATTAACTACTCCTGAACAAAAAGCAGAAGTAGATGCTTACCTTGACCGTACCAAAAAACGTACGGAACGCGAACGTATCACCGACCGTAGTGTTACCGGTGTATTCAGCGGCTCGTATGCCATCAACCCGTTCACAGGTGAAGCAGTGCCCGTTTGGATCAGCGATTACGTATTGGCCGGATACGGAACAGGTGCTATTATGGCTGTACCTGCACATGATAGCCGCGACTATGCATTCGCCAAACATTTCGGACTGGAAATTCGCCCGTTGGTAGAAGGTTGTGATGTAAGCGAAGAAAGTTTCGATGCCAAAGAAGGTATCGTTTGCAACTCTCCGCGTCTTGATGTTACTCCTTATTGCGATCTTTCGCTGAACGGACTGACTATCAAAGAAGCGATAGAAACAACCAAGAAATATGTAAAAGAACATAATCTGGGCCGTGTGAAAGTGAACTACCGTCTGCGTGACGCTATCTTCTCACGCCAGCGTTACTGGGGCGAACCGTTCCCTGTTTACTACAAAGACGGAATGCCTTACGTGATCGACGAAAGCTGTCTGCCACTGGAACTTCCGGAAGTAGCTAAATTCCTGCCTACCGAAACAGGTGAACCTCCATTGGGACACGCTACTAAATGGGCTTGGGACACAGTAAACAAATGTGTAGTAGAAAATGAGAAGATTGACAATGTAACTGTCTTCCCGCTGGAATTAAATACCATGCCGGGATTCGCCGGTTCTTCGGCATACTATCTCCGTTACATGGACCCACGCAATCATAAAGCACTGGTTGATCCGAAAATCGATCAGTACTGGAAAAATGTAGACCTTTACGTAGGTGGTACCGAACATGCTACCGGACACTTGATCTACTCTCGTTTCTGGAATAAATTCCTGCACGATGTAGGCGTATCTATTATGGAAGAACCATTCCAGAAGTTAGTAAACCAGGGAATGATTCAAGGTCGCAGTAACTTTGTATATCGTATCAAAGATACCAACACCTTCGTTTCGTTAAACCTGAAAGATCAGTACGAAGTTACCCCTATTCACGTAGACGTAAATATCGTATCTAATGATATTTTGGATTTGGAAGCATTCAAGGCATGGCGTCCTGAATATAAAACGGCCGAGTTTATCCTCGAAGACGGAAAATACGTTTGCGGATGGGCGGTTGAAAAGATGAGTAAATCAATGTTCAATGTTGTCAATCCGGATATGATTGTTGAAAAATACGGTGCAGATACACTTCGTATGTACGAAATGTTCCTTGGCCCGGTAGAACAATCCAAACCGTGGGATACAAACGGAATTGACGGTGTACACCGTTTTATCCGCAAATTCTGGTCGCTGTTCTACAGCCGTACAGACGAATATCTGGTAACGGACGAACCTGCAACAAAAGAAGAATTGAAGAGCCTTCATAAATTGATTAAGAAGGTGACAGGTGATATTGAACAATTCTCTTACAATACATCTATCAGCGCATTCATGATTTGTGTAAACGAACTCTTCAACCTGAAATGCAGCAAAAAAGAGATTCTGGAACAGCTCATTATCACTCTTGCTCCTTTCGCTCCGCATGTTAGCGAAGAGCTGTGGGATGTACTGGGACACGAAACTTCCGTATGCGACGCCCAATGGCCTGCATACAACGAAGAATATCTGAAAGAAGACACTGTCAACTATACCATCTCTTTCAACGGAAAGGCACGTTTCAATATGGAATTTGCAGCAGATGAAACTTCGGACGCTATCCAGACGGCAGTATTAGCCGATGAACGTTCACAGAAGTGGATTGATGGCAAGACTCCGAAGAAAGTCATTGTCGTTCCGAAAAAGATTGTAAACGTTGTTGTTTAAAAACAAATTAGGCACGGATTACACAGATAACACGGTTTTGATTAATTAGAACCACGAAATCCTTGTAATCCGTGCCTAACATAATTATAAATCCAAATGCATAAACTGACAAAAGCGGAAATAATGAGAGAAGTGAAAGATTATATCTACATCACTCTCGGATTGATAAGCTATTCTTTGGGATGGGCAGTATTCCTATTACCTTATCAGATCACTACCGGAGGAACTACCGGTATCGGAGCTATTATCTATTATGCAACAGGATTTCCAATCCAATGGTCATACTTCATTATAAATGCAGTGCTGATGACCTTCGCCATCCGGATATTAGGTCCCAAATTTAGCATAAAAACCACTTATGCTATTTTCATGTTGACCTTTTTACTCTGGTTATTCCAGCTAGTGGTAAACAATTACATAAAAGCACCGGATATGACGCCTGACGGCAAACCGTTATTGCTTGGTATAGGACAAGACTTTATGGCTTGTATTATCGGTGCAGCCATGTGTGGTGTAGGTCTGGGCATCACTTTCAACTACAACGGAAGTACGGGTGGAACAGATATTATCGCTGCTGTTGTTAATAAATACAGAGATGTATCACTCGGACGAATGATTATGATCTGTGATGTATTCATTATCGGTTCCTGTTATTTTATATTCCATGATTGGCGTCGGGTTATCTTTGGTTTTGTCACTCTGTTTATCATCGGTGTTGTGCTCGACTGGATTATCAACAGCGCCCGCCAATCGGTTCAATTCTTCATCTTCTCCAAGAAATATGATGAAATAGCCGACCGGATTATTAAAGATGCCGACCGGGGAGTTACAGTACTCGACGGTACGGGATGGTACAGCAAAAACAACGTAAAAGTGCTGGTAGTACTTGCCAAGAAACGCCAGTCACTCGAAATCTTCCGCCTGGTGAAACGAATCGACCCGAATGCATTCATCTCACAAAGCTCCGTCATCGGTGTATATGGTGAAGGATTCGATAAACTGAAAGTGAAATAGGCAATTCACCAAGCCATAAACAACCTCTGTAAAAACAATATTAAACAATGAAACGCAAACTTGTATTTGCCACCAATAACGCTCACAAACTCGAAGAAGTGGCCGAGATTCTCGGAGATAAAGTCGAATTGCTTAGCCTGAATGACATCGGTTGCCACACAGACATTCCCGAAACAGCTGATACACTGGAGGGTAATGCCCTGTTGAAATCTTCTTTTATCTATAACAATTATCACCTGGATTGTTTTGCCGACGACACCGGTCTGGAAGTAGAAGCGCTGAATGGAGCTCCCGGCGTCTATTCCGCCCGCTATGCAGGAGGAGAAGGACACGACGCACAAGCTAATATGCTCAAACTGCTTCACGAACTGGAAGGGAAAGAGAATCGCAGAGCACAATTCCGCACTGCTATTTCTCTCATTCTGGATGGAAAGGAGTATCTCTTCGAAGGAGTGATAAAAGGCGAAATAATCAAAGAAAAACGGGGTGATTCCGGATTCGGTTACGATCCTGTATTCAGACCGGATGGTTACGATCAAACTTTTGCAGAACTGGGAAACGATATTAAAAATAAAATCAGTCACCGGGCATTAGCTGTAGAGAAACTTTGCGAGTTTCTGCAACGCTGATTATTCTGACTATTGTTTCGTCCAATTTATTACTCTGACATCATTGAATCCATCAACAGTCGATTCGAGTTTTGTGGATTTCTTAACTATATGATACAGAGTTTCATAAAAGAGATATTGCTTACTTCCAAAGAAAATTATTACTTTGCAGAAAAATAAAACGCAATGAAGAAAGTTACATTATTTACTCTACTGACGTTACTATTATGTACTTCATGTGTAACGAAAAAGAAGTTTATGCTCGCAGAGATGGCGGCTACCACAAGCAAAGATAGTTTACAAAGACTATTGACCGACTGCCGTAACACAGGCGACCAGATGTCAGCACAAATCAAGAAACTGTTGCGTGATACAACTCAAATGGGAAACAGTATCCGTCAGTATCAAAGTATGCTGAATGTGAACATGACTGAACAGGAAAAACTGAACGCCCTGTTAAGCCAGAAGAAAAATGAGCTTAGCGAAAGAGAACGCACTATCAACGAGCTGCAGGATATGATTAATGCTCAAAATGATAAAGTGCAGAAACTATTGAGCAGCGTGAAAGATGCATTGCTGGGCTTTAGCACCGACGAACTGACCATCCGTGAGAAAGATGGGAAAGTGTATGTAGCCATGTCGGATAAATTACTGTTCGAATCAGGAAGTGCCCGCCTGGATAAGCGCGGTGAAGAAGCTCTTGGCAAACTAGCCGAAGTGTTGAACAAGCAGACAGACATTGATGTATTTATCGAGGGACATACCGACAACAAGCCTATCAACACGGTGCAGTTTAAAGACAACTGGGATTTGAGTGTGATTCGTGCTACTTCTGTTGTTCGCATCCTGATTAAGAACTATCATGTGAATCCGCTGCAAATACAACCCAGCGGTCGTGGTGAATATATGCCTGTTGCCGATAATGAGACAGCAGAAGGCAGAAGCAAAAACCGCCGTACGGAGATTATCATGGCTCCGAAACTGGATAAGTTGTTCCAGATGTTGCAGACTTCGGAAGAAGCTAAATAAAAATCTTACTATAAAAGATTATAGACTTTATAGAGATAATAAATGAAATAGGCGTTTCAACTTTGAAACGCCTATTTTGTTATAATAAAGGAAATCCATTTCTTCGTGATAACTTTTCTTTCATTCCAGTATTATTTAATCGCATGTATGGTGTTGTATTCTGTTTTTCTCTACCGACACTTCGTTGCAATCTCGTGTCTGAATAAAATCTGATTCTTTATTTTTCTCCGCATCGGAAGTATAAATCAAATTATGACGTATCACCAGTCCATCAACAGCTTTTGCCCGAATAACAGATGAACTGTTTTTACGCATATAAAAATAGTTTTCTTCGATAGTAATGTTTTTATGAACTGCACCTTTATATTCTCTGTTTTCCGGAGCTATATTGATGACCGGTTCTCCGCAGTTTAAGAACGTATTACGACGGATAGTCAGGTCGTGCACCGGTCCGGATTCATACCAGCTCAATCCGTCATCAGCTACCAATATTCCACTCATTTGCATGCCATAGAATGTATTCCCCTCAATCAAAGATTTGCGACGTGTTGTGATAAGAATTCCTCTGGTAGGGATTCGTTCAAAATAGTTGTTTGTAATCCGTACTTCCGGTGTCCATAATACGTTCTCTACCACCAAATCTTTTCGTTGTATCACTTCCGGAGAAAGCGGGCCGGATAGAGTGAGTTCCATTTCGCGTGGTGTCACCAACTTCGCTTCTTTCACTTTGGCTTTTTCCACTGCCAACAGCGAAAGAGGATCAACCAGTTCAATATCGTCCCCTTTGAAGAAAGCTTCAAATCCGAAAGTCTGATCGTGCATAAAACGAACTTTCAAGCGATTCGGCGACAGAAATTCCGTCACCCGCAAATGCGTACCATGTATATTGATAGGATCATCGTGCGCACCGGAAAAACGAGAGTTCCTGATATCAATCATACCACGGCAGCCAGAAACCTGAATGAAATCAGCAAATCCTGCATTGGTACGTCCGGAATCCGGACGGGGAGCGAAGTTACAACGATCAAAAGTGACATTCTCACTATATTGACAGACCACTCCGAAGTTTCCCAGATAATAGAAATTAAGATTCTCCAGCTGTACATTCTTACTCCTATTAACAAATCCACTCACTTCATCACGGAAAGAATCGCGCATCTGAAAGACAATATGCAGTCCCACTTGAGGTTTTTCTTTGTATTGCAGATATAACACATTCGGACGGAGTTTCACCGCACGAATCAGATTTTCCATCGGACTCCAAGAGCGCCAGGTCATATTACTTGCACGATCATACGACTGTGCAATTCCATTCTTGAAAGACCAGCCATCGCCATACCATTCCAATTGTTCGTCCACAATCCGATACTGGGAGGTGGGATGAACCTGAACAATCAGGTAATCTTTTCCTTCTTCCAACACTTCAACTTCCGTCTGGGTGGGATGTTTATAATCGATATTAAGATTCTTCAAGATAATCCCTTCACACCTGTCGAGTACGAAGCTTGTCATTTCACCATTCATCTGCAAGGTTGATCCGCAACCGTCGATGGTGATATTCTTTAATGAATGAAGATATAGTCCGATATGTTTGGTTGGATCAGGATCCTCTGATTCGGAAGTGGTATTCGATATGTGATATAACACTTGTGTCGATTTCGAACGGTCCAGCTCGTAAATACCCGGCGAAAGTCTGACGGTAACCGGTTTCCCTTTATACCCGGCAGCCTTTTCCAAAGCCAACATCAGATTTTCATTATCTTTTCCCTGTTCCGGAGAAATTTCAATCACTCTGGACTGCGCAAGAATAGTCAACTGGATAAGCCAAATACTGACCACAAATAAAATGCATTTTCTCATGGTATTAATCATTAGATTTCACTTCTTCCACAAAGATAAAGATTATATATCTCCCTCCTATCATAAATACAAAACAGTCAAAAAATAGAATACTTTACTGCAAATATCCTATTCTTTGACTGTTTCGTACTTATATTTTTTAAAAAATTCGTCTACAATCCCAATTGAGCCGAAATCTCCAGCATCCGTTGAATCGGCTTCACTGCTTTCTCTGCCACTTCAGGATCTACCGTAATTTCCGGTGCTTCATTCTTCAGACACTCATACAGCTTCTCTAACGTATTCAACCGCATAAAGCTACACTCATTACATCCGCACGTACTATCGTTCGGAGGAGCGGGGATAAACGTTGTTTGCGGACACTTCTTCTGCATCTCATGCAAGATACCCGATTCGGTAGCCACAATATATGTATTTTCAGGATGATTCACGGCATACTTCAACAGGGCAGCCGTAGAACCTACCACATCCGCCAGTTTCAACACCGTACTCTTACATTCGGGATGTGCCAATACCAAAGCTTCGGGATGCTGTGCTTTCAGTTCCACAATCTTTTCAACCGAAAATTGTTCATGCACATGACAGGCTCCGTCCCAAAGTAACATATTCCGGTTCGTAACAGAGTTAATATAATTCCCCAGATTCCTGTCCGGACCAAAGATTATTTTCTCATCTTTGGGGAAGCTTTCCACAATCTGCTTTGCATTGGTGGAAGTCACCACTACATCTGTTACCGCTTTCACGGCAGCCGTCGTATTGACGTACGAAATAACAGTGTATCCCGGATGCTCTTTGACAAACTGCGCAAACTTATCTGCCGGACAACTGTCGGCCAGCGAACAGCCTGCTTCCATGTCGGGAACCAACACTTTCTTTCCCGGACAGAGCACTTTCGCCGTCTCACCCATGAAGTGAACACCGCACATCACAATAATATCCGCTTCCGTTTTTGCCGCCCATTGAGCCAGTGCCAGACTGTCGCCAACGTAATCGGCGATGTCTTGTATTTCACCCTTCTGGTAGTAGTGACCCAGAATGATTGCATTCTTCTCTTTCTTTAGCTCGTTAATAGCCTTTATTAGTTCATTCATTATTATATTCTTTTTTCTTTCCTTCTAAAAAAAATCCTTTGTTAGTAATGATAGCCTGTTAATAGTGTTAGCAAATAAATCCGTTTTTTCTTGCCGGATAAGTTATTAGTCCACACTTCCACTTTATGAGTCCGTTATGAACGGAAAAAAAGAAGAAGATATCCTATCTATTCACTTCATTATCAATGAGAGTACCGACAATAGACAGTTTGCTATTAACTCCCTGTTGATAAAGTGCAAAGTTAAAAACTTTATGGATATAAACAGATAGATAAGTGCTGAAAAATATGTTTATGTCTGCATGGAAAGTTTTGATTTTATTTTTTGGAATGTTCATAACGAGTGCCTCATATATCTTCTTTTGAATAATGCAAGAATTATTTTTCAAAATCTTTGCCGATAGTTTTGACAGGTTTTAAACCGTTATCAACATCTCTGTTAACAGAAAAGAATTACCTTTGTAGCAAGAACGTAATAAAAGAAAAGACGTATGCGTAAACTGAAAATAACAGAGCTGAACCGTATCAGCGCCGAAGAGTTCAAACAGGTTGAAAAACTGCCTCTGGTAGTAGTGCTGGACGATATTCGTAGTTTGCACAATATAGGTTCTGTGTTCCGCACTTCGGATGCATTTCGTATTGAGTGCATTTATCTTTGTGGTATAACAGCTACTCCTCCACATCCTGAAATGCATAAGACAGCTTTAGGAGCAGAGTTCACTGTTGACTGGAAGTATGTTAATAACGCTGTTGATGCTGTTGATAACCTCCGAAAAGAGGGATATATCGTTTATTCCGTAGAACAAGCGGAAGGGAGCATCATGTTGGATGAACTTGAACTGGATAAGACGAAGAAATATGCCATCGTGATGGGAAACGAAGTGAAAGGGGTACAACAGGAGGTTATTAACCATTCAGATGGCTGTATAGAGATTCCTCAATATGGTACGAAGCACTCCTTGAATGTTTCTGTAACTACCGGTATTGTAATTTGGGATTTGTTCAAAAAGCTACGTTAGCGGCTTCAAACCGCATTGGTTAATAAGTAGTTGATAACTGGTGGATAATGTAGTTAATTTGCTTATAATCAATATATATAGAATTGTTCATAAGTATAGAATCCAAATGATGTAATTATACTCTTTACAGGATATATAGATGCTGTTTATAGGGGATATATATCCTGCGTATTGGACATATATGCGCTGCACGTTGGATATATAGTTCCTGTAAGTAGCATATATAGCTCTTGCACATTGCTTAGATTTGCCCGTTCTCTACCATCAACACCACACGTTCTGTTAGTTTGTCCTCACCCTGCGGATCATATTCCTTTTTGAGGCTGGCACCGAACAATGCGGCAAATGCCTGATAGAACCCTGCTTTGAAAGGTCCCATAAATGCTTTTACCAGTTCATAACTAGTCTGGTTACTTTGACGGTCTACTAACTTTATCAACAATTTTCCCTGTGTAAAAGAGAGTTTCTTCATTCGGGCAGTATATTGATCTTTCAATCCTTTTTCAACCCGTTTGATATGTTTCTGACGGGCTTTCTCATTGGGTAGTGTCTGAAGATATTCGTAAGTTTCGATGATAGCCTGGTTAATTTCTCTGGAAATAGGATATACTTTTTTCACATTCCGAATCAACCGATAGTATTCCTGGCGTTCTTTTTCATTTTTGAATTTAAGTGGTTTGAAGATATACACAGTTGGTAGCTGGATAGATGGGATTGTATCTCCGTTGTAGATACACATCGGAACCAAATATCCATTGATGCTCTGCTTTTCCTGCGCCTGTAAATGTAGTGAGCAGCAAACAGTGGCAAACAGTATCATTACTACTATGTTAAGCCTTCTTTTCACGATACAAAAATAGAATTAAAATTTTATTATTTAGACATTTATCCCGGACGTTAACCTATTTAAAGTATCTTTGCAGCCTTGTCTGTAAAAAAGCAGGAAGAAAGATACATTTTATTGATGAAAACTATTCAACTTTTACGGTTGATAAGTATTATAAACAGCCTGTTAATAATTCCTGCTTGTAGTGCTCAAAACCCTTCTGAAACTGTTTTAGAAGATATTCTTGAAGATTTATCTGTTAATAATGATACTGATAACTCTGTTAATACACCCAATTGGGAAAATGAGTTGGAAGAACTTTCCAATCGTTTGCAGGAACCGGTTAATTTAAATGCTGCGACCCGTGAACAACTTCGTCAATTTCCTTTTTTAAGTGATATACAAATCGAACATCTGCTGGCTTACATCTATATACACGGACAGATGGAAACGATCTACGAACTTCAGCTGGTAGAAGATATGGATAAGCAAACAATCCAGTATTTACTGCCTTTTGTCTATATAAAAGCTATTAACAATGAACCTGTTTTTCGGTGGAAAACTATGTTGAAAAGTGCAGGTAAGTATGGGAAGAATGAACTGTTAACTCGCTTTGATATACCGTTTTATAAGCGAAAAGGTTATGAACAAACCTATTTGGGACCTTCTGTTTATAACTCTGTGAAATACAGTTTCCGGTACAGTGATCGGCTCTATGCAGGAGTCGTTGCTGAAAAGGATGCCGGAGAGCCTTTTGGGGCTTTGCATAATCGCTATGGCTATGATTATTATTCCTTTTATCTGTTATTAAAAGATTGTGGACGGTTAAAAGCGTTAGCTGTTGGTAACTATCGTCTTAGTTTCGGACAAGGCTTGGTGATTAGCACCGATTATCTGATGGGAAAAACAGTCTACGCTTCTTCTTTCAACAGCCGTAGTAGCGGGATAAAGAAACATTCTTCCACTGACGAATACAACTATTTCCGAGGAGTAGCTGCCACTGTTTCTTTGGCAAAAGATTGGGATATTTCCGGTTTCTATTCACATCGTTCTCTGGATGGAGTAATCACTGACGAAGAAATCACCTCTATCTACAAAGCCGGGCTGCATCGAAGTCAAAAGGAAGCGGATAAAAAGAACCTGTTCACCATGCAATTAACAGGTGGAAATGTGAGTTATCAACACAACCGTATCAAACTGGGTATCACTGGTATTTACTACCTTTTCAACCGATCTTATGAACCGGAATTAACAGGTTATTCCAAATACAATCTTCATGGAAACAATTTCTATAATCTGGGGATTGATTATGCCTATCGCTGGCATCGTTTTTCTTTTCAAGGAGAGACGGCCATAGGAAAACAAGGTTGGGCCTCTTTGAATCGTTTGCAGTATTCACCGGTTCAAAACACTCAAATCATGTTGATACATCGATTCTATTCATATAATTATTGGGCTATGTTTGCCCATTCATTTGGTGAAGGAAGTACCACTCAAAACGAACAGGGGTATTATATCGGATTGGAAACTTCTCCTTTTGCTTATTGGAAATTCTTCGCTTCATTTGATTTATTTTCGTTCCCGTGGAAAAAATACCGGGTTAATAAACCTTCTCGTGGAACAGATGGTCTGGTTCAAGCTACTTTCACTCCATACAGCAATTTATCCATGTATCTAAAGTATCGCTATAAACAAAAAGAACGTGACTGGACAGGCAGTAAAGGAACACTAACACTTCCTATTTTTCATCATCAACTTCGCTATCGTTTGAACTATTCTTTAGGAGATGTGTTAAGCAGTCGTACAACTTTAGATTATAATCATTTTCATTCTCAGGACAGAGCTGCTAATAAAGGATATCAGGTTACACAAATGATATCCTCCCAACTGCCTTGGGCCAGGCTGTTTGCTGACGTTCAGGGCAGTTACTTTTTTACAGACGATTATGATTCGCGTGTATATATCTCGGAAAGCGGATTACTCTATACGTTTTACACTCCGTCCTTCCAAGGGCGTGGATTCCGGTGTACGTTTCGTTTGCGATATGAACTGAATAAACATTTCCTGTTAATAACCAAATTCGGTGAAACCGTCTATCTGGACCGTAACGAGATAGGTTCCGGCAACGATTTGATCTGTGGAAATAAAAAAGCAGATATGCAAATGCAACTGCGTATCAAGTTTTAGGCTATCTTTGTGCAGAACTAATTGGAGAAATTAGTAGACAAAGTGAACAGTTTAATTTTGCGGTGTTAACTAAGAATGATTAGTTGATAAAGTGGTAAATTGTAAATGATAAAATTAGAATAAAATGACTATTATTTTTCCTTCACCCATCTTCGGCCCTATCCATTCCCGCCGTTTGGGCGTTTCTTTGGGAATCAATTTATTGCCGGACGACGGTAAGGTTTGTTCATTCGACTGTATTTATTGTGAATGTGGTTTCAATGCCGAACATCGTACGAAGAAGCTTCTCCCTACCCGTGAAGAAGTTCGTGCGGCTCTTGAAGAAAAACTGAAAGATATGCAGGTGAACGGTCCCGCTCCTGATGTACTGACCTTTGCCGGAAACGGTGAACCAACTGCGCATCCCCACTTCCCGGAAATTATAGAAGATACGCTTGCGCTCCGTAATCAGTATTTCCCGAAAGCAAAAGTGAGCGTATTGAGTAACTCTACGTTTATTGATCGTCCTGCCGTGTTCGAAGCATTGAACAAGGTAGATAATAATATTCTGAAACTGGATACAGTGGATGAAGAATATATCTATCTGTTGGACCGTCCTAACGGAAAATATTCTGTGAGAAAAATCATCGAAAAGTTGAAAGAGTTCAAAGGAAACTGCATCGTACAAACGATGTTTCTGAAAGGAGGTTATCAGGGAAAGGACATGAATAATACATCTGATAAATATGTGCTTCCCTGGATAGAAGCAGTGAAAGAAATCGCTCCCCGTCAAGTGATGATTTATACGATTGACCGGGAAACACCCGACCATGATCTACAGAAAGCTACGCATGAAGAATTAGACCGTATTGTAGCTTTACTGGAGAAAGAAGGGATTTCGGCAACAGCTTCTTATTAAAATCTATGTGGTAGATATACCTGTGCCGAAAAGAAAGTAGTCAATAAAACTACGGGTAATTTGAGTCTGATCCGGTAAATCCTTTCTTCACATAATCTTTCGGCAATATCCCGAATTGCTTCTGGAAGCAACGGGCAAAATACGAAGGATTATTGAATCCGACAATGAAACAAACCTCATTGATCCGGTATTCTCCTTCGCGCAGAAGTTCTCCGGCTGTTTTGAGCCGTATCAACCGGATATAATCATTGGGAGGCATTCCAGTCAGCCCTTTCAATTTGCGTTGCAGATTGGAACGGCTGATTGCCATCTCTTCCGCCAGCTTGTCAATCGTGAATTCCTCATTGGTGAAGTTGCGAGTGATAATCTCATTGACCGTATTGATCCATTTCACATCAGACTTATTCATCAGCGTCTGATCGTACGACATATTCGGCACACTTGTGAAGTGATTGAACAACATACGCCTGTTTTCCAGCAGATTGTTGATCGTGGCTTTCATGTGATTCAGTGAGAAAGGCTTCTCTATGTAAGCATCCGCACCATAGTCGAGACCTGCGATCTTTGAATCAATGCTGTCGAGTGCCGAAAGCAAGATGAACGGGATATGGCAAAGCATATTATCGGAACGGATCGACTTTAATAATTCGAATCCGTCCATATAAGGCATGACGATGTCACTGATAATCAAATCCACCGTTGTTGTTTCCAGACATTCCAATGCTTCCTTACCATTGGTAGCCGTATGAATCGTATAGGCATTTCCCAGATTCTTAGCCAGAAATTCCAGCATATCCGTCGTATCCTCCACGACGAGTAGAGAATAACCACTGGGTTCGGCTTCTTCTTCCAGAGCGGCTACCTTGTCCGGTATGGAAGTGACGGCGTGGGTTGCCGGAATACTTTTCTCCAAATAAGGAATTTCGACGCACACTTCGCAACCATCGGTATAATTAGGGTTGATATAAACTTTCCCATTATGCTTTTCGACCAATAATTTAACCAGGCTTAGCCCGATACCTACTCCCGATCCGTTATTACCGGCATTTCCCACCTGATAAAACGGTTCGAACACCTTACCGCATTCCTCTTGCGGAATTCCCGGACCGTCATCGCGTACACAAATAGAAAGAATACGTCCTTCGGAAGACAAATGTTCGTCCATAATCACCCTGATGCAGGTACGGGCATATTTCATGGCATTGGTCAGCAGATTGCTGACGATTTTCGTTAAAGCCTCCTGATCTACATTATATTGCAGATGCTCCTCGGGCAGGGAAACACTGAAAGATATTCCGGTCAGGGAGATGGCACGGAAACGATCGATGATATCCTCAATCATCCGGTTAATATCTACTTCATTGAATGAAAGTGTATATCCTTCCTTATCCACTTTGCGGAAGTCGAGCAGTTGCTTGATAAGCTCCATCAGCCGGTTGGTGTTCTTCCGTATCACAGACAGGTTACTCTCTACTTCACTGTTCCATTCATGCATTTCCAAAATAGCTTCCAGCGGAGCCTTGATGAGGCTTACCGGAGTCTTAATCTCATGTGCCACCTGTGTAAAGAACGTAATCTTCGACTGAAACAATTCCTGATTCTTGATTTGCTCCATCTCTTTCATCTTTCTTAATTTCACGGCCTGTTGCTTGCGCAGATAAAGCCTTACCAGAAAATAAGTGAATCCACATGCAATTAGTAAATAGAAAATCTTGGCGTAGATCGTCTTCCAGGGTGGAGGAAGAACTTCAATATGCAGACAGCAGTCGTCATTGCTCCAATATTCATCGTTGTTACTCGATTTCACACGGAACGTATATTCACCCGGAGGCAGGTTGAGAAATGATACGTTATGTTTGTCCGTGTATATCCATTCCTTATGGATGCCGTCCAGTTTGTAGGCATATAAATTCTTGCTGGGAGCCACATAACTTAGACTTTCAAATGTGATGTCGAACGAAACTACCTGATAAGGAATAGTCACCTGTCCGCTAAGGGCAGGAATGCGTTTGCTAAGGCTCACCTTATCATCGGGACTGTGCATATACACTGCCGAAATAGACGCCGTAGGCTTTACCTTATTGATCGATAATTTGAACGGATAGAAACTATTGAATCCATTCACCCCACCGAAATAAAATTTCCCGTCACGGGCTTGCATGGAAGAGCGGAAATTGAACTGGTTACTTTGCAATCCGTCTTCAATGGTATAAAGTTGTGCCCGCTTGTTTTGCGGCTCATACCGGATCAGCCCCCTGTTGGAAGAAAGCCAATAGTTACCTGATTGATCGTCCAGTATGCCGTAAATGATATTGTTCGGCAGATTCTCTTTGGTGGAGAAATTTTCAAAACGGTCCTCCTGGTAGTGATAACGGCAGATGCCGCCTCCCTCGGTACAAAACCATAGATTCTGTTTATGATCGATATACACACGAATGACCCAGTTGCTACACGGAGAAGCGGGATTAGCCGGATCGTTACGGTAGTTGTGCAGCTTACCGGTCTGGCGGTTGTAACGCCAGATACCATCCCTTTTACTTGCCAGCCATAAATCCCCATACTGGTCTTCCACCATATCGTAGATAAAGATATGACTTAAAGGTTCCAGTGTCCGGAACGAATCACTGTTCGGATCATACTGGCAGAACCCGGACAGAGTGCCCAAATAAATACTGCCATCTTTCGTTTGATAAATGGAGTAGATATGATCGTTAGGAATGGAATGCGGGTTAGTACGGTTGTGGCGATAGTTCTTCGTTTTTCCCGTTTGGATATCCAGGATATATAATCCCCGGGAGAAACTGCCGATCCATAACTTTCCTTCATTGTAGAGCAGCGCATGGATATTGTGATAACCGATATTGAGATTACTGCTTTTCAATAGATGATTCTTAAACTTCCTCGTGCGGGGATCGAAGAGATTCAATCCTCCGTCTTCAGTAGCAATCCAGATATTACCGTCGGGATCTTCACAAAACTGGCTGATTACATTTCCCGAAAGAGAATTCGTACCATTGGGATAATACCACTCGATATCCTTATGCTTGGGAGACAGGTAACTCACTCCACTGAAATAACTCCCTATCCAAATTCCCCCTTCCCTGTCCTGATAACAGTCATAGATGCTTTCCTTGTTCTGTTCATCGTCAGTTGGCAGACACTCTCCTGTGGCAGTGTTGAAGGTATAAAGCCCGTCGTCGGAGCCAAGATAGAAAGAATTGGCCGTCCGTTGAAACAGGGTACGGATGCGCGGAATGGTGAGAGTATCCCCTTCTCCGAAGTAATAGCGGAATTGCCCCGTTTCCTTATTGAAACGTGCCAGCCCTCCATACCAGGTACCCGCCCATAGCACTCCCTGCGAGCTTTCCATCAAAGAGATAATCTCGTTGCAGGCAGGGCGTCCGAAAGAAGTCTCTTCGGATATATACCCTGTGAAATTGTCCGTACGCTGGTTATACTTTGCCAAACCATTCCGGGTGCCTATCCAGATCGTCCCGAACGAGTCGTTATAAATCACCCACACATGATTATCCGGTAATGAATGAGGATCGGAAAGAGAATGTAGATACTGCCTCAACGTACCTTTTTTCTCATTGTAGACAAACAATCCGTTGGTTGTTCCAATCCATAACTGCCCGTCATTGTCATAAGCCATTCCGAAGACACTGTTGACTGTCACCCCGTCTTCCGTCTGTTTGTCGAATACGGAGAATTTCTCTTCCTGCGAGTCGAATAAATACAGCTTTTCCGTGCTTGCCACCCAGATCTGATTGTTATCCTGATGGCGGCAGATGGTTACTATATTCATATAACTGTTTCCGCCGTTTTCTGACGAATGTCCGTAGTTGGTAAACTCGATACCGTTGAAACGATTCAACCCGTCCTGTGTGGCAAACCACATATATCCGATGCTATCCTGAAGGATGCTCCGGACACAATTGCCTGATAACCCTGATCTAACGTCATATTTCTTGTAGATATTGGCGAAGACCAGAGAAACCGATGCCAGCAATATACATATAGATAAGATGGATCGTTTCATAATTTCCCTTCTTTGTATCTCCTGTTTATAGGCAATATATCTTCTGTTTGCAGGATCTATATACCCTGCATGTTGTATCTATATACCCAACACGCAGGACATATATTGCCAACAGATTGGATCTATATCTCCTGTAAACCGGGTAACTATCCCCTCTGTAGGGCTCTTTATTTCACGTCATCCCACGTATCCGTGCGGAACGGGAAAGCGCTCAATCCGAAAGTGTTGCGCAGGGTGATATTTCCTACATAATTACGGAAAGCATAGCGCACGGCAACCGGTTGGGCAACCTCTTCACTCGATACTTCCACCGTGTTGGTACGTCCTATAATCTTCGCTTTCGCCGGATAGAACTTCTTGTCGGCTCCTGCAATCTCGAATCCCTCCAGTTGGGCGAAAGTAGGGAACAATCCCGCAGGTGCGTTATTGAATGTCACTATGGCCTTGTTGCCCTCATAGTCTACTTTAGTCATCATCGGACCGTTGGATGGCAATCGGCCGATACCGTATGTTTTGGTCAATGCAAGCGTAGCCAGCCGGAGCCCTACCACATCCTTTGGCGATGGATGGATACAAAACTCATCACCAATATCCGTAGTAGGTATCATGCCTGAATTAGGAATCGTTTTCAATGCTTCCATTTGTGCTTCACGCAATAAAGCGGCCCCCGTATTGCTGCTGTTTTCATATTTGTAAGGAGCAATCTGCACATAATAGAAAGGCATATCGGGAGCCTCCCATACGTTTCTCCATAGCTGCACCATGGCAGTCATCATCGGAGCATAGAACTGATAGTTGGATATGTTCGATTCTCCCTGATACCAGAGGAAACCCTTTGCCGTGAAGTTCTTAACAGGCCATAACATCGAGTTGTACAGACATTCCAGACGCTGATGCACCCCTCTTTTAGGATCTTTGGCAGCTTCTACGTCCATACCTTCGACGGTTTTCAATGTCGGTTCATCTATCCATGCTTCGATAGCCGAACCTCCCCAACTGTTGATAACCAGCCCTACCGGAAGATGAAGACTTTCAGTCAGTTGTCTGGCAAAGAAATAGGCGGCGGCACTGCAATCAATGGTCGTTTCAGGTGACGAAACTTCCCATTTCCTTTTTTCAAAATCCGTGCGGCGCTCTGTATCATTGGTTCTCGGTACGGTAATAAAGCGAATACGGTCGCGGTAATTTCCCGAGTTTAGAAGCGTTTCAAGTGAGTTGTCAATGGGCTGTGCGGCATTTCCCATCATGCGCATTTCCATGTTCGACTGTCCGGAGCAGATCCACACCTCCCCTATCAGTATATCCGAGAGAGTGACCGGAGTTCCGTCGCTGATTGTAATAGAATAAGGTGTATAACCTCCTTTGGGAGTGTCCACTTTCACCAGCCAGGCCCCGTCTTTGTCGGTAGATGCCTGATAAGTCCGGTTGTTCCATGAAGTAGTGACGGTTACTTTTTTGCCGTCTGCCCAACCCCATAATTTAACGGAACTGTTCTGTTGAAGCACCATGTGATCTCCCATCATTGCGGGGAGTTTTACTTTGCCTTGTGCAAGCGGTAGGAATAAAAGTGATAGAATCAGAAGTAGAAAATGTTTTTTCATACTGTTTTTTATTAGATATTCGACGAATAGTTATTAGGTATCCGGCAAAAATACAATCAATTTTTAAATATGGAATAAAATTAGCTAGTCATTTTCTGATAAAAGCTAGTCGAAATCTTAAAAGCTGGTTTTTCCTTTCCATTCTCGGTCGAATTTTCTTAATTAGTGGCATCAATCGCCTAAACAGTATTATTAGATTGGTTAAATATCCCATTTCTTTGCACTGTGAGTATTTAACAACCTAATTGTTTCATTAAATCTAATCAAATGAAAAAGAAGCATTATTTATTATTTTTATTGGCTTCGCTCTTTTTACTGACAGATGTGGTGTGGGCACAGACATCTGCTACAGTAAGTGGAGTAGTGATCGATGAGAATGGAGAAACCCTGCCGGGTGTTTCCGTCGTCGAAGTAGGTACAACGAACGGTGTCTTGACAGATTTGAACGGTCACTACACCTTAAAAACAACTTCTGCCAAACCTTCTGTTTCTTTCAGTTACATTGGTTATCAGACCACCATGCTTCCCCTGAACGGACGCACGAAACTCGACGTCCAGATGAAGGTGGAAACGAAAGTACTGGATGAAGTAGTGGTAGTGGGTTACGGTGTGCAGAAGAAAGTGAACCTGACCGGTTCCGTGACTTCCATCAACTTTGCCGATCAGACGGAGGGACGTCCCATCATGAGTGTTTCTTCTGCCCTTTCGGGGCTCGCTGCCGGTATGAACGTGACGCAGGCTTCGGGACAACCCGGATCGGACGGCGCCACCATCCGCGTGCGTGGTAACGGTACGTTCAATACCAACTCCCCATTGGTACTGGTAGACGGTATTGAATGGAGCATGGACAACGTGAACCCCAACGACATTGAAAGTATCTCCGTACTGAAAGACGCTGCCTCAACAGCTATTTACGGTACGCGTGCCGCTAACGGAGTGATCCTCATCACCACCAAAAGCGGAAAAGGTAAACCGCAAATCTCCTATTCTTATTCGGGAGTCGTGCAGATGCCTTACAACAATCTCTCTTTCGTAAGCGACTACGCCCGCTATATGGGACTGGTCAACGAGGCTTGCGAAAATGTGAATACCAAAGGTATTTTCTCGCAGGAAAGCATTGACCGCTGGAGGGCTGCTTCTGCCGATCCGAACGGACTGAATGAGTACGGAGTGCCCAATTACGTGGCCTATCCGAACACAGATTGGTTCGACGAAGTATTCGACACCGGATATTCGCAGGAACACAACCTCTCTGTCTCCGGCAGCTCGGAGAAAGTGAAGTATATGCTCTCCTTGGGCTATCTCGACAATCAGGGAGTCATGAACCGCTGGAACCTCGATTCAAGTACGCAGAAAATCAATTTCCGTACCAATCTGGAAGCCAAGATTGTGAAATGGATGACCGTCGGTACCCGCCTTTACGGACAAAAGCAAGATTACGGGATGGCAAACATCAGCAATGGATTCAAGTATCTCTACCAGACTACTCCGGGTGTATATCCGGGCGAACCGAACTACTGGGGACGTCCCGCACTGGCAAGTGAAGAATCTTCCAATGCCAATAATATCTTCGGGCAGATGGCGGGAGCTACCGGTTTCAATACCGTATGGCGTCTCAACGCTTCAGTCTACGGAATTATCACTCCTTATAAAGGCCTCAACATCGAAGGTACATTCAACTATTCGCCGACATTTACCGACAAGTCTTCCTATAGCCGCCAGAATGGTTATTGGGACTACGTGACCGACCAACGTGTCAGCGAAAGCGCACTGGAGAACGCTTCCATTACCAATACAAGCGCGCGCACCTGGCGTCAGAGTGCCGAAATACTGGTACGCTATCAAACCACCATCAAGAAAGACCACGATCTGGGCGCATTACTCGGATATTCCGCACAAGAATATTACAGCAAGAGCTTTGCCGTTTCCCGTAAAGGAGCTACTGACTGGACACTGAACGAATTGAGCACCTATGAAACTCTCGTCAGCTCTTCCAGCTCGGCACCTGCCAAGTGGGGACTGCTCTCCTATTTCGGCCGTGTCAACTATGGATATAAAGGACGCTACCTCTTCGAAGCCAACCTACGTGCCGATGCCTCTTCCCGTTTCGGTGTGAACCAGCGTTGGGGATATTTCCCCTCGTTCTCCGGTGGATGGCGTATCTCGGAAGAATCGTTCATGCAGGGAGCATCAGACTATCTCTCTAACCTGAAACTGCGTGTTTCGTGGGGAAAGACAGGTAACAACTCTACGGGCAACTACGACTGGCAGGCAAATTATGCCACAGGCAATGTTGTAATCGATGGTGAAGGAACCAAAGGACTGGTACGTAAAAAACTAAGCAACGACAAACTGCATTGGGAAAGTACCGCAACAACCGACATCGGACTTGACTTCGGTTTCTTCAACAACCGCCTGACGGGTGAAATAGACTACTATAATAAATATACTTCGGACATTCTCTACCATCCCGAACTCTATCTCTCGATGGGTGTTGTCGGCTCTGCTCCCGAAAATCTGGGTGAAGTGCGCAACCGCGGTGTAGAATTTACCCTGAACTGGAACGACCGTATCGGAAAAAACTTTGAATACCGGGTAGGCATGAACTTCTCTTTCAATGCCAATAAGGTAATGAAATTCAAGGGCGATCTCCAGAAATACTGGACGTATGATGCACAGGGAAACAAAGTCAGCTATGTCAACAACTTCAGTGATGTGTCCGAATCCGGATTCGGAGGATACATCTGCGAAGGTCGCCAACTGGGTGAAACCTATATGTATAAGGTGTACAGAGGTTCCGGCGAAGGCTATACCGGAGGTGCGGTGGACATCCATGCGGGACCGAAGGACGGAATGATACGTACAAAGGAAGACATGGTATGGGTACAGGCCATGATTGACTCCGGTTATTCATTCGGAGGAATGAAGACGATTGCCAAAGACCAGCTTTGGTATGGTGACATTCTCTATGCCGACAGCAATGGGGATATGAACTATGGTGATACGAACGACAGGGATTTCTCCGGTCATACCAGTGTGCCGAAATTCAACCTGGGCTTCAACTGTGCTTTCTCTTACAAAAATATTGATTTCTCCATGTTGTGGTCGGGAGCTTTCGGACATTACCTCAACTGGAATACGGATTACTACAACTCCACGCTCGTGAGTCACGGATATGGCATTATCGAACATATTGCCGACAATCATTACTTCTTCGATCCTTCCAATCCGGACGATTCGCGCACCAACCAGTCGGGCAAATACCCCCGTCTGACGTATGGAACTACGTATAATAACAGAATCCAGAGTGATTGGAACGAATATAAGGCCGACTATTTCAAGTTGAAGAATATCCAGATAGGCTATACATTGCCGCAGCGGATTTCCAGTAAGTTCTTTGTAAGCAAGCTCCGTGCTTTCGTGTCGATGGATAACATCCTGACGATTACAAGTTACCCGGGACTTGATCCGGAAATAGGAACTGAAATCGGCTACCCATTGATGCGTCAGATCTCTTTTGGCGGACAGATTACCTTTTAATGATGTAGAACTAAAAAACAGAATCTGATATGAAAAAGATATTAATGATTTTAACGATGGCTCTGGCTGCTACCTCCTGCATGGATATTCTCGATGTGGCCCCGGAAGACCAGATCGCAAGTGAAAACATGTGGACTACGGAGGAGCTTGCCGACAAGGGAATGGCAGGACTCTACTATCCGTTCTATGCCACCCAACTCTCGTCTACCCAGCTCCGGCGTGCCGACGGTTTGAACCGCCAGGGAATCGAAGCCATGAGCTTCGCAACCGATTATTATTCCAACAACTATCCGGTGGAACTGCTTTCGCTGGCTACCAAACCTGCCAATGACTTTCAGGTGTGGTATGAATGGAAGTTCTGTTACACCATCATCCATGCGTGTAACGATGCGATTGCCAATCTGCATAAAGCGGATATGAGTACTGATAAACTGGCACGTTATCAATGCGAAGCCCGTTTCCTCCGTGCGTGGGCCTATAACCGTCTGAATATGCTTTATCAGGGTGTTCCCGTTTATCTGGAACCCATCAATAATGAAGACTGTACGCGTGGTCAATCTTCGGTAGATGAAGTCTGGCAAGTGATTCTGGACGATTTGACGTATTGCATCAATAATCCTGATTTCCCCCATAACACGCTGAACGAAAACTACGGACGCCCTTCCAAGGGAGCTGCCTATGCGCTTCGTGGCATGGTGTATATGTGGAAGAAGCAATACAAGGAAGCAGGCAACGATTTCAAAGAAGTGGAAACCTGCGGCTACGGCTTGTGGACAGGCGAATATGCCGACTTCTTCAAATATGAAAACGAGAAAGACAAAGAAATGATTTTCTCGCTCCAGTTTAGCGAAGAAACCGGTTACTGTGACAACATTCAGCAAATGACCGGTGCGCGTGATACGTATGACGGATGGACGGAAATAAAACCTTCCGCAGACTTTGTAGACTATTATAAGAATGCCGACGGATCGGACTTCAAATGGTCGGAAGTAGACGGTTTGGAAGATTGGGACTTATTGACTCCGCAACAACGTGAAATCTTCTTCTGCCGTGACGGGTTGGAATCCATGTCCTCACAAAAGAATGCCCTTATCAAACGCGTAGGTGAAGATATTTATCAGAAATACTACCTGAACAGCGGTAACGAAGCCCGCATTAAAAAGGCGTATGACAACCGCGACCCACGTTTGCAACAGACAGTCGTTACCCCTTATATCCCGGTAGATTGCTACAAGCCTAACTATGCCGGAGATGCCAACCAAATCGGTAAACAACTCCGCTGGCCGTTGAAGGAACAAGGCACGAATGGAGGAGACTTCTGGCTGGATAAACGTACTTCCGCTTTCTACTGCTATCGTAAATACAATGAGTTTGAGAAAGGTCGCTTGATTAGCCGGAGCCGTTGTCATACCGACTGGCCGTTGATTCGCTATACCGATGTATTGTTGCAGTATGCGGAAGCATTGGCACAGACCGACCAGATAGGAGAAGCCATCCGCCTGGTGAATAAAGTACGTACCCGCGCCCACATGCCTGCGTTGACAGAGGGCGGAAGCGGTCCGTGCGCAGTGAACGGAAAAGAAGACATGCTCGAAAGAGTGCGCTATGAACGTCGCGTGGAATTCTGTCTGGAGGGAATTAACTTCTTCGACGAAGTACGTTGGGGAACCTATAAAGAAACCAAATTCCAGGGGAAAGACGTGAATGGCGGCAAGTCCTGGTGGGGCGATATGGTAGAGTATAACTGGTATTACACCGATTATATGTGGCCGTGGACTGCTCCTATCGTTGAAACGCAAAAGAACCCGAACCTGACTAAACGAAGCGGTTGGGCGTATTAATCATAAAGATTTGAATAAGGATGAAGAAAATACTTTTACTATTACTCATTTTTGTATCCGGTTGCACAGGTGTATTTGCGCAACAGTTTGACTATGGCAAGATAGCGCCTCATCCCCGGCTGTTATTGCCGGAGGGCGGAGAAGAAGCTATTAAGAAAGCTATTGCGGAGTATCCCCCGTTGGCAGCAGTTCACCAACGGATCATGGAACTTTGCGACCGGACACTTACGGAACCACCTGTGGAACGTATCAAGGAGGGCAAACGCCTGTTGGCGATTTCGCGCATCGCATTGAAGCGTATCTATTACCTCTCATACGCTTACCGTATGACGGGAGATAAGAAATACGCTCACCGTGCGGAACAGGAGATGCTCGCTGTCAGCCGTTTCACGGACTGGAACCCTACTCATTTCCTGGATGTAGGCGAGATGGTAATGGCATTGGCTATCGGTTACGACTGGCTCTATGATTCTTTGCAGCCCGACACCCGCCGGGTGGTGCGTGAAGCAATCATCGAAAAAGGATTTGATGCGGCAAAGAATACCCGTCATGCCTGGTTCTACACTGCCAAGAATAACTGGAATTCCGTATGTAATAGTGGATTGGCGTATGGTGCACTGGCTCTTTTCGAAGAGATTCCGGAGATTTCGAAAGGTATTATCGAGAAATGCATGGAGACAAATCCGAAAGCGATGGTAGGCTATGGTCCTGATGGAGGTTATCCCGAAGGATTCGGATATTGGGGGTACGGGACGAGTTTTCAGGTAATGCTCATTGCTGCGCTCGAAAGTGCTTTCGGCACAGACAATGGGCTCTCCCAAGCCCCCGGATTTAAGAAGTCTGCCCGTTTCATGCAGTATATGACGGCTCCGAGTGGAGACTGCTTCTGTTTCTCGGATTCTCCGGTAGAGGCGGAATGTAACATGATGATGTTCTGGTTTGCAGGCAAGGAGAAAGACCTTTCCCTGTTGTGGATTGAACGTCAGTATCTCGACCGCCCGGATATGCAGTTTGCCGAAGACCGTTTACTGCCCAGCTTGATGGTGTTCTGTTCACAGCTCGACCTGAACCGGATCGGAAAGCCGAAGAAAAACTTCTGGTTTAACCGTGGAGATACGCCTGTGTTTATCTACCGTGGCGGATGGGACAGCAAGAAAGATACCTATCTGGGAGTGAAAGGAGGTTCGCCCTCTACTTCTCATGCACACATGGATGCCGGGTCGTTTATCTTCGAGAGAGACGGAGTGCGTTGGGCGATGGACTTGGGGATGCAGAGTTATATCACACTCGAAAGTAAGGGAGTGGACCTGTGGAATATGTCGCAGAACGGACAACGCTGGGAAGTATTCCGGCTAAGCAATATCGCTCACAATACGTTGACGATTAACGGAGAACGCCATTTGGTAGAGAGCAATGCCCCGATCACCCGTACTTTCGAGTCGAAGAAACAGAAAGGGGCGGAAGTAGACCTGTCGACTGTGTTTGCCAATAGTGTGAAGAAAGCTGTCCGCACCGTGATATTGGATCAGAAAGACCATCTGGAAGTAATAGACCGCTTGGAGACGCGCGATAAGGAAGCTACCGTATCCTGGATTATGGTCACTCCGGCAGAAGCCAAGATTACAGGCAAGAACCGCATAGAATTGACTAAAGACGGACAACGGATGCTCCTGACAGCAGATACCGGTACGGAAGTAGAAATGAAAATCTGGTCCAACGTGCCCCCGCATGAATATGATTTCCGCAATCCGGGAACCATCCGCGTTGGCTTTGAAACGGTGATTCCTGCCAATCGTGCCTCGCAACTGAAAGTACGACTTATTCCTTTGAAGTAATACAAATAAATTCATTGAACCATGAAAACGATTCTTTTTAAAACAATCATCATAGCTTTCTTCGTAGGAACAGCCGTAAGTTGTTCCGATGAGGACGAGAACAGATTCCGTCCGGGATCTACCCATGAGAAACCGAATCCTACGGAGCCGGAGGGTGGACTGGATTATTCCAAACTGACTGCGGATAACCATCCCCGTCTGTTGATGAACGCCGAGGCTTTCACTGCATTGAAAGCCAAAGTGGATGCAAATACGAGTGCCAATCTGACTTTGCTGCATAACACCATTATGGGAGTGTGCAACAGCAAAGGGATGAATGCAACGGCACTGACTTATAAGCTGGATGCCAGCAACAAACGTATTCTCGACGTTTCCCGTGATGCTTTATTGCGTATTTTCACCTGCGCTTATGCCTACCGGATGACTGGCGATGCCAAATATCTGACTAAAGCAGAAACCGATATCAATGCCGTATGCAACTTTCCCGACTGGAACTCGAAACATCACTTTCTCGATGTGGGCGAAATGGCTACGGCCGTTGCTTTCGGCTACGACTGGCTCTATAACGAACTAAGTGCCTCCACCCGTACGAAAGCAGCCAACGCATTGCTGAAGTTTGCTTTCCAACAGGCACAGAACAAGAACTGGAACCTAAACTTCTATGAAGCTACCAACAACTGGAACCAGGTTTGTAATGGCGGACTGGTCTGTGCGGCACTGGCTTCTTATGAAAACAATCCTTCCGAAGCAAAGGACATGATTGAAAAGGCTTTAGAATCCAATAAACCTGCATTGGAAGTGATGTACTCTCCCGACGGCAACTATCCGGAGGGCAGCGGTTACTGGTGTTATGGCACGCTTTATCAGGTGTTGATGCTTGCCGCCCTCAACAGTACGCTTGGTACGGATAACGGGCTTTCCGATACACCGGGATTCTCCAAGACGGCAGAATATATGTTGTATATGACAGGGCTGAACAGCAAGTTCTTTAATTATTCGGACTGTGCTCCCTCTTCTACCGCAGCACTTGCTTCATGGTGGTTTGCCGATAAATACAGTAACCCGTCATTGCTCTATAATGAACTGAAAATGCTGAAGAACGGTGAATACGCTTCCTGTGCCGAAAACCGCTTACTGCCAATGATTATGGCTTTTGCCAATAATCTGAATCTGGATGCGATCTCCGCCCCTTCCAATAAGCTATGGAGTGGAAAAGGGGAAACGCCTGTGGTGATGGTGCATACCGACTGGACATACACGGATACGGATAAATACCTCGGTATCAAAGGGGGCAAGGCCGGTTCTAGTCATGGCCACATGGATGCCGGTTCATTTGTATACGATGCGTATGGAGTGCGTTGGTCGATGGATTTCGGTCTGCAAAGTTATACAACTCTTGAGTCGGTACTGGCCGGTTTGGGTGGTAATCTTTGGGATATGGGACAGAATTCGATGCGTTGGGATGTATTCCGCCTGAATAATCTCAATCATAGCACGATCTCAATCAATGATGCCCGTCACCGGGTGGACGGTGCGGCTACCCTGACCACTACTATCAACACTGCTACGGAATTGGGAGCCACTTTCGATCTGACAGAAGTAGTGTCCGATCAGGCTGCATCCGCTACCCGTACCGTGAAAATCGTGAACGATAAAGATTTAGTAGTCATGGATGAGATAAAGGCAAGAACGGATAAATCCGCCAAAGTACGCTGGTGCATGGTGACGCCTGCCGTCCCGACGGTGGAAAGTAACCGCATCGTACTAACTAATGGAAGCAAAGTGATGTATCTCACAGCCAGCGGAACCGTAAAGCCTACCTACAAAACATGGAGTACCACTAGTGAAAACTCTTATGACCAGGCTAATCCGGGCACTTATATGGTCGGCTTTGAAGCAACGGTCACAGCCAACCAGACTGCCACATTTACCACAACCCTGTCCCCCAAATAAAATGAATTGAACGTATGAGAATCTTATTATTATCTATACTAGGGCTTCTAACATTGGCATCCTGCTCCAGGCAGGAGCCAATGGAGGCGCTGATTGACCGTGTGTTTACCGTTGCAGAGCAACAATACACGAATATGGATACCCGCCTGACGGAAAAGACACTTCCCCGCACGCTCTCTGCCGAGGGTGAGTTTGTCCCTTCGAATATCTATTGGTGGTGCAGCGGGTTCTATCCCGGCTCCCTCTGGTATATCTATGAATATACCCGGAACGATGCCGTGAAGGCGCTGGCCGAGAAGAATACGCTGAAACTCGACTCTATACAGTATGTGACCAGAGATCACGATGTAGGTTTCCAGTTGAACTGCAGTTATGGGAATGCTTTCCGGCTGACGGGCAATGAGGCTTATAAACAGGTGCTCTATCAGGGAGCTAAATCCTTGTCAACCCGCTTCAAACCTACCGCCGGTGTAATCCGTAGCTGGGACTTTGTGCGCAAAGGTTGTGACTGGAAGTTTCCGGTGATTATTGACAATATGATGAACCTGGAATTACTGTTATCCATGTCGAAAGCCTATGCCGATGATTCTTTGCAGAACATAGCCTGCACGCATGCCAACACCACTATCCTGAATCATTTCCGCGATGATTACTCTACGTATCATCTAGTGGATTACGATCCTGAAACCGGAGAAGTGCGCGGCAAGCAGACAGTGCAGGGTTTCTCGGACAATTCTTCCTGGAGTCGCGGACAGGCATGGGCCTTGTATAGCTATACGATGATGTTCCGCCTGACGGGTTATCAGAATTATCTGTTGCAAGCCGGACATATTGCCGATATGCTGCTCCGCCGTTTACCTGCCGACGGTATTCCTTACTGGGACTTTGACGCTCCGGTGGAAGAACATTCCTATCGGGATGCTTCTGCTGCCGCTATCATGGCCTCTGCTTTTATCGAGCTAAGCCGCTATATCCCCGGAACGGAAGCCAAGGAATCTTATCTTGCCATGGCGGAAAAGCAACTTCGCACGCTTGCCTCGAAAGAGTATCTGGCCGAACCGGATACGAACGGGAACTTCCTCCTGAAGCATAGCGTAGGCGCACTTCCAGATAAAAGCGAAGTAGATGTCCCCCTGACGTATGCCGATTATTACTTTTTAGAAGCATTGCTACGGTATAAGAATCTACAAAAATAAAACTAATACAATATGATTATGAAGAACTTACATATAAGCATGGCATTTATCTTCGTATTACTGCTGATAACTGCCTCCTGTTCGGACAAGGATGATTCGGCTCCACGTGTCATCCCCACCATGAATCTGACAGTTTCGGAGATTGCAGACAATACGGCTCTGATTACTTCCGAACAGCAAACAGGTACTACATTCGGAGCGAAAGTCATTGATTTCTATCCGGTGGCCGACATCGGCTTTGACTATAACATTGAAGTGAAGCTGGTGAAATTCGTAGAAGAAAACGGAGAACCGGTATCTCTGCCCTATACCCGTAAAGTCACCGAAGGATTGCGTCCGGGAGTGAATTACATTAGTGCTATCATTGCCTATAATGCCGAGGGGCGTGCCGTGTGTTCCGCTTTTCAGACTTGGAAAGCGGCAGGAACAGAAGGCGCATGGAGTGATGGCGGTTCTGCCGGTGATCTGGAAGAGAATGAATGGTAAACGAGGATGTAACTCAAAAGAATGAATGGTATGAAAAATAAATTATATGCAATAGGTGTAACGATTCTGATGATGACAAGTTGCACACAGGACGAGCTTATTTCGTCCGATAACGGTCGGGAACCGGTAACGGCAGGTTCATGTCTGACGCTGGTCGGACTCTCGTCTCCGCAGACGCGTGTTTCTATCGGTGATAAAACAGGCGATGTTTATCCGGTGCTTTGGAGTGAGGGTGATGCCTTGGGAGTTTTCTCCCGTACGGCAGGGACTGATATTCACAATGTGCAGTCTTTATTAAGTGATGAATCGATCGGGCAGAATTCCGGTGTCTTTACTTCAGACGATGTGAAGATGGCGGAAGCAGGAGCTACGGAACTTCTTATCTATTACCCTTACCGGGCAAGTACGGAACTGGCCGAGGACGGGAACAAGATTACTTCTTCCTTGTCTGTAGAGCAGGAGCAAAGTCGTCCGGGTGATAGTCATCATATTGGAAAGTATGGGTTTGCATTTGCCAAGGCAACAGTCAGCGGTCCGGATATGCTTGCCAAATTTACGTTGAATCATGCGATGGCTTATGTGAAGTTCAGCATCTCGTCCCAGGAACTTTCTACGTACAGGCTAAAGAGTGTTTCCCTGTATGACAAGGAGACGAAAACGCCTCTTTCCGGTACGTTTACCGCGAATCTGGATACGGACGAGTTGACATACAGTACGGATGTCAAACCGTATGCCACTGTTTCACTGACTACTCCCGAGTTGCTTGCTTCCGCACAGGATATATATCTGACTACGTATCCTGCTGATTTAAGCGGCAAACAGGTGTACATTGTGGTCACTCTGGAGAATGACCGGCAGACGGTTACAATTCCTATTCTAAAGGAAGGAAAGCAGCTGAAAGCCAATGCAGTCAATACGATTGCTATTAATAACTTGAAACTTTCGGATAATTCCTGTGAATGGTACGAGCCTGTAGAGACACGTCTGCTGGCAGGTGGATGGGCTTATGGTGAATCCAACTGTTTGATGACGAATATTTCGACCAGTGGTGTGAGCAATACGATTAGTGTGAAAGCACGTGGTAACTTCATGGAAGTGGAAGAACCTAAGTATGCAAAGACTATTCTCGGGTGCGATTTGAATGTTAATCATAAGATGATTGCTGTGAATGGTTCTACTACGGACATCATTCCTGTTGGCAGTGATTACAATATTACGATTAATACCTATAAGGTAAGTGGAGGCTACGACGGCGGTTGCGGTCAGGTGGCTATCTATGGAGAGGATCAGACTACTGTTATCTGGAGTTTTATTATCTGGATGACCCCTACTCCGGCAGAACACCCTTATGGTAATACGGGATATGTAGTGTTAGATCGTAATTTGGGTACTTACATGACATGCGAAGGAGACAACTGGAAACAAAACGGTGTTTACTTCCAGTGGGGACGTCCTACGCCGGTGGGCTGGTCGGGAACCGTGGGTACTAACATACCTACTCAAGCCACCAATGTCCGCTTCTCTATCGAAAATCCTCGTGCATTGCTTTATACCAATGAAGTGGAGAATACAAAATCCGACTGGTATCTGGGTGCATGGACCGGTGCACGTACCGACCGTAAAGATGACTTCTGGGGTAATCCGAACGAATCGAGCACTTATCTCAATCCTTCTGACGGTCATAAATCTATTTATGATCCTTGTCCGAAAGGGTATCGGGTAGTGTCTCCCCGCGTATTGGATGAGATAGAGCAGAAAGGTGAATTTGTGAAACAGAGCGCAACTGCGGTATTTAAATATTGCTATGATGGTACAAACTATGCTTATTGGCCGTTAGCAGGTTGTAAGTGGGGATCTAATGGTGGAAATAATGGTAATAATACAGGGCTGGATGCTAGCAAGGGTGCTGCTTGCTATTGGTCCAACTCATCGGCAAGTAGTTATGGAAATGATAAGGATCAGGGAGCTACTTCCTTGTATTATAAAGTTTCCGATAAGACGTGGACTCACTCTTCCGGTCGTTCTCATGCATTCTCTGTACGGTGTATGAAAGATACCGAGAATCGTTAGGTTTATGGGCTGTATGAGGAAATAGAGTTTTCCATCTCTGTTCCATTTTTAAGATTCAGAAGAAAACCGGAATAAGATAAAAGGACCTAATAGAAGAAAAAGTGCATATTCAGTTGCAAGAATATGCGCTTTTTCTTTTTATATTGCATTTATTTCCTTGAAATATGCAATATATGGTGTCACTAAACCATCGGTTTGGTGTAATCAAAGCTTCGGTTTGTTTAAAACAAACGCTCTCTTTGGTATAAACAAACCGTCGGTTCCTTTTAAAGGAAGCGAAACTGGTTTTTGGGAGAGCAGAATTAGAGCTGGTTTGTCTTTCTTTTCTGTTGGTTTGTAAATAGCAATCTGATATGTGTCTGATGATATAGTGACTTTTTATACTTTTAAAAGGTCTGCTTTATTGCAATTTGTCGAGCAATAATAGGTGTTTGGTGTCGCTTGCGAATTGTGCTGTTTTAAATTGCAGGCGTTTTTTCTGATTCAGAAGAGAGAAGCTCGAATTATGAGGTACAGAATAGACAAAATATGCGTTTCTTCATATTTCCTCTTTTCTGCTCCGGTAACTGGCCGGTGATGTTCCCAAATATGCTTTTACATATTTCCCGAAGAAGGATTGATTGGGGAAGTTGAACTCTTCCGCAATTTCTTTGATAGACTTGTCCGAATGCTTCAACCGGTATTTTATTTGCTCCATAGCCGTTTCATTAATCAAGTCTGACGGAGTTCTGCCACACGCCTGCTTGATAACCTTTGAAAAATGTTTGGGCGTATAACAGAGCTCGTTGGCAAAATAACTCACCGAGCGGTGTATACCTTTGTCTCTTGATAATAGTTCCATGAATTTCCGTAAGGTATAATTCACCTGCTTGATATTCTCTCTCGAACGATCCGACTTATCGGAACACTCGATTTCCTTATGAAGCTGCCCCAACATCTCACAAAAGAGAGCGGAAAAGAGATGCTGCATCACTTCCCTGTGGTAGCAATGAGGTTCATCATTTATCTTGGCCACAATTAAATCCCGGTAGAATCCGAAAACAGAATTGTCTTCTTCGTCGCTTACGGACTTCACCGGATTGTTATGGATATGAACGGCTGTGTTCCACGTTTCCTTTTCCATTTTAATGATACGTTGCAGAAAACGGGTGGAGAATCCTGCAAGCCTTACCTTATATTTAGGGCTTAACATCGTATGGCTGATGACGGTATTGGGAAGGCCGAGCAATAGATCGCCTGCCTTCAACTGGTAAGTCCGGTAGTTGATGTCCAGTTGGATGCACCCTTCTATACAGACGGCGATGATGAAACATTCCAGTCTGACAATATCATTATTATCAGGAATTCCTTCCAAGCTGTTGACTATTGCAAAATCATTATCTATATAGTCCAGTGTATGCTGACTGTCCTTAAAGTCTTTTATATCTATTGGTCTGATGTTCTCTTTTTTCATATTCTTTTCTTTTTGCAAAGTTGGTGAATAAAGCGGAAAACAGAATGTCCTGATTGCCTTTATAATTGTCTGATATGTCGTTTATTGACAAATAGTTAGCTATAATAAATGAAAAAGGCGAGAATAGGACATTTATGGAGGGAAATTGGTCACTATTGCCTTGTTCTTTTCTCCTACTTTTGTCCAGGATTTAACAAAAGAACAAAAGAGAAAGTATGATTACAGTAAGCAAAAAATGGATACGGCTGATAGGGATTGTCGGTTGTACAGTGTGGATGGCATCTTGCAAGCAGGCATCGGATGCGGGAGTGAAATCTTCTTCTTATGCAGTAATGCAGATAGAAGCGGTGGACAAAGAGTTTTCTTCTTCCTATTCGGCGACTATACGCGGGCGGCAGGATATTGACATCTATCCACAGGTGTCGGGAACGATTGAGAAACTCTGTGTGACCGAAGGACAGAAAGTACGCCGGGGACAATTACTCTTCGTTATCGACCAGGTTCCTTACAAGGCTGCACTGAAAACTGCCACTGCCAATGTAGAAGCAGCACGTGCCGGGCTGGGTACAGCCGAACTGACTTACAAGAGCAACAAAGAACTGCATGCACAGAAAGTTGTTTCCGAATTTAGTCTGAAAACAGCCGAGAACACTTATCTCACTGCCAAGGCACAACTCTCACAGGCCGAAGCCCAGGAAATCAGTGCCCGCAACAACCTTTCTTATACCGAGGTGAAAAGCCCCAGTGATGGAGTAGTAGGCGCATTGCCTTATCGCGTGGGTGCATTGGTAGGTGCTAATATGCCTTATCCGCTTACCACAGTCAGCGACAACTCGGATATGTATGTCTATTTTTCCATGACCGAGAATCAGTTGCTTGCCCTTACCCGCCAGTATGGTGATATGGATGAGGCATTGAAGAATATGCCGGAAGTGGAATTGCATTTGAACGACAATTCGGTTTATGATAAGAAAGGTGTCATTGAATCCATCAGCGGAGTCATCGATCGCCAGACGGGTACTGTCGTAGCGCGTGTGGTGTTCTCCAACGAATCACGGTTGCTTCATAGCGGAGCATCGGGCACGGTAGTAGTGCCGAGTATCTATAAAGACTGTATTGCCATTCCGCAGACGGCTACCGTGCGGATGCAGGACAAGACTATTGTATATAAGGTAGTGGACGGTAAGGCTGTCTCTACCCTGATAACTGTGGCCGGTATCAATGACGGACGCGAATATGTAGTGTTGAGCGGACTGAAAGCCGGTGATGAAATTGTATCGGAAGGCGCCGGACTGGTGCGCGAAGGCACGCAAGTTAAATAAGAAGGAGACTGATTATGAAAGGAAATATGTTTATAAAGAGGCCGGTGATGGCAATCTCCATTTCCGTATTGATTCTGGCTATCGGGCTTATTTCACTCTTCACGTTGCCCGTGGAGCAATATCCCGATATTGCACCTCCGACGGTATATGTGAGTGCCAGCTATACCGGTGCTGATGCCGAGGCAGTGATGAACAGTGTCATCATGCCCCTGGAAGAGAGTATCAACGGTGTGGAAGACATGATGTATATCAGTTCGAGTGCCTCCAATGCAGGTTTGGCTATTATTCAGGTTTACTTCAAACAGGGCACAGACCCCGATATGGCAGCAGTCAACGTGCAGAACCGTGTGGCTAAGGCGCAGGGATTACTTCCGGCCGAAGTGACGAAAGTCGGTGTAAGCACGATGAAGCGCCAGACCAGTTTCTTGCAGATCGGTGCTTTGGTCTGTACTGACGGTCGTTATGACCAGACTTTCCTGGCCAATTACTTGGATATCAATGTTATTCCCCAGATAAAACGTATCGAGGGAGTGGGAGACGTCATGGAGCTGGGTGATACGTACAGTATGCGTATCTGGCTGAAACCGGAACGGATGGCACAATACGGGCTGGTACCGTCGGACATCACCGCTGTACTGGGTGAGCAGAATATTGAAGCTCCTACCGGTTCGCTGGGTGAGAGTTCGCAGAACGTTTTCCAGTTTACGATGAAATATCGCGGACGCCTGAAGAGCGTGGAGGAATTTCAGAATACGGTTGTCCGTTCGCGTGAGGACGGCTCGATACTCCGCTTGAAAGATGTGGCGGAAGTAGAGCTGGGCACTATGACATATAGTTTCCGTAGTGAGATGGACAGTCAGCCTGCCGTTCTCTATATGATTTTCCAGACAGCCGGTTCCAATGCTACCGCTGTCAATAAAGAGATTACCGCGCAGATAGAGCGGATGGAGAAAAATCTGCCGGAAGGAACGGAGTTTGTCACCATGATGAGTTCGAACGACTTCCTTTTCGCTTCCATACATAATGTGGTGGAGACGTTGATTATCGCTATCATCCTGGTAATCCTTGTGGTATATTTCTTCTTGCAGGATCTTAAAAGTACTCTTATCCCTTCCATCTCCATTATCGTATCATTGGTAGGTACGTTTGCCTGTCTGGTGGCTGCGGGGTTCAGTCTGAATATCCTGACGCTGTTTGCCTTGGTGCTTGCCATCGGTACGGTGGTGGATGACGCTATTGTGGTGGTGGAAGCAGTGCAGTCCAAGTTTGATGCCGGGTATAAGTCTCCTTATCTTGCCACTAAAGATGCAATGGGCGATGTGACGATGGCTATCGTTTCCTGTACCTGTGTGTTTATGGCTGTGTTTATTCCCGTTACATTTATGGGAGGAACTTCGGGCGTATTCTATACACAGTTCGGTATCACAATGGCAACTGCCGTAGGTATTTCCATGATTTCGGCCTTGACGCTTTGTCCTGCTTTGTGCGCCATCATGATGCGTCCGTCGGACGGAACCAAGAGCGCTAAGAGTATTAACGGACGGGTACGCGCTGCGTATAATGCTTCGTTCAATGCCGTACTGGGTAAATATAAGAGAGGTGTGATGTTCTTCATCCGCCATCGTTGGATGGTATGGACTTCGTTAGCAGTTGCCGTTGCTCTGTTGGTTTATCTGATGAGTACCACCAAGACGGGACTTGTGCCGCAGGAGGATCAGGGTGTTATCATGGTGAATGTCAGCATTTCACCGGGAAGCACGCTCGAAGAAACAACGAAGGTGATGGACCGTTTGGAAAATATCCTGAAAGATACGCCCGAAATAGAACACTATGCCCGCGTGGCAGGGTACGGACTTATATCCGGGCAGGGAACTTCTTACGGTACAATCATTATCCGCCTGAAGGACTGGAGTGAACGAAAAGGTAAGGAACATAGCTCGGATGCCGTGGTTTCCCGCCTCAATGCACAATTCCAATCTTTAAAGGAAGCGCAAGTATTCAGCTTCCAGCCTGCCATGATTCCGGGTTACGGTATGGGTAATTCCCTTGAACTGAACCTTCAGGACATGACGGGTGGTGATCTGGCTACGTTCTACGAAGCGGCTGTACAGTTCCTCGGTGCTTTGAACCAGCGTCCGGAGGTAGCAATGGCTTATACCTCTTATGCTATCAACTTCCCGCAGATATCGGTGGAAGTGGATGCTGCCAAATGTAAGCGTGCGGGTATTTCGCCAAGTGCGGTGCTCGATGCAGTGGGGAGCTATTGCGGTGGTGCGTATATTTCCAACTACAATCAGTATGGTAAAGTATATCGTGTGATGATGCAGGCTTCACCTGAATATCGTCTCGACGAACAGGCATTGAACAATATGTTTGTACGCAATGGTACGGAGATGGCTCCGGTAAGCCAGTTTGTAACGCTGAAGCAAGTGCTGGGACCGGAAACGGCTAACCGTTTCAATCTTTACAGTACCATTACTGCCAATGTGAATCCTGCCGACGGTTACTCTTCCGGTGAAGTGCAGAAAGTCATTGAAGAAGTAGCCGCACAATCTTTGCCGGCAGGCTACGGATACGAATATGGTGGTATGGCACGCGAAGAAGCAAGTAGCGGTGGTGCACAGACAGTCTTTATCTATGCGATCTGTGTCTTCCTGATCTATCTGATTCTGGCCTGTCTTTACGAGAGTTTCCTCGTGCCGTTTGCCGTTATCTTCTCCGTGCCGTTCGGACTGATGGGTTCGTTCCTTTTCGCCAAATTCCTTGGATTGGAGAATAATATCTATCTGCAGACAGGGGTGATTATGTTAATCGGTTTGTTGGCTAAGACAGCGATTCTGATTACAGAGTACGCCATAGAGCGCCGTCGTAAAGGAATGGGTATCGTGGAATCTGCTTACTCTGCCGCACAAGTCCGCTTGCGTCCTATCCTGATGACGGTATTGACGATGATTTTTGGTATGCTTCCGCTGATGTTCTCTTCCGGTGCAGGTGCCAACGGTAACAGTTCGTTGGGTACGGGTGTAGTAGGCGGTATGGTTGTCGGGACACTGGCATTGCTCTTTGTCGTTCCGGTTTTCTACATCATCTTTGAATTTTTGCAGGAGAAAATCCGCAAACCGATGGAGGAGGAAGCAGACGTACAGGTGCTTTTAGAGAAAGAAAAGAGTGAAGTTGAACGCGAACGTAACTAAATGAAAGAAAGAATGAAGAAGAATATCATCACATTAGTTGCCATCAGTCTGTCGTTGAGCGGTTGTGGCATCTATACCAAATACAAACCCGCCACTGTCGTCCCCGACCATCTTTATGGGGAGGAAGTGGTGGCCGAGGACACTGCCAGTCTGGGTAATATGGACTGGCGGGAACTCTTCACCGATCCTTATCTCCAATCCCTCATCGAAGTGGGATTGCAGACCAATACTGACTATCAGTCCGCCCAGCTTCGTGTGGAACAGGCACAGGCAGCACTGATGTCTGCCAAACTTGCTTTTCTGCCTGCTTTTGCCCTTTCCCCGCAGGGAACGGTGAGCAGTTTTGATACACACAAGGCTACGCAGGCTTATTCATTGCCTGTTACTGCCAGTTGGGAACTGGACGTATTCGGTCGTATGCGCAATGCCAAAAAACAGGCGAAGGCACTTTATGCTCAAAGCGAGGATTACCGTCAGGCTGTCCGCACCCAGTTGATAACAGGTATAGCCAATACTTATTATACCCTGCTGATGCTGGATGAGCAACTCGACCTTTCCCGTCAGACGGAGACAGCATGGAAAGAAACCGTGGCCTCCACCCGCGCTCTGATGAATGCCGGACTGGCGAACGAATCCGCTGTGTCGCAGATGGAAGCTGCTTATTATCAGGTGCAGAGTTCTGTACTCGATTTGCAGCAGCAGATCAGTCAGGTAGAGAATAGCCTTGCCTTATTATTGGCGGAGACACCCCGTAGTTATGAGCGCGGTATGTTGGCAAAGCAGCAGTTTCCTACGGATCTTTCGATAGGGATTCCTGTCCGGATGCTTTCTTCCCGTCCCGATGTCCGTTCTGCCGAGCGGACACTGGAAGCAGCGTTCTATGGAACCAATGCGGCACGTTCGGCTTTCTATCCTTCTATCACTTTAAGCGGAAGTGCCGGATGGACGAACTCTGCCGGGTCTTTGATTCTTAATCCGGGTAAGTTTCTGGCATCAGCGGTAGGTTCGCTCACGCAGCCGCTCTTTAATAAAGGACAGGTGGTGGCACAATACCGCATTGCCCGTGCACAGCAGGAAGAAGCCGCTCTCGGTTTTCAGCAGACATTGCTCAATGCCGGCAGCGAAGTGAATGATGCGTTGATTGCCTATCAGACCAGTCAGGGAAAAAGACTTTTGCTGGACAAGCAGATCGCTTCCCTGCAAACGGCTTTACAAAGTACTTCGCTATTGATGGAGCATGGTAATACTACCTATCTGGAAGTGCTTACCGCCCGCCAGTCATTGCTTAGTGCGCAACTGTCGCAAACGGCCAATCATTTTACTGAAATACAAAGTTTAATTAACCTATACCGTGCTTTAGGGGGAGGTCAGGAGTAAATGACATCATACTCTCTCTGTTTTTTAATTTAGAGAAAGAAGGGCTGCCGGAGAAGTGATTCTGTGGCAGCCCGTTTTATGGTAAATCGTCTTAATGTAGTGTGTCACTTATTTTATCAAGCTCTTTGCCCTCTCCAATGCGACATTGATATTCGGACAGATATTTTCTTTTCCCAGCAGTTCGTAGAATCCGGCTTTTTCCAGTACGTTATGCACGTTCTCGTTTACTCCGGAAAGGATAACGGTGGTTTTTTCCTTCTGTGACATCTCGCAGAGGGTAGTCAGATTATGAATACCTGTGGAGTCGATGAACGGAACCTTACGCATACGGATAATACGTACCTCCGGACGATCTCCCAGTTGAGCCATGGTTTCTTCAAATTTAGTAGCGATACCGAAGAAGTAAGGACCGTTGATTTCGTATACCTCTATGCCTTTGGGAATCATCAGGTTTTCTTCGTGTACGGCAAGATCCGATTCTTTATTGGGGTCGATTTCATCGGTAATCACCGAGATTTCGGTAGTCTCCATAACACGTTTCATAAAGAGGACGCAGGCGATTATCAATCCTACTTCGATAGCGACTGTCAAGTCGAAGATAACGGTCAGGAAGAAAGTAATCAGCAATACGGTGACATCCGATTTCGGGTTCTTCAGTAAAGCTCTGAATACACGCCATCCACTCATGTTGTAAGATACGATGACCAGTACCCCGGCAAGGCACGCCATCGGGATATATTGTGCAAGCGGCATCAGGAAGAGCAGAATCAGCAGCAGTATCACTGCATGAATAATTCCGGCTATCGGTGTCTTACCTCCGTTGTTGATATTTGTCATGGTACGGGCGATGGCTCCGGTAGCGGGAATACCTCCGAACAGGGGAGCTATGATATTGGCTGCTCCCTGGGCAATCAGCTCTGTATTGGAGTCGTGGCGGTCGCCTATCACACCATCGGCTACGGTGGCAGACAACAGGGATTCGATAGCTCCCAGTACGGCAATGGTGATAGCTACCGGGAATAATTCTCTGATAGCTTCCCAATCCAGTGCAGGTACAACGGCATCGGGCAATTCCGATTTAATGGTAAAACGGTCGCCAATGGTCTGGATGCAGTCGATACCTCCGAAAGTTTTCATCAGATAAACGGCTACTGTGACAACGATGATAGCAATCAGTGAACCGGGAATTTTCTTTGAGAATTTCGGAGTGATGGCGATAATAATAATACTGGCAATGCTTACAATGGTGTTCCACCAGTTGATCGTATCGAAGTGACGGAAATAGATCATCCACTTACCGACGAAGTCCCCCGGCACTTTCTCATCTCCGAAAGACAGGCCGAAAATATCGGCGATTTGGGTCGTGAAAATAGTGACAGCGATACCGCTGGTAAATCCGACGATGATAGGATAAGGGATGAACTTGATAACCGCTCCGAGCTTGAACACTCCTAATAAAATAAGGAGTACACCTGCCATGAGTGTGGCTACAATCAATCCGGCTTCGCCGTATTGCTGTATGATGCCGTAGATAATGACGATAAATGCTCCTGTCGGACCACCGATCTGGACTTTGCTGCCGCCCAATAAAGAAATGATAAATCCGGCAATGATAGCGGTGATAATACCTTTTTCGGGTGAGACTCCCGAAGCGATACCGAAGGCGATGGCCAATGGGAGTGCCACGATACCTACGATGATACCGGCCATCAGGTCCGCCATAAACGTTTCTTTCGAATAATTCTTTAGACAAGAAACCAGTTTGGGTTTAAATTCAAATAGCTTCATTTTTAGATGTTGTTATACGTATATTCCGTCTTTTTTGTAAAGTAGAGGTTGCAAAATTATATAAAATAATCGAAAGAAGTATGTTTTTGAACATACTATTTGTCTGTTGATAGATTTCATCGATGAACAGATAGTTATTATTAATGAATAAAAGGTGGTTTATTATGAACAAATCGCTTATATTTGTGTTGTAAATAGTACGACAAGTTACGTTTGGTAATCAACCAATTTAAAATATATATAGAATTATGGCTAAGAGTATTAAAGGAACCCAGACAGAGAAGAATCTGTTGACTTCATTTGCAGGAGAATCACAAGCTAGAATGCGTTACACTTATTTTGCAAGTGTCGCTAAAAAAGAAGGTTACGAACAAATTGCAGCTATCTTTACAGAAACAGCCGATCAGGAAAAAGAACATGCAAAACGTATGTTTAAGTTCCTCGAAGGTGGTATGGTAGAAATCACAGCTAGCTATCCGGCTGGCGTAATCGGTACTACACTTGAAAATCTTCGCGCTGCTGCAGCAGGTGAACATGAAGAATGGTCACTGGATTATCCTCACTTTGCTGATGTGGCAGAACAGGAAGGTTTCCCGATGATTGCTGCTATGTATCGCAATATCTCCATCGCAGAAAAAGGTCACGAAGAAAGATACCTTGCTTTCGTGAACAACATCGAAAATATGACTGTATTCGCTAAAGAAGGCGAAGTGGTATGGCAATGCCGTAACTGCGGTTACATCACTGTAGGTAAAGAAGCTCCTGAAGTTTGCCCGGCATGTTTGCATCCGCAGGCTTATTTCGAGGTGAAGAAAGAAAACTATTAACCAATAGATTAAGTAGAATAAAGAAATGCCGCTTACAAATTACTGCAAGCGGCATTTTCTGTTTTTATAGGATATATTGCCTTTGTAAATAGCAATTGTTCTCTTTCTTGTTATTTCTTCACGTGCGGATAATCAATCGTATAATGCAACCCGCGACTCTCCTTACGCTCCATTGCCTGACGCATAATCAGATAGCCCACGTTCACCATATTACGCAATTCGCAGATTTCTCTGGACGCAACGCTACGCTTGAACAGGCTTTCAGTCTCCTCGTAGATAATATCCAGTCGGTCCCACGCACGTTTCAGACGGAGGTCGCTACGGACAATACCTACATAAGTACTCATAATCTGGTTCACTTCCTTCATGCTCTGTGTAATGAGCACCATTTCTTCCGGCGAGCGGGTTCCCTCATCATTCCATTCGGGAATATCTTCATTATAAGAATATTGATCGACCGCTTGCAGACTGTGTTTGGCAGCAGCGTCGGCATATACCACTGCTTCTATCAATGAGTTTGAAGCCAGGCGGTTACCACCATGCAATCCGGTGCAGGAACATTCTCCCACGGCATAAAGACGTTCGATGGAAGATTGTCCGTCCAGGTCGACAAGGATACCTCCGCAGAGATAATGGGCGGCCGGGGCTACCGGGATATAATCTTTAGTGATGTCGATGCCCAGGCTAAGACATTTCTCGTAAATATTGGGGAAATGTTTCTTTGTTTCTTCGGGATCTTTGTGGGTAACATCCAGATATACATGGTCGTCTCCACGATTCTTCATCTCGTTGTCGATGGCACGTGCCACGATGTCACGGGGAGCCAGGGAAAGACGGGGATCGTATTTCTGCATGAACTCTTTGCCATCCATGGTGCGCAGTACGCCTCCGTAGCCGCGCATCGCTTCCGTTATCAGGAAAGAAGGACGATCTCCCGGGTGATACAGGGCGGTAGGGTGGAACTGTACAAACTCCATATCCTTCACCGTACCTTTGGCACGATACACCATAGCGATACCGTCTCCGGTAGCGACTAGCGGGTTAGTGGTCGTTTTATAAACGGCTCCTACTCCGCCGGTAGCCATCAATGTCACTTTGGCAAGATATGTATCTACTTTTCCCGTTTTCGGATCGAGGATATAAGCGCCGTAGCATTTAATATCCGGTGTCTGGCGGGTTACGGTAACCCCCAAGTGATGCTGTGTCAGGATTTCAATGGCAAATTGGTTTTCGATGACCGTGATATTCGGATGCCGTTGCACGGCTTTAATCAGACTGTCCTGAATCTCTGCTCCTGTATTGTCTTTATGGTGAAGAATACGGAACTCCGAGTGTCCTCCTTCGCGGTGCAAGTCAAATTCGCCTTTCTCGTTTTTGTCAAAGTCCACTCCCCACTTAATCAGTTCTTCAATCTGTGCGGGAGCTTCGCGCACTACCTTTTCTACTGCGGCACGGTTGCTGATCCAGTCGCCTGCAATCATCGTATCTTCAATGTGCTTGTCGAAATTATCCACCAGAAGGTTGGTGACGGAGGCTACCCCTCCCTGGGCGAAGTACGTGTTGGCCTCTTCCAGCCCGCTTTTACAGATAAGAGCAACTTTACCTTTGTGCGCCACTTTCAGCGCAAAACTCATACCGGCAATTCCGGAACCGATAACGAGGAAATCGAATTTTCTTACCATAATCTTGTTATTTCTCACCGCAAAGCTACAAAATAAGTTACTTCGTTGTACTTTTCGTTGTCACTAATTCATAAAATTGCTACCTTGCAGGCAAAAATCTGACAAAATGAATCGAATTTTCCATGCCCGCATCGCCTGGTACCAATATTTCCTGTTGGTGGTGCTTACTGTGAATGCCGTCGGCGCATTGTGGTGTAAATATATCTTGGTAGCCGTATTGTTCATGCTTATGCTGATTGTAGTAATCGAACAGATTATACACACTGCTTATACATTAACTACAGACGGTAATCTGGAGGTTTCACGCGGCCGTTTTATTCGTAAGAAGGTAATTCCGCTTTCCGAAATCACCACAGTCAGGAAATACCATTCCATGAAGTTCGGTCGTTTCTCGGTGACGGATTATATCTTGATAGAATACGGAAAAGGGAAATTTGTTTCGGTGATGCCTGTCAAGGAACAGGAATTTGCAGAACTGCTCGAAAAGAGAATGTTCGAAAAGAAGATCAAAGACCTGGAGGCAATAGACTCTGTAGACCCTCAAGGGGATGAACCATAGCATGTTTTGATAATAATGAAAAGATTAACTGATTATATACTATGAAATATCAAGTGATTATCATCGGTGGCGGTCCTGCGGGATATACGGCTGCCGAAGCTGTCGGTAAAGCCGGTTTGAGCGTATTGCTTATCGAAAAGAATAGTCTGGGTGGTGTCTGTCTGAATGAAGGCTGTATTCCTACGAAAACGTTGTTGTATTCGGCAAAGACTTATGACAGTGCAAAACATGCGTCAAAGTATGCAGTCAATATCCCGGAAGTCTCTTTCGATTTGCCTAAGATAATAGCGCGTAAAAGTAAGGTAGTGCGCAAACTGGTGCTGGGAGTGAAAGCGAAGCTGACTGCCAACAATGTTACGATCGTATCAGGAGAAGCACAGATCATTGATAAGAATACAGTTTGTTGCGGAGAAGAGACTTACGAAGGAGAGAATCTGATACTTTGTACAGGCTCGGAAACCTTTATTCCCCCTATTCCGGGAGTGGATGCAGTGAACTACTGGACGCATAGGGATGCTTTGGATAGTAAGGAATTGCCGGCTTCTCTGGTCATTGTCGGTGGCGGAGTGATCGGGATGGAGTTCGCATCGTTCTTCAACAGTTTGGGAGTACAGGTGACGGTAGTTGAGATGATGGACGAAATCCTGGGTGGAATGGATAAAGAGCTTTCCGCCTTGCTCCGTGCGGAATATGCCAAACGTGGTATTAAATTCCTGCTTGGTACGAAAGTTATCGGCTTGTCGCAAACGGACGAAGGAGCTGTAGTCTCTTATGAGAATGCAGAGGGAAACGGTAATGTCATAGCAGAAAAGCTGTTGATGAGTGTCGGTCGCCGTCCTGTGACGAAAGGTTTCGGACTCGAAAACCTGAATCTGGAGAAAACAGAGCGTGGTATTATCAAAATTAATGAAAAGATGCAGACTTCTGTATCGGGTGTGTATGTGTGTGGTGACCTGACAGGATTCTCTTTGCTCGCCCATACGGCTGTTCGTGAGGCAGAAGTTGCCGTACATTCCATTTTGGGGAAAGAAGACACCATGAGTTACCGGGCTATTCCGGGCGTAGTCTATACCAATCCGGAGATTGCCGGAGTGGGTGAAACGGAGGAATCGGCTTCAACGAAAGGAATCGATTATCAGGTTATCAAACTACCGATGGCTTACTCCGGCCGTTTTGTGGCGGAGAATGAAGGCGTGAACGGAGTTTGCAAAGTACTGCTGGATGAACAGCAGCGGGTGATTGGCGCTCACGTATTGGGAAATCCCGCTTCGGAGATTATCACTCTTGCGGGGACTGCCATTGAACTCGGACTGACGGCAGCGCAATGGAAAAAGATTGTTTTCCCGCATCCCACGGTAGGAGAAATCTTCCGGGAAGCTCTATAAACGGATTCCGATATCTGACATCGTTCATTGATGAAGATACCTATCTGATTCATTGATGAGGGGATATCTCACTGATAAAATCGAATATATGATGAGAAAATATATAATCACTCCGGCCTTATTAGCAATAGTTTGTATGGTGATGTGTCATTGTACATTCAATCGTAAAGCGTCAGTTGCCGCAAATGAATATTTGATTCAGGGCGAATTGGCCAATCTTCCCGACAGCATTGTGATCGGCCTGTATGAGGAAGACGGAAGTATTCTCAACTGTGTATGGAGAGATACGCTTATGAATGGGCAGTTCTCTTTCCGCGACACGGTTTCTACCACACGGAAAATGCTGATTATGTCTGATAACCGGGGCTTTCCGGGTACATGGCTGGAAGTGTGGATCGCACCGGGAGAATACATCGAAATCAAGGGGCAGGACAAACTGGTGAAAACATGGGAAGTAGTAAGCGATGTGCTGGAACAGCAGGAAGAAAACCGCTTTACGGCTTGCGCGATGCCCCAACAGAAAGAACTAATGCAGCACATGGCAGCAGAATATGACTGGCAACGGATGATGTTCATAGACCATCCGGGCGACTGGGAGTTTGAAAGCCAGGCCTGGGCCAAGATAGATTCTATCAGGAAACTGTCAATGCCGTTGCAGCAGGAAATCTGGAAAAAGGAAATGGAATACATGGAAGAAGCGCCCGTCTCTCCGGTGTGGATGGACAGATTATTGTTATTTGCTTCCATGATGAAATATGAAACCATCATGCCTTATAAAGAAGAGGTGAAAAACCTCTATGCCCGAATGTCCGAAGCCGATAAACAAACAGATGACGGACAGGAGATTACAACCTATGTTTATCCTCCCACTACAGTAGGGATTGGAGATATGATGGTTGATGGAGACCTATATGATGTGAATGATTCTCTCCATCATATTTCCGAATTCAAAGGAAAATTCATCTTACTCGATTTCTGGAGTAGCGGTTGTGGCCCTTGCGTGGAGTCGATACCCGAAATGGAGAAGGTGATGGATCTGTATAAGGATAAAATGACTGTGATTAGTATTAGTGAGGACCCGAAAGCACGTTGGAAAGAGTATATCAAGACGAAAGGAATGGGCGGCAACCAGTGGAACGAACTTCGTAAAGGACGCACCGGTCTTGCCCTAAACTATCAGGTACGGGGAATCCCTCATTATGTATTGATTGCCCCCGATGGAAAAATCCAGGATGTATGGTCCGGCTATGGCTCCGGTTCGCTTCTTGGACAGGTAGAGAAAAACTTGAAATAGATGTAGAATACTATCATTTGTTGATGTCATAAACAGTGTTATATGAAAAAAAGTCTTTTGTTAGTCGCCCTTTCTGTTTGTTTGTTGCCACTTTGGGGACAACAGAATTTCTCCCGGATAGATTCGCTTATCAAGAAGATGCTCCCCGAAGCATCCGAAGTCGGCATATCCGTCTACGACCTGACGGCTAAGAAATCGCTTTATAACTATCGTGCGGAGAAACTTTCCCGTCCTGCTTCTACCATGAAGCTGCTGACGGCCATTACCGCACTCTCCCGCCCCGAAGCCAACGAGCCTTTCCGCACGGAAGTATGGCACGATGGCGTGATAGAACATGATACCTTGCAAGGCAACCTGTATGTGGTAGGCGGATTCGATCCGGAATTTGACAGCCAGTCGATGGACTCATTGATAGAAGAGGTAATCACTTTTCCTTTTTCGGTCATTAACGGACAGGTATATGGTGACGTCTCAATGAAAGACTCCCTTTATTGGGGCAGCGGATGGGCCTGGGACGATACGCCTGCGGGCTATCAGCCGTATCTCTCTCCATTGATGTTCTGCAAAGGGACTGTCCAGGTTTCCGTGGTTCCCTCCACCGTGCAGGGCGATGCGGCAAGTGTTTCCTGCCAACCTGTATCTTCCTATTATACAGTGACGAATCAGACGAAAACACGCACCTCTTCTGCCGGGAAATTCTCTTTCACGAGAGACTGGCTGACGAATGGAAACAATCTCCTTGTTTCGGGTAATGTCACTTCGATCCGGAAAGATGATGTCAACATCTACGATTCCCCCCGTTTCTTTATGCACACTTTCCTGGAACGCCTTCGTGGGAAAGGAATCACGACTCCCCAGTCGTATGGCTTTGCCGAATTGCCTCGCGACAGTGTGAGAGTAGAGCGTATGGCTTGCTGGAACACTTCTGTGCAGAAAGTGCTGAACCAACTGATGAAAGAGAGTGATAACCTCAATGCGGAAGCATTTCTCTGTCGCCTGGGAGCGCAGGCTACGGGAAAGAAGCAAGTAGCTGCCGAAGATGGCATTGTCGAAATAATGAATCTGATCCGCGGCCTGGGGCATGATCCGAAAGACTATAAGATTGCCGACGGTTGCGGACTGTCCAATTATAATTACCTCTCTCCTGCCCTGCTGGTCGACTTCCTAAAATATGCGTACTCGCAAACAGAAGTGTTTCAGATGTTATATAAATCACTTCCCGTTGGCGGGGTGGACGGAACTTTAAAATTCCGGATGAAAGGTACTCCTGCTTTCCGGAATGTTCATGCCAAAACAGGCTCGTTTACGGCAATAAATGCGCTTGCAGGCTATCTGAAGATGAAGAACGGGCATGAAGTGGCATTTGCTATTATGAACCAGAATGTGCTTTCGGCTGCTAAAGCGAGAGCGTTTCAGGATAAGGTGTGTGAGGTGATTATCGGGAAATAGGCTAATATTGATGCATCAGTCCGAACAACAAGAGTGGAATCTCGTTGTTGAATCCAATTTCTATGTTGTCAAGGGGAGGTATCTATTCTCCATGGAGGGCTTATTGATTCTTCTACAAAAAGATAATTGTATTCTCTAATAAGCAAAAATCGTTGGATTTTGTTTACCAGAGAATACAATTATACTTGTTTTGAATCGAATACTGTAAATTCTAGATTCTATTTACTTTGAGTATTCAGCCCAATTGGTATTCTTCATATCGCCACTCTTAGCCAACTCTGCGTGCATACCCAGTGCAGCGTGTATAGCGTGCGGAGTCTGCGCTCTGTTACCTGCCAGTTTGAGGTAATCCCAAAGAAGCTCTTTGTAGTCAGGATGTGCACAGTTTTCGATGATGGCTTGTGCGCGTTCTTTCGGGCTCTTGCCACGAAGATCGGCAACACCTTGCTCGGTGATAACGATGTTTACAGAGTGCTCGCTGTGGTCGAGGTGAGAAACCATCGGCACGATTGCACTGATCTTACCTTCTTTTGCCACAGACGGACAAGTGAAGATAGAGATGTAAGCGTTGCGGGTAAAGTCGCCCGAACCACCGATACCGTTCATCATTTTAGTTCCGGAGATATGAGTTGAGTTTACGTTTCCGTACAGGTCAACTTCGATGGCTGTATTGATAGAAATGATACCGAGACGGCGAACCACTTCCGGGTTGTTGGAAATTTCCGACGGACGGAGAACCAGTTTATCGCGGAAGAAATCCATATCGTTGTAAATGCCTTCCAGACAGTCGTTTGTAACAGTCAGTGAGCAGGCGCTACCAAATTTGATACGTCCTTCGCGAATCAATCCGATCACGGAATTCTGGATAACCTCTGTGTACATCTCAAATGCAGGAATCGTTTTGTCACGTCCCAATGCACCGAGTACAGCGTTGGCGATGTTTCCTACACCCGATTGCAAAGGCAAGAAACTAGACGGGATGATACCGCGTTTCATGTCGGCAGCAAGGAAGTCGGCAACATTCTGCCCGATTTTGTCGGTCAACGGATCAGCAGCAGCGAAAGAACGCGCTTCATCCGGCCAATTGGTTTCCACTACGCCTATAATCTTTTTCGGGTCTACCTGAACGTAAGGCAGTCCGATACGGTCACTCGGTTTGTAGATCGGTATTTCGCGGCGGTAAGGCGGGTCGAGCGGTTCGTATACGTCGTGCATACCCATACCGGACTTGCTGTGTGCGCTGTTCAACTCCACGATAATCTGGTCGGCAAGACGGCAGATAGTCGGCGAAATACCACCGGCGGCAGTCAGATAAATCTTTCCGTCGGGAGTCACTTCGCAGGCTTCGATGATGGCTACGTTCACTTTGCCCATGAACCCGTAGCGTACTTCCTGTGCCATTTGTGAGAGGTGTATGTCGTTGTAGGCAATCTCTCCGTTGTTCACAGCTTTGCGGAAGTCGGCGTTGGTAGTATAAGGAGCGCGGTAGCGGATGGCTTTGGCACGTGACAGTACACCGTCACAGGATTCCCCTGTTGATGCGCCTGTGAAAATTCCTACTTGAAACGGGTTTCCTTTCGCATGTTCTGCTTCAGCAATTTTTGCGAGTTCGGCTGTTACAGCCTTGGCCGTTCCGGCGGGAGTAAATCCGCTTAGGCCGATGTTATAGCCATGTTTGATTAGGCTTGCAGCTTCCGCTGCCGAAATACGATTGAATGACATAAAATAGTAAATTTCGTGTTAAAAAACAGTTGATAAATTATGGTTAGTTATTGCTCAATGCTCTTAGCTCAATGTTCTTATAACCAATGTGTAATATTTAATCTTCTCTGATATATTTAGTGCATTTGGCAATGCTTTCATTTCTCCTTTTCTAATACTTTCGTTGAAGTATTTCTCCCCAGATAATAGCGCGTCGGGCTTCTTCTGCCGAATGAATCGTGAAGTCTTGTTCGTTGGGTGATTCGTGAGGAGTGTTATAGTGAGAGCCTTGCCTGGTATTTCGCTCATCCTGTGCGGCACTGTTTGCCAAGGATGCAGCGACGGATACTTCTTCTTTTTTCTTTTTGGATTTCGACGCTGGTTGTGCAACCGGTTTCGATATTGGTTTCGCAGCCGGTTTGGCTACGGTTGGCTCGTAAGAAGATGCGGGTGGGAACAATTCGTCGAGCGATTTGCCTCTGCCCCATGCTTCGGGCATAGGAACGACATCCGGATCTATTTCTGTGGGAGATGACATTGGGGGAACAGGGCGTTTATTTTGAGCCTTTTTCGACTTGCTATTTTTATTCACCTCTTTGAATATTCCCACAAGAATGACACCTGCTATCAAGAGAAATTTCAAAAAATCTTCCATTGTGCTTCACTTCTAAATAGTTATCCGCCAAAGGTAGGCATTTTATCTGGTTTGAACTAACATTTGGGTATGAAAAAAGGGCAGCTTCACAGCTCCCCTTAATTTTTTTAACCTAAACCTTAACTATGAAAAAATCTAATGTTTCTTTCATTGCACAAATGTGAAAAATAAATTTAAATTTGCCAAGCATATCGCCTAAAAATGTTTATTCCCTTAACATTAATTACAAATTTGCTTGCCAAATCATAAGTTTTTGCGTTATTTTGATATCAATTCACTACTTATTGAAAGCGAAGCCGTATCTTTGCATCCGAATTTTTAAACTAAGATTTGAGTATGAACGAATTAACGGGAGCGGACTTTAAATCCGCAACTGAAATGAATGATGACAACAAAAAGTTGTTTATCGAAACCTATGGCTGCCAGATGAACGTAGCCGACAGTGAGGTGATTGCCTCGGTGATGCAAATGGCGGGTTATTCCGTAGCCGAAACGCTGGAGGAAGCCGATGCCGTGTTTATGAATACTTGTTCCATCCGCGACAATGCGGAGCAAAAGATTCTGAATCGCCTGGAGTTTTTCCACTCGCTAAAGAAAAAGAAAAAGCACCTGATTGTAGGTGTATTGGGCTGTATGGCCGAACGGGTAAAGGATGATCTGATAACGAATCATCATGTCGACCTCGTTGTGGGGCCGGATGCTTACCTGACGTTGCCCGACCTGATTGCTGCCGTAGAAACCGGTGAAAAAGCAATCAATGTGGAACTTTCTACTACCGAGACTTATCGGGATGTGATTCCGTCGCGTATCTGCGGCAATCATATTTCGGGTTTTGTATCCATCATGCGTGGCTGCAATAACTTCTGCACCTATTGCATTGTGCCCTATACTCGTGGACGCGAGCGTAGCCGTGACGTAGAAAGCATCCTGAATGAAGTGGCAGACCTCGTGGCGAAAGGCTATAAGGAAGTCACCTTGTTGGGGCAGAACGTCAACTCTTACCGTTTTGAAAGACCGACAGGCGAAGTGGTTACTTTCCCGATGTTGCTCCGAACAGTGGCTGAAGCTGCTCCGGGAGTGCGTATTCGTTTCACAACTTCCCATCCGAAAGACATGAGCGATGAGACGTTGGAAGTAATTGCGCAAGTCCCCAATGTGTGTAAACATATCCATCTGCCTGTGCAGAGCGGCAGTTCGCGTATTCTGAAACTGATGAACCGTAAATATACCCGTGAGTGGTATCTGGACCGGGTGGCAGCTATCAAACGTATCATCCCTGATTGCGGATTGACTACCGATATTTTCTCCGGTTTTCATTCTGAAACGGAAGAGGATCATGCCTTGTCACTTTCGCTGATGGAAGAATGTGGATACGATGCTGCTTTCATGTTTAAATACTCCGAACGTCCGGGAACGTATGCATCGAAGCATCTCGAAGATAATGTGTCCGAAGAGGTGAAAGTGCGCCGCCTGAACGAAATTATCGCTTTGCAGAACCGTCTGTCTGCCGAATCCAACCAGCGTTGCATCGGTAAAACGTATGAAGTGCTTGTAGAAGGAGTTTCCAAGCGTTCGCGCGACCAGCTGTTCGGCCGTACGGAGCAGAACCGTGTGGTGGTGTTCGACAGAGGTACGCACCGTGTAGGTGATTTTGTCAACGTGCGTGTCACGGAAGCCAGTTCGGCTACGCTGAAAGGGGAAGAGGTCGTTTCAAATTAGTTCGCAAGAGAATTTTAAGATCGAACAAATATTGCACGAATTAGCAGATTATTTCATTTAATGTGCTTCTTACGGCTTACTATATTTCTCATTGCAGAGGACGCAAAAAACGCAGAGGTATTATTTTCTTTAATCTCTGTGTCTTTTGTGTCCTCTGTGTTTTTTTCGTCTTTTTGGCTCTCTTTTACGATGAGATTTACATCATCATGTGCCTCCTGATGGAGAACTTCACAATCGCCATTGCATTGATGGACGCAAATGGAATGTCCATCGGTTCGTGGTGTGTATTGTAACTCACCAGTTTGAGATAGCCCTCCTTATCGGAACGGTTCACGTATTTCACTGCCAGATACTCGTCTCCGTCAATCATAAACGACACCAGATATATTTCCCCGTAAATGACATTATCGAAGCTGCTGATTTCTTTATATCCGATAATGTCTCCCGATTTCAATATAGGATACATGCTGTCTCCGTTGACGTAGACTGCTCCGTCGCAGACGGAAATATTCGGAATTAATATCTTTCCCAGTGCATATTGCTTTTTGTTGGTGAACAATGTTTTCAGGTTTGCAGCTGCCGTAATATCGTATAATGTCACGCTGCGGTCGTCTATTGGTTCGGGTGTTTTCGGATTGTGTATAATCTCGACTTCTCCCTGCACCAGTTCGCTTTCGCAATATCTTGACTGGTGTTTCGGATTTCCCTTTCCCAATAATAGCCAATTGTAGTCCACCTTGTCCCCGAATTTATCGAGTAACAGGCGGAAGTCAATGCTATTTCGTGCACCCCAATTGGATACTGTAGCGCGTGAGACGCCTAAATATTCAGCTAATTCGCTGTCGTTCTTGAAGTTTAGCGCCTGTTTGGCACGCTTCACTATTCCTGTAACATCCAAAAATGTATCCATTCTATTATCGTTTATTTTTGATGTAAAAATTCATAAACTCGTTAATTGCTCATTGATAATTTGTTATCTACTTTTTTAAAGTTAATTCTCAAAATCATTTGTTTTCTTTGTGAAAACTGTTTTATCTTTGTAGCAACGAAATCACAAAGATGTTTCAAAATTATAAATTTTAAATAGAAAAACCATGAGAAACCGCAAAAAGTTTACGAAAGGTTGCAAAATACCTCATTCACCCCCTTTTTAAGGAAGCCGTGCCGGACGGGCGGAAGTAATATTGAGCCCGCTTACACCATCTATATATCTTGCGTCTAGCATCTATATACCCAATGTGCAGCCGATATATCTCCAATATACAGCAACTATATGTCCTGCGCGCAAGCGATATATCTCTAATATACACACGAATATTTAAATATGAAAATTGTAAAAACGGAAAGCAGTATGGAAACCATTATGAATCAATCTCTACACATCTGCGGATGTTGCAAGCGTAAGCTCCCACAGAAAGCCTTTTATATGAATCAGCGTACCCGGGCTTCAGATAATTACTGCAAGGAATGCCGTAAGGCAAACACGCGCAGACATCGCAATCAGGATAAAAATATATCATTTGAAAACAAACCTCTTTCTTATCCGGTAATAACCGAGGTAAAGGACTACGCTTTGCGGATGCTCCTTATCCGTCATGCCCGTCAGGTGGTGGCGGACAGTATTCGCCGGAAGCAGGAAAAGGAAAAACTACACGCACTATGGGAAGAATAAAACAGGGGTTGGATTATTTCCCCATGAGCACCAGTTTCATGCACGACCGCGTGGTGCGTCGTGTCATGAAGCGGGAAGGTGATGCTGCTTTTGCCACATTGGTAGAAACGCTGTCGTACATCTATGCCGGAAAAGGATATTATATCTCTGCCGGTGATGAATTTTACGATGAACTGACGGACAGCCTTTACAATACGGATATGGATGATGTGAAACGTATCATCGCCCTGTCCGTGGAATGTGGTCTGTTTGATGCCGGGCTTTTCCGCCAATACGGCATCCTGACTTCCGCCGATATCCAACGGCAGTATCTCTTTATCACCAAGCGTCGTAGCAGTTCGTTGATAGAGCCGGACTACTGCCTGTTGGAAGCGGAAGAGCTTGCATCGTACCACCCTTCTCAAAGTAGCAAAAATAGCGCGGATGATACTGATAACAAAACAGTCGATGCTGTAACATCAACTGCTGATTCTGTAACATCAAACACCGGTTCTGCAACATCGGAAGCCGAAATGTCGACATTGGGTACACAAAACAAAGAAAAACAAATTAAAACAAAGGAAAACAAATTAAACCACCTCTCTGACTCTCCTCAAGGAGAGGATAGAGGAGGAAAAATCTTGAAAAGAAGGAAGGTGATGACACAGGAAGACATCGACAACCTGCAACCACCGTCCGACGGCACGCAGCGTAACTTCGAGGGACTGCTGGAGAACCTTCACTCTTACAAGATTCCGCCTTCCGAGCAATATGCCATTATCCTGAAAAGCAACTTCGGAGCTATCGGAAACCCGGTGTGGAAGGGATTCAGCAACATTCGCGGGAGCAATGGAAAAATCAAATTGCCGGGACATTACCTTTTGAGCGTAATTAATTAATTTATGAACGCACTTTGAAAAAATGATTGGGTCAGTCTGAATAATACCCGTATCTTTACAGTGTCATTAAGCTTAAGGACAACACTAAACTAATTTATTAACACGTAAAAACTATTACAATTATGCCAGTATTGTACAAACCCTTCCAGTCCGTTCTGGAAGACAAGAACAAAAAGAAATTATTTCATCCCCGTGTGATATACACGGCCAATGTGTCAACCACCCAACTCGCCAAAGAGATAGCCGCTTACTCGTCTCTCTCCACCGGTGACGTGAAGAATACACTCGATAATCTGGTGACAGTGGCTGCCCAGCATCTGCAAGCATCGGAAAGTGTAACGCTCGACGGCTTCGGGACTTTCCGTATGGTGATGAAGTCCAACGGCAAAGGGGTGGAACTGCCGGAAAAAGTATCGGCTGCCCAGGCTTCCCTTACCGTCCGTTTCCTGCCCAACTATACCAAGAATCCTGATCGTACCACCGCTACCCGCTCTTTGGTGACAGGTGCCAAGTGTGTCCGTTTCGACCTTGCCGATACTTCGGCTTCGGGTGGCGGAAATGGCGGTGAACCCGATGACGGTGGTGGTTCCGGCGGCAGTGGAGAAGCACCGGATCCGGCAGCATAGTCTGTCTGTATGACGCAACACAAACACGAATGGCTGACTAAACGGAACTTTTTAACTAGACTAGTAAACTAATTATCCACTAACATGCGAATTATTAATTTAATCGTGGTGCACTGCAGCGCCACGCGGGGGGATTGTACGCTCTCTCCGGAAGATTTGGACCGGCTGCACCGACGTCGCGGATTCAACGGAACAGGCTATCACTACTACATCCGCAAGGATGGAACAGTGCACCTCACCCGCCCCATCGAACGTGTCGGAGCGCACGCAAAAGGTTTCAATGCTCATTCAATAGGTATCTGCTATGAGGGTGGTCTGGACTGCCGGGGACGCCCGGCAGATACCCGGACCCCGGCACAGCGGGCCACGCTCCGGCAACTCGTCGGGCAACTACAGGAGAAATTTCCCGGCTGCCGGGTATGCGGACACCGGGATCTTTCACCGGACTTGAACGGAAACGGCGAGATAGAACCGGAAGAGTGGATTAAATCGTGCCCGTGTTTTGAGGTGGCGAAGGAATTCAAGGAACTTGAGGAGTTTGCTATCAAAACGGAAAACACGGAAGAACACAGAGTAACACAACACATTAAAGAACAGAAAGGAGGTAAATGATGGCAATGAAGAAATCAGTATGGGATATGATCCTTAAGGTGGTTATCGCAGTGGCTTCGGCTTTGGCTGGCGTTTTGGGTGCTAACGCGATGAATCTGTAAGTCTTTCAATAGTCTTATAATTCTGCAGATTCCTAGGTTTGGAGTCTGCAGAATTTCAAACCCATATTTCAACACGGACTAAGATCCAATTTAAATACCATTCCTTAGTTTTAACCATTTATATAACAAAAATAAAATATGAAACGATTAATTTTTATACTATCATTTTTCGCTGCACTCTTTCCTTTTACGGCACGTGCAGCTTCCACACTTCCATACGTTACACCTTCTGTCCCCACTTCTCCCCAGGCGGCAGCCTTTAAGATGTATGGAGATGTAGCCGTGAATCCAGCCATGGGAGTGCCCGACATATCTATTCCCTTGTTCGACATTGACCATCACGGCTATCGATTGCCTTTGAGCTTAAAATACAATCCGGCTCCGTTCCATCCCGGCTACAACTATGACGTGTTCGGCCGTGGCTGGGCATTATCTATCAGCAGTTGCATCTCGCGAAGCATAGAATGCATGCCCGATGAACTTACAGACTTTAAACTGGATACCGACAAGTTTGGAGAGTCATACCGGAACTTAACGGAAGAATACTTGAACACGTTGAATCTAAAATCCGACCTCTTTACCGCTACCCTTCCTGATGGTAGTTCCTTCGAATTCGTTATCAGAAAAAACTATGACGGCAAAATCGAATATGTTGTTTCAGGTGGACGTGATGTGAAGATAACCCATGCTACTAGGGATAGGAAGATTATATCTTTTAAAGTGGTAGATGAACAGGGTGTTGAGTATGCTTTCACCGGTGCCGATACCACCTTTAGAGGAACGGGTTGTACGATTACTCCCTACAACACCACTTATGTGTCTTGGCAGCTCACCTCTATCCGTCTGCCTCATTCCTCGGAACTTATTACTTTTGATTATGACAAGAGTATTCATTCTGATTTTGGGTATCAGCAGGCAGAGCCGGCAGTACGTTTCCATCATTTTTATGAGTTTAAGTGCAGTTCAGACGTATTTGACGTCACTTTTCATACTTATACACGGCAGCATGCATATCAGATGAAGCTTCTGACTTCCGTCACTTATGGTACTACCACCATCCGCATCAATTATAATGACGGTACAAATAGTGAATGTTATAATTATGCCCAAAGTGTCAGTATAAAAGACGGAGATAGACTTGTGCGAACTATCAACTTGGAACAGCACCAGGGGACTTTGCAATCTAACAGTTTATCAAAGTCGCCTTTCAGCATGCTTGACAGCGTCACTCTACTTGGCGGTAATGATGGATTATCCGAGACCTACCGGTGTGAATATACATCTTCGTATGCCAGCTTTGGTGGGACAGACCATTGGGGCAACCTGAATTTTCGCAGCAACAATTATGACGTGGCCTATATGAATCTGTTTGTGGGCTTTGATGTGTCCAGAGCCGCTACCACTTCTTATGTAACAGACGTACCAAAAGACGAAAATGATTTGTCTCCTTTGGATAAAGTGAAACTTTCTAATGTGCCCTACAATTCACGTAAACCTGCCGGTCCTGAAAGCCATTGTTTGCTTCGCAAACTAACTTATCCGACAGGGGGCTACACAGAGTTTGACTTTGAGAACCACAAGTTCTTCTCATTCACTGATAACGACGGAGACTATATTCACGATAAAAAAAGACGCGTGAAAGCCGAAGCTACAGGTTTTAGGATTCGTGAAATCGTCAACTATACGGCAGAAGGTGTACGGAGTGATTCCAAGCGCTACTGTTATGGGAAAACCGAATACGATGCAAATGGCGGTATAGGCGACCGTTATTACCATACAGGCGCAGGTGAACCAACCCTCGATCCTACGATTCAGACTTATATGAACTACCAATCGACCGACCTTCCGATGTCGGTATTGAACATGGTTCTGGGGCTTGATCCGGATGGGAAATATCGCTCCTTCAAATCCAATCCTTTCATGAGTTATAGTCCGTCAGCAGGATATCCTGTTTACACCTGGGAGTGGGAATGTACGTTCAGTGCGTTCAATTTCCAGCGGCTTCTGAACGGTCGTCCCGCAGTGGTCTATCCCGAAGTTACGGTCTATTATTTAAAGGATGGTGCAACTCAATTTACTCCCGAAAATTGCAATGGTAAGACTGTCTATGAGTATGACATCTACGAAGAAATGCAAAATGACACAGCCTTTTTCGAGAAACCGCAGTACTATGGCAATGTGCTCTCGTATGAAGGAGAGAAATATCGCTATAATCTATTAAAAGAACAGACTGACTACATGAGCGACGGACGGGAATATAAACTGAAGCGACGCGAATCACTGATTTGGCGTTCCGGTGGCTCGCCGGTGATAGGCTGGGAATATTCCAATTCCTATGGAACCCCATTTTTTGTCCCTATAAATGCTGTTCTTGGTAGTTTCTATACTTCTACCTGTCAGATGCTTGGACACTCACTTCTATATGAACGTAAGGTAACCGCTTATGACGAATCGGAAATAGGTATTCCAAATACAGAGCACTACAGCTACCTCTCCGGTAACCGGATGCAATGGAAAGAACGGAATGCATGGGGAGTGCATCGAGAGACCAATTGGGAATACCCGGCTCTCGCACGAACTGGTATAACCCCGGATATTGTTCGCAAAATGGTGGAAAAGCACATACTTAACCCCGTGTTGACAGAGAAACAAAGCAATGACGACGGCTATAGACGTGAATTCGGAGAGTTTCCTACAGAAAGTGGGGATACACTGATATTGCCTGCCCGACTTTATCAGGCACCTTACTTTCAGAATATACTCCATAGCGAAGTTCTTGCCTACTCTTCCAACGGAAATCCCCGTGAAGTAGTTTCTAAGGATAAGCTACATACAGTCTACCTATGGGGATATAGTGATCGCTATCTTATTGCCGAAATCAAGAATGCCACTCTGGCACAGGTGGAAACCGCCGTACTCTCCGTCTTTGGCACGACATCCTCCGCATTGGCAAAGAGCACTGCTCCTGATTCCGCCAAGCTAAAGGCATTGCGTAACCATACGTCTCTCTCGGAAGCACATATTACCACTTTTACTCATCTTCCGTTGGTGGGTGTTACCTCGATCTCCGATCCTACAGGGAAGACTTCGTATTACGACTACGATGGACTGGGGCGCCTGAAGGTGAATTACTATTATGAAGGTAACGTTGTGGAGGAAAGCAAGAGACGCGTCGTGCAGGAATATGATTATCATTACCGTAACCAATAAACAAAATATGTACAAACTTATGAAACGAATATATTTACTTCTTTCGCTCTTATTGTGCTCTCTTTTATGCATGTCGCAGGTGAGCACCTCACAGAACTATATCAGCACACGTACTTACACCTCGCCCGACCATAGCGGTTGCCGTGAACAGGTGGTATACTTTGACGGCCTGGGCCGTTCCTCACAAATGGTAGATTGCGGCATTACGCCCGACGGGAAAGATCTTGTCTCATTACAAGAGTATGACGATCAGGGACGCAAGTTACGAACCTGGCTTCCTGCCAAATCACTGGGAAATGGCAATTACATGACTATCTCTTCCTTACAAAGTGGTGCAAGCTCATTAGCAGGCGGTGATGCACATCCATACCTACAGACCACGTATGAAGCCTCTCCCTTGAACAGGCCGGTTGCACAGCATGGGGTGGGTGAGGCATGGGCAGAGCATCCTGTAAGCTACCAATACATCACTCGCGATCCCCGGTCCTTTTCTTGGCTTTATTATAAAATTCCCTCCGGTAATTTCCTGGGGGTCTGTACTACCGATGAAGACGGGAATCCGACCTATGAATTTAAAGATGGTTTAGGACGTACAATTCTAGCGGGACGCATGGACGGTTCTGATCCCTATTTCGTTTATTATGAATATGACAACCACGATGATTTGGTGAATGTTTATCCGCCCTTTGTTACTTACCCCAAAATGGATGAGCCCGAAGGACCTTTTGCTACGCAGAGTAGTTATTCCTACCGCTATGATTTCCTGCACCGCTGTGTTTACAAGAAACTGCCGGAGTGTGATGTCATCTATTACATTTACGATCATGGCGACCACCAGGTGCTTTCGCAGGACGGCGAGCAACGTGTTCGTGGAGAATGGGCTTTCTCCCTTAGCGATGAATTAAATCGTCCGGTACTCACGGGTATTTGCCACAATTCTTATTATTACGATGACTTTCCGTTGTGCGAAACCGATGTGAAAGCACGACGGGATGATACAGGCACTGCCTTTCATGGCTATATTCTCGAGAATATCCCGATGACGGATCCTGTAGTGTATACAGTGAACTACTACGATGACTACTCTTTCATCGGCAAACATGGAGTACCCACATCTCTGAATTATGTCACACCTCCATCGGGCTATGGAATCTGCTATACGGAAAGCAGCAAAGGATTGTTGACAGGAACAGTTACAGCACGCATGGACGCTACCGGTGTGACCGGATATGATTATGCCGCTTTCTACTACGACGAGCGTGGACGCATCATCCAAAGCCGGACGACGAATCACATGGGAGGCATAGAGGAAGAATATGTCGCCTACAACTTTACGGGAGAACCCCTGAAGCGACAACATGCCCATACAGCTACAGGAAAGAGCACGCAGACGGAAGTCTGTATGTACGAGTATGACCACGCAGGACGCCTTTTAAAGACGAAGCATAAACTGGATACGAATGATGAAGTGACTCTCGTTGAAAACACCTATGATGACTTGGGTCGAATCAAGAGCAGCAAACGCCATGGCAACTCTGCTCTTACAACGGACTATACCTATAATGTCCGTTCATGGATCAAGACACTGGCTACCGACACGCTGTTCACCCAGACGTTGCATTACAATGACTCATACGGCGGAAGCACGCCTTACTACAACGGCAACATATCCGGCATGAGTTGGAAAGCCGCAGGTGACACCGGAATGCATGGATACCGCTTCAGCTACGACGGATTGTCACGGTTGACCGCTGCGGGGTATTTGTGGAATGGAGCTCCCAGCGCAAATTATAACACCTCCTACACGTATAACAGGCAGAGTAACCTGACTTCACTCCGTCGTAACGGACGCACAGGCGCTTCCTTCTACGGCTTGATTGACGACCTGACGTTCACTCTGGATGGCAACTGGCTGACACGTGTGGATGATGCCGCCACATCGTCGGCTTACAACGACGGGTTTGAGTTCAAGGATGCCGTGAAGCAGGACAATGAATACACCTATGACAAGAATGGCAACATGACCAAAGATTTAAACAAAAATATTACTGATATTCAATATAATTGTTTAAATTCGCCAAGTAAAGTCACGTTCAAGGATGGCAGTACCATTACTTATACGTATGCATTGAACGGAGCGAAGCTGCGCACAGTGCACACAATAGGCAACACTACCACCACAACGGACTATTGCGGAAATGTGATCTATGAAAATGGTGTACAGAAACTATTACTGACTGATGCCGGTCATGTTACGTTGTCCGACAAGAAGTATCATTACTACTTGCAGGATCATCAGGGAAACAATCGCGTAGTTGTCGACCAGACGGGGCAAAAGGAGGAGGTAAACCATTATTATCCTTTCGGAGGCACGTTTGCTTCAGCAGAGAAGAGTATTCAGCCTTATAAGTATAATGGTAAAGAAATTGATACCAAGAATGGGTTGAATTGGTATGATTATGGGGCAAGACAGTATGATGCTGCGATTGGAAGGTGGCATGCGGTGGATCCGATGGCGGAAATGTATTACAGTTGGTCACCGTATGTATATTGTGTAAATAGTCCCACAAATTATGTTGATCCAACAGGATGTTTTTCAACTAAATTTGGAGCATGGTTATATAAACTGTTTAATGGCGGGGATCAAATTTTAAAGGATAAAGGTGGAGAGTATTTTGTAAGTACTCAGGTAGAACATTCTGGTGATGAGATTGGGGCTACAGTAAATCGAAGATTTGATTGGAATGGCAGAAATACTGGTAGGAATCTGGCAGTTGAAAAACAATGGGATGTATATATTGCAGATACTAAATTTCAAGAGCTTTGCGCAACTCATGGAATGGAATATGTGAGAACGGAAAATCAATCAGATGCTGTTGCAGGGATGTTACAACCTGCAATGCAAACAATTATACCAGTTCCGTTTATTAAATCAGGAAATGCATTAATAAATGCAGTACGTGGACAAAAAAATGTAACGACTCCTGTTATTCGATTTGGTGGTAATGCAAATCAGGTATATCACACTTTTCGGCATACAGACGCTTTAGGCTTGGACAGATCATTAGTGCAGTCAATGATACGAACTCATTTTGAAACTGTTTCTTCACAAGTAGTAGTGGGTAGGCCTTTTAATCAGGTTATTAGAATAGGTGGTCGAAATATACAGTATACAGCTTTTAAGCTTTCTGATGGTACATTTAATATAGGAAGAATACATGAAATTTTATAGAATACCGACTAAGCAAGAGGAGCAACTTATTGAACTACTTGTTCATAAGTCCTCTTTAAAAATGTCTGAAGATTGGAAAAATGGATTATTAGTATGTCCAATGGATGATGGGGAAATGGGTGGTTTATATTTGTTTCCACAGGGGAAAATAATTGAAAGTAGAAAATTTGGTAAACAAGTTAGTGAATTTCAATTTAAGGATATTGATGGAGTTGAGGTTATCGCATCCTTAAATGTGGATGTTGATGGGATCCTGTTTGAGCTCGAAATATGGAAAACAAATTTTGAAAAACTTGTAAAATTGCCTGATTTATAAATTGATTACTACCTTGACATGATATAGAAATATTCTTAGGTGTCAGGGTAGTTTTTTTATATTATTGTTCGATAAAACTGATAGTGTCTTACTCTGATACGAATTGATCAAATATGTTTAACTTGTGTCAGGGCATTACTGATGTTTTATATATACGACGCTCGCAACCGTCAAATAGACAAAGATTTGAATAAAAGATAATTGCTATTCAATATAATTATTTAAATTCGCCAAGTAAAGTCACATTCAAGGATGGTAGTACTATTGCTTATACGTATGCAGTGAACGGCACGAAGCTTCGCACAGTGCACAAGATAGGAGACACTACCACCACAACGGACTATTGCGGAAATGTGATCTATGAGAATGGTGTACAGAAGTTGTTATTCACAGATGTCGGTCATGTTACGTTGTCCGACAAGAAGTATCACTACTACTTGCAGGATCATCAGGGAAACAATCGGGTAGTTGTGGATCAAACGGGGCAAAAGGAAGAGGTAAACCATTACTATCCGTTCGGAGGCACGTTTGCTTCAGCAGAAAAGAGTATTCAGCCTTATAAGTATAATGGAAAAGAGCTGGATACAAAGAACGGATTGAATTGGTATGACTATGGGGCAAGACAGTATGACGTAGCGATTGGAAGGTGGAATGCGGTGGATCCATCAAGTGAGAAGTATTACAATTGGAGTCCATATGGCTACTGTAAGAATAATCCAGTGTTGAGAATAGATATTGATGGAAAAGATGATTATACAGTAAACAGTGCAGGTAGGCTTTCAGAACTGTTGTAGAAGGTTCTCTGATGATAGATTGATGAGCACTAGATCAGGCGTTAAACCGATAACTGTGAATGATAAAAAAATACTTTCTGGAATGTATAATATGCAAGATGGTAAATCAGGAGGTCTTGAAACTTATAATTCAACATCAAGCCTTGAGGATGCAGCTGCAGTTTTCAAATTTGGAGCTGACAACACTTCTGTTGAATGGAAATTGGATATATATAATGATAAGGGAGATAAAACGGCTCTTATCGGAACTTCGGGTAGAGAAGATAGTGTATTCTCTGATAAACAGAGTGAATTGAATGTAAAAGGAGATAAAGTGATAGATATGCATTCACATCCATATAATACCCAAGCTTCTGACCAAGACATGAAAAATTTGAAAATAAAGACAGGTGCTGTTTATCACAGGGATAGTAAAGTGTTATTCTTCTACAATAGTGAAAATGCACGTATTGGGAATAATGAATATAAAATAGATACGAGTAAAACGTTATTAGATAAGTTGAATGATAAATTTATGAAGTAATGAGGACTGCGTTTCTAAATTTGATATTATTATTTGTTATAGTAGGCTGTAAACAGCCTACTATAAACAAAGTTCAGCAAGCGGTGAAAACGCAAGCCAAATTGCTTGTGGATAGTGGCTTGATATGTAGTATTATATGAGTTGGCTATTAATGATTCCAATCATATATACAGTATTCAAGCAGCTGATTGTCCGGCAGATTTAAAATTTGAATATCCTTCAAAGATCATTAAGTACAAGGATAAGTATCTCTGTTTTATAGAATTGGATGAGACACCGATGTCTGCAAAGGAAATGATAGAGGCATCTGGTTATTCGGGCAATCTTGTGGTAGAAGGAGGCGGGGGAAAGAGTTGGCTTTTGGTTGTTTCCAAACTTGGAGAGAAGAAAATATTGATAGATACTTCATTGCTTGGGGGATGGGGCACATATTTTAATATAACGGAATTGTGGCCCTATTTTTCGGGATATGTGAAAGGATGCCCAGTACAGATGGGGATTATGTCTCATGATGTTGAGTTGAGCGATTCCTATTTTAGTTGTAATGTGGATAGTATAAAACGGAATTTGCTTTGGAATGAAAACCAGAATACTACAATGATAAAGAACGTATATGGACAAATGTATCTGAAAAACAATACAGATTCCGTTATTTGTCTATCGTCAAATACAAAAAAACATTATGTCATCGCACATGGTCAGGATAGCCTTTATTTGTCGCTTTGTGATTCTTTACCCATTACCTTAGCACCGAATGAAAAGAAAATTTTAGAATATAAAAGCCTGTCTCACCAAGATGAGTTCTTTAAAAATCTTACGTTGAAAGAAGATCCTTGGGAATATTTCTATAATCTATTTTGCAGATCAACATACAGTCTTATAAATGTAAATGGAAAAGATTCCCAAACAAAAGTGATGTTCCATGATATTGATAATTATGGATTTAATGTTTCTATGACGTTTCCTAGTGTTCATTTTCAGATATTAAACCGCGGTATATATGATAAGAAGTATGGGGAAATGTCGAGATTCAGATTTTGGTCTGATAAATGGGATGCTATGAGTAATACTGATAAGCAGAGGTTATCAGATGATGCAGATGAAAGATTTCAAAGAAACGTGAATTAGGTAAAGAATAATAGTAAGTAAATGAATCTCTTGTCTATAGTAGATAGCACGAAGCTCCGCGCTGTCTTATCCTGATATGGAGTTAGAAATTATTCTGTGTTAGGGTATCTTTTTATTTGCTTTTACATAAATACAGAAAGGATATGCGCTTGATATTTCAGCTAGCCTAATTGTAGATACTGATGTCTTAATTGGTTTATCTATTAAAAGTCCTTAACGAAAGCCCATTACATCACTTTTTATTTGTTTCTTTGCACCAAATTCGGGTATAGTGTTGTCTTGTCATTCGAGGCAGCACTTAATTTTGCTTAGAAACTAATGGAGAAACTCAGTATAAATGCTTGTCCGGTGTGTGGCGGTACGCACTTGAAACGCGTCATGACTTGTACGGATTTTTATGCTTCGGGCGAACAGTTTGAACTGCATTCGTGTGAGGACTGTGGATTTACATTCACACAAGGAGTTCCCGTGGAAGCAGAGATAGGCAAGTATTATGAGACTCCCGACTACATCTCCCACACTGATACGCGCAAGGGCGCGATGAATAATATCTACCATTACGTACGTTCTTATATGCTGGGCCGCAAAGCGCGTCTGGTAGCTAAGGAAGCGCATCGCAAGACGGGGCGTTTGCTTGATATAGGTACGGGAACCGGCTATTTTTCCGATACAATGGTTCGTCGGGGATGGAAAGTAGAGGCAGTGGAGAAAAGTCCGCAGGCACGTGAGTTTGCAAAAACACATTTCGAACTGGATGTAAAGCCCGAATCGGCTCTGAAAGAGTTTGCTCCTGCTAGTTTTGATGTCATCACTCTCTGGCATGTGATGGAGCATCTCGAATCTTTGAATGAGACTTGGGAGACGCTTCGCGAACTGCTGACAGAAAAAGGAGTATTGATTGTGGCAGTACCTAACTGCTCTTCTTATGATGCCAAGCGCTACGGTGAGTATTGGGCGGCTTATGACGTTCCCCGTCATCTTTGGCATTTCACTCCGGGCACTATACAACAGTTGGCTTCCCGCCATGGTTTTATTATGGCGGCACGTCATCCGATGCCGTTCGATGCGTTTTACGTATCTATGTTGAGCGAGAAACATCGTGGCAGTTCATGCAGTTTCCTGAAAGGGATGTTTGCCGGGACGTTGGCCTGGTTCAATGCTTTGGGAAGGAAAGAACGCAGCAGTTCAATGATTTATGTATTCCGAAAAAAGAGATAACGCATGGGAAATCAAAACAAATATAAGTCAAGTTCGATTTTCGACATGCAGTTCATCACGTCGAGTATCAGTACGACACTGGTATTGCTGTTGCTGGGACTGGTTGTCTTTTTCGTATTGACGGCGCACAATCTTTCCGTATATGTCCGCGAGAATATCAGTTTCTCCGTTCTTATCAGTGACGACATGAAAGAAGCGGATATACTGAAACTTCAGAAGAAGCTGAATCAGGAACCTTTCGTGAAACAATCCGAATATATCTCTAAAAAACAAGCATTGAAAGAACAGACGGAAGCAATGGGAACAGATCCGGAAGAATTCCTGGGCTATAACCCTTTTACCGCTTCCATCGAAATCAAACTCCATTCTGACTATGCCAACTCGGACAGCATTGCGAAGATAGAGAAATTGATTAAAAAGAACACCAACATACAAGATGTGCTCTATCGAAAGGAGTTGATTGACGCCGTGAATGATAACATTCGAAATATCAGTCTGGTACTGCTTGCCTTGGCAGTAGTGCTTACTTTTATCTCTTTTGCCTTGATAAACAATACCATAAGACTGGCTATTTATTCCAAACGCTTCCTCATTCACACCATGAAACTGGTAGGGGCGAGTTGGGGATTCATCCGGGGGCCATTCCTTCGAAAGAATGTATGGAGCGGGATATTGGCAGCCATCGTTGCCGATTCCATATTGATGGGGACCGCTTATTGGGCCGTGACGTACGAACAGGAATTACTTCAGGTCATCACGCCTGAAGTCATGTTGATAGTCTGTGCAAGCGTATTGGCGTTTGGAATTGTAATAACGTGGCTATGCGCCTATTTCTCCATGAATAAATACCTGAGAATGAAAGCAAACAGCCTGTACTATATTTAGCGGATGGCGAATGGCTGACGGCAAACCTGTGTTTGCGTGTGATTAGCATCAGTAACAACCGACTGATAGAGTAAGGGAATGATTGAAATTAGTAATTTGTAATTAAATAAACTATGTCTGACAAGCAGAAATTTGCCTTTGATAAAGTGAACTTTATCTTGCTCGCAATAGGGATGGCGATTGTTATTATCGGCTTTCTATTGATGACGGGACCTACATCGTCCGAAACGCTTTTTGAACCCGATATTTTCAGTGTACGCAGAATCAAGGTGGCGCCGGTCGTTTGCCTGTTTGGCTTTGTATCTATGATTTATGCAGTATTACGCAAACCTAAAACACAAAAAATAGAAGAATAAAGATGGGGGATTTAACAACATTTGAGACGATTATTATTGCTATTGTAGAAGGGTTGACAGAGTTCCTACCGGTTTCTTCTACAGGACACATGATTATTACACAAAACATACTAGGGGTAGAAAGTACAGAATTTGTAAAAGCGTTTACTGTAATTATTCAGTTTGGCGCAATTCTTTCAGTTGTCTGCCTTTACTGGAAACGTTTTTTCCGGTTGAATCACACACCGGCTCCTGCAGGCGCTTCTGCTTTGAAGTGTTTTTTGCATAAATTCGATTTTTATTGGAAGCTGTTGGTTGCCTTTATTCCTGCTGCAATTTTGGGTTTCCTGTTTAGCGATAAGATAGACGAGATGCTGGAAAGTGTAGCGATAGTGGCAGTGATGCTGGTAATCGGTGGTATATTCATGCTGTTTTGTGATAAGATTTTCTCGAAAGGAAGCGAAGATACTGTGCTGACAGAAAAAAAGGCATTCAATATCGGTTTGTTTCAATGTATTGCAATGATACCGGGAGTATCCCGTTCGATGGCTACCATTGTCGGAGGTATGGCCCAGAAGCTGACTCGTAAGGATGCTGCCGAATTTTCATTCTTTCTTGCCGTGCCAACTATGTTTGCGGCAACCGGTTACAAGGTGTTGAAACTCTTCCTGGATGGTGGAACCGAGATTCTTGTCAACAACATGCCGGCACTTATTATCGGTAATGTGGTGGCTTTTGTCGTTGCTTTGCTAGCTATCAAGTTCTTTATTAGCTTTGTTACGAAATATGGCTTTAAAGCATTTGGATGGTACAGAATTATTGTTGGCGGAACCATTCTGGTAATGCTGCTGCTTGGATACAACTTAGAAATTGGCTGATGAATTTTAAAAAAGGAGAAGTACTGTTTTTCAATAAACCTTTCGGATGGACTTCATTTAAGGTAGTAGGGCATGCCCGCTATCATATTTGCCGCCGGATAGGAGTGAAAAAACTAAAAGTCGGCCATGCCGGAACACTGGACCCGCTTGCAACAGGGGTGATGATTTTATGCACAGGCAAGGCAACCAAACGAATAGAAGAGTTTCAATTTCATACGAAGGAGTACGTCGCAACGCTGCGTTTGGGTGCCACTACTCCGTCATACGATTTGGAACATGAAATAGATGCCACCTACCCTACCGAACATATCACGAGGGAACTGGTGGAAGAAGTGCTGACGCACTTTATCGGTGCCATCGATCAGGTACCTCCTGCCTTCTCTGCCTGTATGGTAGACGGTAAGCGTGCTTACGAACTGGCCCGGAAAGGAGAGGAAGTCGAACTAAAAGCAAAACAGCTTGTTATCGACGAGATTGAATTGCTGGAATGTCGACTGGATGATCCGGAACCGATGATTCAAATCCGTGTCGTATGCAGCAAAGGAACCTATATCCGTGCCCTGGCCCGCGACATCGGCGAAGCACTCCATAGCGGAGCTCACCTGACAGGATTGATCCGCACCCGTGTAGGTGATGTCCGGTTGGAAGACTGCCTGAATCCTGAACACTTTAAAGAGTGGATCGACGGACAGGAGATAGAAAATGAGGAAGAAAATAATTAACGTAATAAGGAATAGATATGAAATTATCACAATTCAAATTTAAGTTACCCGAGGATAAGATCGCTCTACATCCTATGAAATATAGGGATGAGTCGCGTTTGATGGTATTGCATCGTAATACAGGTAAGATTGAGCACAAGATGTTCAAAGATGTGTTGGACTACTTTGATGATAAAGATGTGTTTATATTCAATGATACGAAGGTGTTTCCTGCCCGCTTGTACGGTAACAAGGAGAAGACAGGTGCTCGTATCGAGGTATTCTTGTTGCGTGAGTTGAATGAAGAACTTCGTTTGTGGGACGTATTGGTTGATCCGGCACGTAAGATACGTATCGGTAACAAGCTATATTTCGGTCCGGACGATTCAATGGTGGCTGAAGTGATTGATAACACCACTTCTCGCGGACGTACGCTCCGTTTCCTTTACGACGGACCTCATGACGAGTTCAAAAAGGCACTGTATTCTCTGGGTGAAACTCCACTCCCCCACTCTATTATCAACCGTCCTGTAGAACCGGAAGATGCTGAACGCTTCCAGTCTATTTTTGCAAAGAATGAAGGTGCGGTGACTGCTCCGACTGCTAGTTTGCACTTCAGCCGTGAGTTGATGAAACGTCTGGAGATCAAAGGTATAGACTTTGCATATATCACTCTGCACGCTGGTCTGGGTAACTTCCGTGACATTGACGTGGAGGACTTGACGAAGCATAAGATGGATTCGGAACAAATGTTTGTAAACGAAATGGCGGTGAAAACCGTGAATCGTGCCAAAGATAACGGTAGAAATGTATGTGCGGTAGGTACGACAGTGATGCGTGCTATTGAAAGTGCAGTCAGCACCGACGGACATCTCAAGGAATTTGAAGGATGGACTAACAAGTTTATCTTCCCTCCGTATGAATTTACCGTAGCCAATTCAATGATTTCCAATTTCCACATGCCGCTTTCTACCTTACTGATGATTGTAGCTGCTTTTGGTGGTTATGACCAGGTGATGGATGCTTATCATGTAGCATTGAAAGAAGGTTATCGTTTCGGCACGTATGGAGATGCAATGCTGATTTTGGACAAATAATGGCAAAAGTTTATCTGGGACTCGGCACTAACCTTGGGGATAAAGAACAAAATCTTCGGGATGCCGTGCAAAAAATAGAAGAGCAGGTAGGGAAAATCGTTTCCCTGTCTGCTTTTCACATAACTGCCCCTTGGGGATTTTCTTCCGATAACAGTTTCCTGAATGCAGCGGTTTGTGTAGATACCGAATTGGCTCCCATAGACGTTTTACAGAGAACGCAGGCGATTGAACAGGAATTGGGGCGTACGAAGAAATCCGTCAACGGCATATATAGCGACCGCCTGATTGATATTGACCTGTTGCTTTATGATGATTTGATACTTTCCACCACTTCTCCTTCAGGAGCAAAGTTAATCCTCCCCCATCCGTTGATGGCAGAACGTGACTTCGTCATGAAACCACTGGCGGAAATTGCTCCCGGATTAGTGCATCCGGTACTTGGAAAAACGATGAAGGAGCTTACTTCTTCTTTTTCTCCGCAATAAACACCGGTAAATAGGCAATGCATCCTATCAATACTGCATACAGCAAATGAATCTCCTGAAACGGCTTATCGATGAAATGGCAGACAATGGCATAGATGGCAATCGTGAAGCCTATATAAAGAGCCAGCACCAAAAGCGTTTTTAATTTCTTATTTAGAATCATTATAAATCTATTTATGTGTTAAATACAGGGCAAAGATACTCATTATCTCCGAAATCTCTTTATCTTTGTACCCGAAATGAAAGTGTGGACAGATTTGAGTAGCTTGCAACCACGGAAAAAAATGCTAAAACACGTCTGATTGACGCCTTTCGGTTTATCCTTTGCAGCACTCGCCTCTCCTACTCTCTCTCATTTTTTAATTTTCAATTTTTAATTCTTAATTTAAAAAGATGGGATACTTATTTACATCCGAATCGGTGTCAGAAGGACACCCCGACAAGGTAGCCGATCAAATATCGGATGCCGTGCTTGACAAACTGTTGGCTTACGACCCCAGTTCGAAAGTAGCTTGCGAAACACTAGTGACTACCGGACAAGTGGTGCTAGCGGGTGAAGTGAAAACTAAAGCGTACGTTGACCTCCAGCTCATCGCGCGCGAAGTGATTAAGAAAATCGGTTATACCAAAGGAGAGTACATGTTCGAAAGTAACTCTTGTGGCGTACTTTCCGCTATTCATGAGCAAAGTCCCGATATCAACCGTGGTGTAGAGCGTCAGGACCCGATGGAACAGGGTGCAGGCGACCAGGGTATGATGTTTGGTTACGCTACCAATGAAACGGAAAACTACATGCCGCTTTCTCTTGATCTGGCACACCGCATTCTGCAAGTGCTGGCCGACATTCGTCGTGAAGGAAAGGTGATGACTTACCTCCGCCCCGATGCCAAAAGCCAGGTTACTATTGAATATGATGATAACGGAACTCCTGTTCGCATCGATACAATCGTTGTTTCTACGCAACATGATGACTTTATCCAACCGGAAGATGATTCTCAAGCTGCCCAGCTGAAAGCTGACGAAGAAATGCTGTCTATCATCCGCCGTGATGTGATCGAGATTCTGATGCCTCGTGTCATTGCTTCTATCCATCACGATAAAGTGTTGGCGCTGTTCAATGATAAAATCATTTATCATGTGAATCCTACGGGCAAGTTCGTAATTGGTGGTCCTCACGGAGATACCGGTTTGACAGGTCGTAAGATTATCGTTGATACTTATGGTGGTAAAGGTGCTCACGGTGGTGGTGCTTTTTCCGGAAAAGATCCTAGCAAGGTAGACCGTAGCGCAGCTTATGCAGCACGCCATATCGCTAAGAATATGGTAGCGGCAGGCGTAGCAGATGAAATGCTTGTGCAGGTGAGCTATGCTATCGGTGTGGCTCGTCCGATCAATATCTTTGTAGATACTTATGGCCGTTCCCACGTCAACATGACGGATGGTGAGATTGCCCGCGTTATCGACCAGTTGTTCGATCTACGCCCGAAAGCAATCGAAGAACGTCTGAAGCTTCGTAATCCTATTTATCAGGAAACAGCTGCTTACGGTCACATGGGACGTGAACCGCAAGTGATAACGAAGAAATTCTTCTCTCGCTACGAAGGGGACAAAACTGTGGAAGTGGAACTCTTTACATGGGAGAAACTCGACTACGTAGATAAAATCAAGGCTGCTTTTGGTCTGTAAAATAGCTTGAAAGCGAGCTTAGCTCATTAGGTAAGAGCCACAATCTCAACTCCTTTTAGTAGGATATGAGGTTGTGGCTCTTGATTTTAAATAAGTTATATTTAAATAAATGTCTTTTGGATATTAATCTTCTTTTGCCGGAATTTGCTACTTTTGACCCGTAAATAAACAGACTGCCTAATGAAAACAAGATGTTGTTGTTCTAAACGCTATTTATTGGCGTTCTTTAGTTTACTTGTCAGCGTAGGTAGCATTCTGATGTCTGTCTCTCTATCTTCCTGCTCTTCTTCGGTGAAGAGTTCATTGCTACTATCTGCTGACTCATTGATGGAAATATATCCTGATAGTGCATTATCTATTTTGGAATCAATTTCCTCCCCACAGAAATTGCCACGTGCCGACAGAGCACTTTATGCGCTATTGCTTACGCAAGCAAGGCATAAAAATTATATTGCTTTAGGAGATGATTCGCTGATAAAAACGGCTGTTGAATACTATGGTGATAAGAAGAAAAGTGTACGTGCTGCAAAAGCTCATTATTATTGGGGAGCTACTTATGGTGAGAAGGGGTATACTTCATTTGCTGTAGACGAGTATTTGACGGCAATTCGGTTGATGCCTGTTAGGGATGAGTTCTTAGCAATGATATATGATAATCTTGCGGATTGTTATGAAAAAGATGATTTGTATGATATAGCGATTGAGGCTTATCGCCAAGCTTATCAGATATTAGAGGGGGGAAGTCAGCAGACATATCCATTGAGAGGTATTGCGCGTATCTGTTTATTACAAAATAAAAAGGATAGCGCATTGTTATATTATCAAAAAGCTCTTGATTATGCATTAGTAGAGCAAGACTCTAGTTTGATAGGAGCTCTTTATCATGACCTCGCTATGGTTTACAATGAAAAAAAAGATTATGTTCAAGCCGATAAATATGTATCGAAAGCAATGATTATGCAAGGGGAGGATGCTGTTAATGTCTGTTTGTCAAAAGCTCAAATTATGTTGAATTTGAATAAACTTGATTCTGCCAGTTATTTCTTTAGTAAGAATATAGACCAACTTAATATTTATGGAAAGGCTGTTTGCTATGATGGAATGCATCAAATAGCAAAGAAAAGAGGTGAATGGAAGATTGCGACAGAAAATATGGATGCATATAGAGTGCTTTATGATTCTATGCAGATTATGAATGACAATGAAGAACTCAATCGACTTATGGATAAACATCAATTAGAAGAACATAAGAGGTTATTGTCAGAACATACTAAAATGCTGGTTTTTACTTTGGTTTCTGTATTCTTTTTCTTAATGATTATTTGTGTCTTTTGTTTTATGTGGAATGATAGGAAAAGGAAAAAGCGTTATATAGCATTACAACGTGAATTGACCCAAAATCGGGTAGATACTATGCTGCTCAAAGAGGAAGAGGTCTCGGAAACTAATAAAGAAGATCTAGATAAGAAAAGGTCGAAGTTAACAGAGCAACAAATTCAATTATGTATATCTGTACTTAAAACAACTAATTGTTACGATCAATTGGAAGCATTAGAGAAAGCGACTCCTAAACAGCTATTGGTGATGCGTAGTTTGAGAAAAGAGATACGTTCTGAAATTTCTAGTGCATTTGTTGATGTGATGATGAATTTGAAGGAACGTTATCCGGCTTTAACTGGTGATGATATATTTTATTGTGTTCTTTCATTGCTTTGTTGTTCGAAAACTGTCATGATGGAGTTAATGGATGCTACATCAGATGCTCTTAAAACCCGTAAGAATCGTATAAAGAACAAAATGGATGCTCAAATTTTCGATCGCGTGTTTGGCGTTGATATTCAGTGAGATATATTGATTTCTCTAGGTTTGTTTTGCTTTTAAATGAAAGGCTGTTACCATTGTTACCGCATAAAAATCGTTTCTTTTGCTTCATCTGTGTATTTTTGGAGCGAAATTTTAAACCCATTTATTATGAAAGCTAAATTTTTACCTTTTTTGTTGTTGACTGTCTTACTTCAAGTAAGTATGTTTTCTTTTGCACATGAAATGATATCTGCACGTCAAATCAGACTAAAGAATAAAACTGAGGTACAACATCGGTCTATCCCTGTTACTCCTGATGCTTTTATTGAAAACTCATTGTTGTCTATTGACCTTCTTTCTACTGTTCCTACTGTAACTGTTACCATCAAGGATGCAGAGACAGGAGAGGTAGTTTATACATCTACTGATTTAAATGTAGATAAGGTTTATATTGATCTTGCAGGTGAAGAAAAAGGTAAATATACTTTGGAGATACAACTTCCGAAGGAAGCCTTTATCGGAGATTTTGAATTAGATTAAATCTTTGGAATATATATTATTTGCAACTAACATAAGATGATATACCTAAATCATTAACTGTTGAAGCCCCGCTGTTGAAATATATGGCGCATTGCTGAAATGACGATTTGGATGACCGAAAGGGGAAAGAATCGGTTAACTTTTATTCGTGGGTTTAATAAGCCTTGTGAAAGGCCCATTAAGGTATATTGAAACGTAAAATTAAAATCACTTTTTTAATTGTGTGCTGGATTACTACTGGTAGGGTATTTGAACGATTTTATGGTTCAGATAATGAAGTTTATTCAGCAACAATGTGATACACCTGTTAGTAGATGAGAAATCTGTGATAGATGTATTCTCTGTGAGAAAAGCTCTTGGACTTCTTATTTTTAGAAGTCCAAGATTTTTTTTATGAAGATAGATAAATGTGGAGATAAAAATGATCTCTGATTAAGTTGAATATGAATAACGGAATTTTTTCGTAATTTTGCCTCCTTGATATAATAATGGATAGTGATGAAGATGAATCAGATAAATTCCGTATGCGTATATAGTGCTTCCAGTACCAAGATAGATGCTGTTTACTTTCAAGCAGCCGAGACTCTCGGCCGTCTGCTTGCTGAACACCATATCCGTTTGATAAACGGAGCTGGAAGTATCGGTCTGATGTGCTCTGTGGCAGATGCTGTGTTGAAAAATGGCGGTGAAGTGACCGGAGTGATTCCCCGCTTCATGGTGGAACAAAACTGGCATCATACTGGACTGACAGAGCTGATCGAGGTAGAATCCATGCACGAACGCAAACAGAAGATGGCCAATTTAAGTGATGGTATCATTGCTTTGCCGGGTGGATGCGGTACCCTTGAAGAATTGCTGGAAATTGTCACTTGGAAACAGTTGGGGTTGTATCTCAATCCGATTATAATCCTCAATACAAACAGATTTTTCGATCCGTTGCTCGAAATGCTTGAAAAAGCAATTGATGAAAACTTTATGCGACGTCAACACGGTGATATATGGAAAGTGGCGCAGACTCCGGAAGAAGCTGTTCAGCTGCTTTATGAGACTCCTGTATGGGATATTTCCATTCGTAAATTTGCAGCGATATGATAGGTGACACATTAAGTTCTCAGAACACGGATACCTTGTCTCTTCTCCAGCAGAAACAGATTAGTCCGGCAAAGGCAGACAGTGATAGCCTGCAGTTGGCCGATCTTCATGCTGTACAAGAGGTTGATTCCGGCTTTGAAGGAACCCCTATCTCCTACTCTCCCCGTACGGACGATGCTATTGCACTGACATTACTGGCTTGCTTCTTTCTTTCCTCTATTGCCTTGGCACGCGGAAAGAAATTTCTCTCCCAACAGGTGAAAGACTTTGTGTTGCATCGCGAACGGACGAGCATTTTTGATAGCTCTACGGCGGCTGATGTGCGTTATCTCCTTGTGCTTGTATTGCAGACCTGTGTCTTGTCGGGCATCACATTTTTCAATTATTTTCATGATACATGTCCTGCTCTGATGGACCATGTATCCTCCCTCCTTTTGCTAGGTATTTACGTTGGTTTTTGCCTCGCTTATTTCTTACTAAAATGGTTGCTTTATATGTTTCTGGGGTGGACGTTTTTTGATAAAAATAAGACAAATATATGGCTGGAATCGTATTCTGCGCTCATATATTATGTCGGATTTGCCCTTTTTCCGTTCGTTCTTTTCCTGGTTTATTTTGATTTGAGTCTAACGAATTTGGTTATAATTGGGTCTATTATTTTAATTTTCACTAAAATATTGATGTTTTATAAGTGGATAAAGCTTTTTTTTCATCAATTTAGCGGGCTTTTCCTATTAATTTTGTACTTTTGCGCTCTTGAAATAGTACCTTGTCTTTTACTGTATCAGGGTATGATTCAAATGAACAATATTTTGCTAATAAAATTTTAGGACGTTGAAAATTAAAAAAGTACTAGTGTCGCAGCCTAAGCCTGCGTCAGAGAAATCTCCCTATTACGACATAGCTGAAAAGTATGGCGTTAAAATAGATTTCCGGCCCTTTATTAAGGTTGAAAGTCTTTCGGCGAAAGAATTTCGGCAACAGAAAATTTCGATTCTCGACCACACTGCCGTAATATTCACTTCGCGCCATGCTATTGACCATTTTTTCACTTTGTGTACTGAATTGCGCGTGACAATTCCCGAAACTATGAAGTATTTCTGTGTGACGGAAGCTGTTGCATTGTATATTCAGAAATATGTGCAATATCGTAAGCGTAAGATCTTCTTTGGAGCTACTGGAAAGATTGAAGACCTGATTCCTTCCATCGTAAAGCATAAAACGGAGAAGTATCTCGTTCCGATGTCAGACGTACATAATGACGATGTGAAAAACCTGCTCGACAAGAACAGCATTCAGCATACGGAAGCTGTGATGTATCGCACGGTGAGCAACGACTTTACACCGGACGAGGAGTTTGATTATGATATGTTAGTGTTCTTCAGCCCTGCCGGAGTGACTTCTTTGAAGAAGAACTTCCCGGATTTTAATCAGAAAGAGATTAAGATCGGAACGTTCGGATCTACTACCGCACAGGCTGTACGTGACGCAGGTCTCCGTCTGGACCTTGAGGCTCCTACGGTGCAGGCTCCGTCAATGACTGCCGCACTTGACATGTTTATCAAGGAAAACAATAAATAAACAGAGTGGGTATATATACTTTGTGTAAAGCCGAAAGGCTGAATAGTAAAATTTTGATCGGAAAGATGTTTGAAGGCGGTGTTTCTAAATCGTTTTCCATCTTTCCGATACGCGTTGTATATATGCCTGTCGAGCAGGGCGAGGCTCCTGCCTCCATATTAATCAGTGTATCGAAACGTCGTTTTAAACGGGCGGTGAAACGCAACCGGGTGAAACGCCAGGTACGTGAAGCCTACCGGAAGAACAAGTCTCTTCTGGTGGATGAACTGCAACGCCGGGAGCAACGGTTAGCCGTTGCCTTTATCTATCTGTCGGACGAGCTTGTTGCTACTGCCGAGCTGGAAGAGAAAATGAAAATAGCGCTTGCGCGCATCTCCGAAAAACTATTCTCATGAAACCTCATCACTCCCGGATATCTACCGCATGGGTATTCGTTACGGGAATTTTGAGAAAGGTATTTTCCTTCTTCCTGCTTGTTCCCATCTATTTTTACCGGATTTGTATTTCACCCCTTACTCCTCCCTCTTGTCGGTTCACGCCTACTTGTTCAGTGTATGCGCTCGAAGCAATTAAGAAACATGGTCCTATAAAGGGGCTTTATCTTGCTGTGCGGCGTATTCTGCGATGCCATCCCTGGGGTGGTTCCGGTTATGATCCCGTGCCTTGAGACAACTGAAACGAGAAATAGGAAATGAAAAAGAAGGTGACTGATATTTTAGATATCCATACTCATAAACAGGAAGTTGATACCCAAGGAAAATCCATCATCAATTATCCGTTATTGGCAGACTCTCCATTGTATATGCCTCTGGCAGAGAATGTGGAAGTGGCTGTGGGTAGAGGATCTTATTATTCTATCGGTATTCATCCTTGGGAGGTGAGAGAGAGTAATGTCAGTCAGCAATTGAGCTTTCTTCAACAGCAACTGCAGAGAAAGCAGTTTGTAGCTGTAGGAGAGGCGGGGTTGGATAAATTGGCAAAAGCTCCGATGGAGCTTCAGTTAGCGGTGTTTAAGGAACAGGTAAAGTTGTCGGAAAAGCTCGGTTTGCCGTTGATTATCCACTGCGTGAAAGCAATGGAAGAACTGCTGGGTGTGAAAAAAGAATCTCGCCCCCAACAACCTTGGATATGGCATGGCTTTCGTGGAAAACCGGAGCAGGCAGTACAGTTGTTGAAGAAAGGGTTTTATCTTTCTTTTGGAGAATATTATCCCGATGAAACAATACAGATAGTCCCCGATGAACGCCTGTTTTTGGAAACGGATGACAGCTTGCTTGATATTGAAGATATCCTGTGTCAGGCAGCCAGGGTGCGTGGGGTAGAAGTGGAAGCGTTGCGTGAGGTGATTCGCCGGAATATCCAAAATGTCTTTTTTAGGGCGTAAGAGTTGTATCTTCCGAGAAAGAGTCGTACTTTTGTCGCACATGGAATTGAAATACAATAAAAACCAAATAATTAAAGAGTAATACGATGAATTTTGTAGAAGAATTGAGATGGCGTGGCATGTTGCAGGACATCATGCCGGGAACAGAAGAGTTGTTAAGCAAAGAGCAGGTGACTGCCTACTTGGGTATCGACCCGACTGCCGATTCGCTACACATTGGTCACCTTTGTGGAGTGATGATCCTTCGTCATTTCCAACGCTGCGGTCATAAGCCGTTGGCACTGATCGGTGGCGCTACAGGTATGATTGGTGACCCTTCCGGTAAATCGGCAGAACGTAACCTGCTGGACGAAGAAACATTGCGTCACAATCAGGCATGTATCAAGAATCAGCTTGCCAAGTTCCTCGACTTCGAGTCGGATGTACCTAACCGTGCCGAGCTGGTGAACAATTACGACTGGATGAAAGACTTCACTTTCCTCGATTTTGTTCGCGAAGTAGGTAAGCACATCACTGTAAACTATATGATGGCGAAAGACTCTGTGAAACGTCGTCTGAATGGTGAAGCGCGTGATGGATTGTCATTTACCGAGTTCACTTACCAATTGCTTCAAGGATATGATTTTCTTCATTTGTATGAAACAAAGGGGTGTAAGCTCCAAATGGGTGGTTCCGACCAGTGGGGAAACATCACTACCGGTGCCGAATTGATCCGCCGTACCAATGGGGGAGAGGTATTCGCATTGACTTGCCCCCTGATTACAAAGGCTGATGGTGGTAAGTTTGGTAAAACAGAATCCGGAAATATCTGGCTGGACCCTCGCTATACTTCACCATACAAGTTCTATCAGTTCTGGTTGAATGTAAGCGACTCCGATGCCGAACGTTATATTAAAATCTTCACTTCTATCGAGAAAGAAGAAATTGAAGCATTAATTGCCGAACATCAGGAAGCTCCGCATTTGCGTCTTCTCCAGAAACGTCTGGCTAAGGAAGTGACTGTGATGGTTCATTCTGAAGATGATTATAACGCAGCAGTAGACGCATCGAACATTTTGTTCGGTAATGCGACTTCGGAAGCTCTGCGCAAATTGGATGAAGATACGCTGCTTGCTGTATTCGAAGGAGTGCCTCAGTTTGAGATTTCCCGTGATGCATTGGCAGAAGGAGTAAAGGCTGTTGATCTATTCGTTGATAATGCGGCCGTATTTGCGTCGAAAGGTGAAATGCGTAAGTTGGTTCAGGGCGGTGGCGTTTCGTTGAATAAGGAGAAGCTGGCGGCCTTTGATGAGGTAATTACGACTGCCGACCTGCTCGACGAGAAATATCTGCTTGTTCAGCGCGGTAAAAAGAACTATTATCTGCTGATTGCAAAATAATAATGCACGATTCACTCGATAGAATATAAAAAAGTGAACGAAATATTTGGAGGTTTGCTTGCAAACCTCTATCTTTGCACCGCTTTTTAACAGAAAGCACATAAGTTTGGACTATGGTGTAATGGTAGCACAACAGGTTTTGGTTCTGTTTGTCCAAGTTCGAATCTTGGTAGTCCAACGAAGAAAAGTCCCTGAAAGAGAATATCTTTCGGGGGCTTTTTCTTTTTTTTGTGGATGCAAAGTCGCTTCTTAGCTACTGCGGTGCAGTAGAAGGTTGCTGTCATATACCTGATCAGATATATATCTGATCAGTCCAAGATCACTTTTCGACTTGATTCCTTCTTCCCAGGCAAAGTACTTGCTATCATTTCTCTATTAATTAAAAAAGCATAATAAGGTAACATTTATGTTCCTTTCTTTTTGCTTAATTGGAACAAAAACGTTACTTTTGTATATCCAATTAATAAATAGGTCTTTTACTTTATGAAGTATTCTGAATTTTACAAGTTGATAGAAGCCGCAGGCTGGACTATTGACAAGGGGACGAACCACTACAAGTATGTTCATCCTGATTTCGATTACTTTATTCCGGTAGCGAGACATCAATCTCACGAAGTTCCTCGCGGAACACTTGAAAGTATGATGAAAGCGGCAGGTTTAAAGAAAAAGAAAGAAAAGAAAGAGAACAAGTAAAAGTTCCGCCACCCCTTCGGGGGTGGTTATTAATTGGATTTTATGACTAAAAAAGAAATTTATGAGAACTATTACAGCAACTATTGAGAAAGCATCTGACGGTGGTTATGGTATCTATACCAATATTGCAGGATTAATTGGTAGCGGACTAACAGAGGAAGAGGCAAAGGCTGATTTCCGTGAAGTGCTCGAAGAACAAGCGATATACTATTATGGGCGTACTGCTGAATATCCCGACTGGTATAAAGACGGCTATGAAATTGAATATCGCTATGACCTATCTGGATTCTTTTTAAGTTTTCCCTTTATCAATGCTTCCGAATTTGCGTCTTATGTGGGTATCAACCCCTCTCTGATGCGCAAATATAAGAGTGGGCTTGTAAAAGCCAGTGCAAAACAAAAAGAACAGATACAGGCCAAATATAGTGAAATGATACGGAACTTAGAGAGGGTAAAATTCTGAATATAAGGACCTATTAATTGGATACTAATCGTTCCTTTCCTCTCGATTAAAGAAAGAGACTGTCTAACAACAAAAAGTTAGATGGTCTCTTTTTCTTTCTCTATTAGGATGTAAGAAATTTGTTATAGCTTATTTGTACGTAATATTGACTGTTTCGATGTTTGCCTTACTCATATTTGAATAGACTTCTATATTGTTAGCAATAATATATTTACAGTTCTATAATAAATCCGAATACCGTTTTTAATAAATAGTGGGAGAGTTTATTAAGAACGGTATCTGAGTTTATTAGAAACTATTTTCAGAGAATTATCAGAATGTTTGTGATTTATATATACAAAATGGGAGAAAATCAATACTGATTTTCTCCCATTCGGTTCTTCCATATATGGAAATATATGTTTTGATAATGTGTTATTATGTCTTGATTTTTATATAACTCATATTACTTTTTTCTTTTTTTGTTCCTCAAAGATACAAAATAAAAAGAGGAAAGTCAATAGCTAATCTTATTTTAATGGAAGTATAAGCAGAAAACGTGCACCATTGGTGTAGCTCTTGTCTACTTTAACTTCTCCATGTAATCGTTCGGCTATGGTACGGCATATATTCAGTCCCAGTCCTGATCCCTGTTTGAACTCATCCAACTTCTTGAAGCGTTCGAATACACTATCCATCTTATCGGCAGGAATGCCCGGTCCGGTGTCACTGACAGAGAACGTGATTCTGTCGGGATACTCGGTCAGTGAGCAATGCAGATGGATTTCCCCTTTTTCCGTGTGCTTCTCTGCGTTGGTAAGGAAGTTGATAAGCACTTGTTGCAGGCGTTGTTCATCTGTGGTGATCTGGAAATCGTCTGCCACTTCGGAGGTATAATAAAGCTTCACTTCTTCCGCTTTTCGATCCATTACGGTAGAGAGTATGAGCCTGCACATTTCGTTGCAATGGCAGGAAGTCAGGTTCATGGTGTATTTGCCGCTTTCCAGTGCGGAAAGGTCAAGAATATCGTTGACAAGCGTGGTGAGCAGCTCGGAGTTGTGTTGGACGAGCGAGCTGAATTCTAGCTTTTCTTCATCTTCCAATGGCAGATCCGGGTTGGATAATAATTGTGAGAATCCTACGATGGCATTGAGTGGGGTACGGATTTCGTGGCTCATGTTCTGCATGAAATGAGTCTTCATCTTGTCTGCCTGTTCGGCACGGTCGCGGGCGATTGTTAGTTCTTCGTTCTTCTCTTGCAGTTGTCTGATCGATTTTCTGCGTAGATAAAGGTAGAATGTGAGAGCGGCGGCAAAGAAACAGAAGAGTATCAGGATGAACTTCAATATCATCAGCTGGCGTTCGGATTCTGCCTGTTTAGCTACCATAAGGCTTTGTGTACGTTCGGTTTCCGCTTTGAATTGTGCAAGCTCCAGGTTACGGTTTCTTAGTAGTAGCTCGTTATTTTCGGCATTCATCTTCTCGATTTCCACTTGTGATTTTGTTTGTTGTAGTTCGAGCGTTGTCTTTTGCAGGTTTAATTGTGTGTTTTCCAGCTGCAAGGCCTGCGCTTTTCTTTTCAGCTGTTCGTTGCCGATACGCACATTCAGTTCCGACAGGTCGGCAGTCTGTATGAGCTGATTCAGAGAGTCCTGTAGACTTTGGAGCTTCTGAAGTGCCTGGTAAGCTTCTTTGTACTTCTGTTCTTTTGCGTAAATATTCGTCTGAAAGATCATTCTTTCATGTAAGCTGGAGGTTGAATCGGCAAGAGCGTGTGCTTTGTCAAATTGTTGGTTGAGTATATAATTGTATATCTTCAACTTGTAGAGGTCGTTTTTTCTGGTTTCACCATGTTTTTTAGTCGCCTTTAAGCATTCCTGATAATAGCTTTTGAATTCCTCCTCCCTGTCGAGCGCATATAAAAGTGTGCATTTGCGCAGCATACAGGCATATTTGTTGGTTGAAGTTTTGGCACATTTGATTCCTTTTTCGGCATTTTCATAGGCTGCTTCGTATTGTTTCAGGTTCTGTTGTAGCATGGATATATTCCAGTATATATACGATAAATCCTGTTCGGGGAGCTTCTCCTGTGTGTATACCAGTGATTGTTGGTAGTAATCCAGTGCCGTCCGGTTTTCCCTGCGCGCAAAGTAAATGTTTCCCATCATTCGCAGGCAAGTGGAGATACCGTAGGGATAGTCGTCGGCAAATGCCTGTTCTTTGGTCAGTTCAGCCTCCTGGAGCGCACGCAGGGTATTACCTGTGTTCATCAGGTAATTAACTTTGTAGATGCTGCCAAAGTAGTAATATTGCAGGTAGTTGTTCTTTCGGGATATCTCCTGAAGCCTGCTGATTGCTTTCTCCAGTAATTCCGTTTTCCCATTATTGAAATAGTAGATTACCGGAATGGTAAGAGCGAGGCATTGTGCCTTTTTATCGTTGATCCGGATGGCTTTGGTATAGATAGTGTCAGCTATTTCCAGTCCGGTTGCGTTGTTACGGTGTTTAGTTGCCTCCTCATAAAGTAGATAAAGAGAGTGGTCTATCTTGTACGGATTGTCCTGCGCCTTGGTTGGAAGGAGAGATCCGATAAAGGTGAACAACAAACATATACTGATGTACCTGACTATTTTCATCTTGATTACTATGGATTTACAGTGTTCTTATTGTTTATTTATGGCATTGTTATATTCGTATTCTTTGGCGGGAATCACCCACATCCAGTTGTTGGCGTCTTCCGGGTTGATAGTTACGGCTGCGTTGGTCATGTAGTTTCCTCCGTCTTCGAAGGTGTGGCGTACGATGGTGTCTTTGCGCCGTTTGAAGTCAAACCAGCTGAATCCTTCGCCCCATAGTTCGATGCGGCGGTAGAACTTTATTTCGTCGAGCAGTGCCTGACCACTCTTGTCGCAAGTATATTGAGGGTCGCGTCCGCTGTCGCGGATCAGTTCTTTCAGTAATTGCCTTGCTTCCGCTTCTTTTGGAGGCGTCAGGTGACAGTTGGCTTCTGCTTCGATGAGATACATCTCCGAACTGCGGAAAAGGTTGAAAGGCATGGCACCTACTTTGTCGATACACTTAAATTTGAACGACATATAAGCGTATATTTTTGCCGAAGTATTCAGGTCGGGATACAGCCCTTGGGCGTAACTGGTGAGTGCATTTCCGCCCAGACCATTGTTTGTTATACCACCCGTGTTATAAGTATATTCGAGCGGATCGAGAAAAAGTCCCCTGCGGATATCACTTTCCGGTAATGCATCGTACAGTTCACGGTTGATACAGGCCGGATAAGTGCATACAAGAGTAGAGGAGGAGTTGTATGCAAGGCGTGCGGCGAGGGATGAGTTTCCCAGCGATTCTTCTTCACTGTCATAGATACTCCATATCCATTCGCGGTTGACGGTACTGAATCCGTCGAAATATTCATCGGCATTCATAAGCGGATAACCGGCACGTGCCAGTGCAGCGTAATGGGCGGCAGTACTCCAATCCTCACGGGTGAGTGCGGCACGGGCATAGGTGGCGTAAGCGGCATTCACATTGATTTTGTGATTCTCGTCTTCTTTGCGGGCAATTCCGGATGTCTGATAATAGGTGATGGCCTGGTTGAGGTCGTTGTAAATCTGTTCGTAGCAGGCCAGCATAGAAGAAAGAGGACAGTCGCCGGTAGAAGATGTATTGAGCCGGAGAACTACCCCGTCAGCACTGCCGTTTTGCGAATCACACCAGCGTGGCGAGTAGAACTGCAGCAGTTGCAGATAACAATAGGCACGGTAGGTTAGTGCCTGCGCATAGATATATTTGAATTTATGACTACCTTCGGGGTCGACATAATTTATAATAGCGTTGGCATTACTGATTACTTTGTAGTAATAATGCCACATATACTCCGTGTAACCACTGGTAGGTATGGCATGAGAAGCCCCGTTGAATATCGTATAGAAATTGTTGCGGGGACAATACATGTCAGCCCCCTGATATTCGGCATACATCAGTTTGACAGATCCTTCACCGTTGAATGACACGCCATCGAGTTTATTAGTGGGATAAGTGGTTTTCATCAACTTCTCCAATCCGCTGACAGCATAGGCAGCGTACGCTTCATCCTTGAATAAATCGGCAGGAGACACCTGATTGGTAGGGGCGGTATCCAGATAGTCGCTGGCGCAGGAGTAACACAACAGCGTCAGGAGCAGGCAGAATCCTATGGAGTGATTCAGGAATTTCATGTGTATGGCTTTTTTCTTCATAAGGCTATAAGTTAATGTTGACTCCGAACGAGAAAACACGGGCGATACTCGTATAATTGTTGACGATTCCGTCAAAGGTCTGTACCGGGTTCAGCCCTTTGCGTTTGCTGAACAGGGCGACATTCTCTATGGCAGCATGCAAACGGATGCCACCGAGTGTCAATCGTTTGCTCCATGTGGCGGGCAGGCGATAGGAGAGGGTGATGTTCTTGATGCTTAGATAGTCGCCGCTTACAATATAGCGTGTAGATGCTTTCTGGCTGTTGTATCCATTGATCGTTGCATCCAGATTCACTTGCGGAATACCCGATGGATCGAGACGGTTGGGCGATGTGGGCGTCATGCCTTCGGGGATTGCTGTCCATGCATTCAGTAAATCGGGAGTCAATGAATGTACGCCTACCGATGTCAGAGTCTGATAAGGCTGGTCGAAGACTTTGGAACCGCAACTGAAAATCATCAGGGCGGACAAAGTCAGGTCTTTCCAGCGGAGAGAGGTGTTGATCGAGCCGTTTATCTTCGGTAACGAACTGCCCGACCAGTCTTTGCGTGCATATCTCGGGTCGCCTGTATAATATTGTCCGTTGATGTCCACCCAACTGTCTGTCGGAATCGGATTTTTGCCCTCGGTGTTCTCTTCTCCGTTTACGGGTGTTTTTCCATCCTCTCCGGCAATGTAATAAGCGTTGAAATCCGGTAGATATACACTGCGACCTGTCATCTGGTCTACGCCAGCATACTGGTACAGCCAGAATTCATAAATACTGTGTCCCTCTTTGAACTTCTGGAAATCTCCGTTCGTAATTCCCTCTTCCCGATCTTTATCCGGTAGTTTTCCGATCTTGTTTTTCACTTTGGAAAGGTTCAGACCTACATTCCATTCCCATTCCCGGTTGCGGATGATATCCCCGTCGGCAGAGAATTCCCATCCTTTATTGGAAACGTCTCCAATGTTTCGCCAGACGGTGGAAAGACCAGTCGATGAGTCAGTGGCACCGGCAGATAGCGGTTGGATAAACTTGAACAGCAAGTCGTCCGAATGCTTGTTATAGTATTCGAAACTTAGGTTCACACGGTTGAAAAGACGAGTTTCCAGACCGATATTCAGCGAAGAATTCGTTTCCCATTTCAGTTCTGGGTTTTCGTTCTGCACTTTGTAGTAAGCGGCTTCCCCACCGTTGACGGCAGAGCCGTAGAGAGACATCCACTGGTACAGGCCGTTGCTGCTTCCAAAGTTATCGTTTCCCACTTGCCCGTAAGAAACCCTTAACTTGAGACGGTTCAGCCACGACACGTTTTTCAGGAACGCTTCGTTGGAAAGCATCCAGCCGACACCTATGCTCCAGAAGTTACCCCAGCGATGATCTGTATGAAAGATGGAGGAACCGTCGCGCCGGAAAGAAGCCTCGGCAAAATAAGTTTCGTTGTAGTCATACCGGGCCCGTGTGAAGTAACCCTCTGTACGATAGGTGTCCTTATACCCCTCACTGTAAGTTGTGGTGGTGAAATTCGAAAGTTCGTCTATTCCGGGGAAACTCTCATTCTTTTTCTGTATGGCGTCGAAATTAAGCTTGTAATCATAGTTCTCGTGCCCCACCATCCATTCTACGAAATGCCTGCCAAACTGGTGTTTCCATGCCAGTAGCTGTTGCAGGGTATATTCCTTATATTCCTGATCGATCTTGCTGATAAAACCAGTGTCCTTGTAAGCGCCTATTTCCGCATTTCCGTATTGGCTATCCTCGATATTGCGCAGGCTGATATTGCCTTTCAATGAGAATGTAAAATCGCGTAGGAAAGAAACGTCCACATAGGCATTTCCTTGCAAGGTATTGGCAGCGTTCCACAGCTTGTTCTTTTCGCTTTCCCACAACAGATGGCGTCCATTGCTGGCGGCATCCGATTCCGAACGGCTTTCCGAACCGTCATCATATTGTTTTCCTCCTTCTTCGTTCAGGATATAATCTCCTTTGGAATGAAGCAATGAGCCGTCGCTTGCAAATACATCTTCTGTATAATGAAGGTGCACCGGATAGATCGGTGCTATTCTCCGTGCAAAGTAAAATGCATTCGACAAGTTATTGGATTGCGCACTTCCGGCGGCTCCTATATCCCAGTTCGTTTTCTGGTGCGTGCCTCCGAGCGACAAGCCCGTCTTGAGCCATGGGCGTGGGGTGAAGTCAGCGTTGAGTGAGCCGCTAAGACGATTGAAATCACTCTTCCTGGTATATCCGTCTTCATTAAGATAACCTAGCGAGAAACGGATCCGGTTCTTTTCATTGCCGGATTCTCCGCTTAGGTTGTATTCCTGGCGGTGACCGTTACGTGTGTAGGGAGAATACCAGTCGAGATCGTCCTTATATCCGTCCAGTATCCGGGCGTCGGATACCAGATGACCGTTTGCGTCGAAAAGAGCATTATCGGCTTTGTTATAGATGTTGATTCCTACTTTGCTGATAATGTCATTGTTGGTGGCGATGGTCGCTTCTTCGGGGCTACTGCCGTTGTTGATAAGCTGGTTGCGATAGCCCTGCCACATCGTTTCCATGAATTGATTGGCATTCATACGCTCGTAATCACCCTGTCCACGCGCGCTGAAACCGTGGCGAATGTCCAGTTGAAGGGAAACTCCCTGTTTCTTCGCCTTTTTGGTAGTAATTAAAATCACGCCATTCGAAGCCCGGCTACCATATAATGCGCATGAAGCAGCATCTTTCAGTACGCTGACACTTTCTATGTCTGCCGGATTAAGATCGGTGATCCATCCCGTATAGGGCATACCGTCTACCACGTAAAGCGGCTTATTGCTTCCGTTCACCGAACTGTATCCCCGGATCCGGACTTCCGCTTCGATGCCAGGCTGCCCCACTCCGTCAATTATCTGTAGCCCCGGTACTGCTCCGTTGAGCACGGAGATAACAGAACTGACCGGACGCATTTCGATTTGCTTACTGTCCACTACGGAAACAGCCCCGGTAATTGATCTTTTGAGGGCAGTGCCATACGCTACCTGCACTACTACTTCATCCAGTTCGTTCACGTTCGGACGCAACCGGATTTCCATCATATTATGCCGGGCAGGCACTTCGATGGTTTGGTATCCTATGTAAGAAATAACCAGCATTTGCTGTCCGGGGAGGGTTTGTTGAAGGGTAAACTTTCCATCCAGATCTGAAATACAGCCTTGCCGACTGCCTTTCACTGTGACGGAAGCACCTGTCAATGGTTCCCGGCTTTCCTCATCAATGATGATTCCTGTTATATTTTTTGTTTGGGCAAAAGCTAGGTTAATGGATAGAAGCATGTAAATACATATCACTCCTATCTTTATTAAAGTATCTTCTGTCCGTCCTTTAATAATTGTCATAAGTTGTATATCTTGACGTATTTGTTGATTTTGCTTGCTTATTTAAACATTTACAAAACTAATATATTATAATTAGTGTTATAATACATTGCCTCCTATTTATGCAATTTTAACGGTGTAGACTGCTAATTATTAGCTGAATTGGCAAATTAGATGCTTTTTCTTGTTCCATATTTTATATTATTTGCTCTTGCGGCTCGAGAGATAGAGGCTTCTTTCTTTTTTTCATTGCATTAAGTAGAAATCTCTCCCAAAACGTATTATAGTTCGTTAAAAAAGTATACATTGCACGGATTCTGGACATTTTTGGTGGATAATTGGAACAAAATTGCAAGGTAAACCCGTTTTCTTTTGCTATTTTTGCATCGTGTACGTAAACGAAGTGCACGTAGAAAGAGAACTTATTCAATAACTATAAATAAATAAGGTATGAAAACGAACTATGAAATTCGCTATGCTGCGCATCCGGAAGATGCAAAAAGTTATGATACAACAAGAATCCGCAGAGATTTCTTAATCGAAAAGATATTTGTCCCCAATGAAGTAAATATGGTATATTCCATGTACGACCGTATGGTGGTAGGTGGTGCGCTTCCGGTAGGAGAGGTGCTGACGCTCGAAGCGATTGATCCGCTGAAGGCTCCGTTCTTCCTCACCCGTCGCGAAATGGGTATCTACAATGTTGGCGGTCCCGGTATTGTGAAAGCAGGCGACGCAGAGTTCGAACTGGACTATAAAGAAGCTCTTTATCTGGGTTCGGGCGACCGCGAAGTGACTTTCGAAAGCAAAGACGCTGCTCATCCTGCTAAATTCTACTTCAACTCACTGACTGCACATCGCAATTATCCCGACCGTAAGGTGACGAAAGCCGATGCCGTAGTAGCCGAAATGGGTTCTTTGGAAGGTTCCAATCACCGCAACATCAATAAGATGTTGGTGAATCAGGTGTTGCCTACCTGCCAGTTGCAGATGGGTATGACGGAACTCGCTCCGGGAAGTGTGTGGAACACAATGCCGGCCCACGTACACAGCCGTCGTATGGAAGCCTACTTCTATTTCGAAATTCCCGAAGATCATGCTATCTGCCACTTCATGGGTGAGGTAGGCGAGACGCGTCACGTATGGATGAAAGGCGATCAGGCCGTTCTTTCACCCGAATGGTCAATCCACTCGGCTGCTGCTACCCACAACTATACTTTTATCTGGGGAATGGGTGGCGAGAACCTTGACTACAGCGATCAGGACTTCTCGTTGATTACAGATTTGAAATAACAACTACAATAGTTTTCCTAATTTAATAACAAAAAGAATTATGAATCAGTTTTTGAATTTTTCTTTGGAAGGTAAAGTAGCTCTCGTTACAGGTGCTTCTTATGGTATCGGATTTGCTATTGCTTCTGCATTTGCAGAACAAGGCGCTAAAGTTTGTTTTAACGACATCAATCAAGAGTTGGTAGACAAAGGTATGGCTGCTTATGCTGCAAAAGGTATCAAAGCTCACGGTTACGTATGCGACGTGACAGACGAACCGGCTGTTCAGGCGATGGTTGCTACGATTGCAAAAGAAGTAGGTACAATTGATATCCTTGTAAATAACGCAGGTATTATCCGTCGTGTTCCTATGCACGAGATGGATGCTGCTGATTTCCGTCGTGTAATCGACATCGACTTGAATGCTCCGTTCATCGTTGCTAAGGCTGTTTTGCCGGCTATGATGGAAAAACGCGCAGGTAAGATCATCAACATCTGTTCTATGATGTCTGAATTGGGTCGTGAAACTGTATCTGCTTACGCTGCCGCTAAGGGTGGTTTGAAGATGCTGACTCGCAATATCTGTTCTGAATATGGTGAATACAACATCCAGTGTAATGGTATCGGCCCGGGTTACATCGCTACTCCGCAAACTGCTCCTCTTCGTGAGCCGCAGGCAGACGGAAGCCGTCACCCATTCGATTCATTCATCTGCGCTAAGACTCCTGCCGGTCGTTGGTTGGATCCGGAAGAATTGACAGGTCCTGCCGTGTTCCTTGCTTCTGAAGCTTCTAACGCTGTTAACGGTCACATTCTCTACGTAGATGGTGGTATTCTTGCTTATATCGGAAAACAACCGAAATAATATAAGATAGAAGAGATTCTGGTAAGGTGATAGAATGGCAAAGAGCATCCTCTTTTCATCTGTCACCTTATTTTTTATTATTCCCTTTGCAGGAGCTATATGGCCGATTTATTGGACATATATGCCCAACGTGTTGAACATATAGCTCCAACACGTTGGATATATATAGCTGACGCGTTGGATCTATATATCCAACATGCCGGATATAATAGCCTCTGATTTGCAAAGTATATGTTATTCATTCAATGTAGACTAATTATGAGAAAGATATTAATTCTGTTTGCTGTAGCCTTGATCGGTTTTGCTTCTTGTGCCGACAGCAAGCAGTCAATGACAGTCACAGTGACCAATCCTTTGGCTCTTGAACGGGCAGGGGAGATGGTTGAAGTGCCGATGAGCGATGTGGTCGCTAAATTGAAACTGGCGGATACGGCACAGATTGTGGTGCTTGACGTCGACGGTCAGCAAGTGCCTTATCAGGTGACGTATGATGAGAAGGTGGTCTTCCCCGTTACGGTAGGGGCAAACAGTGCGGTTACTTATACCATTCAACCGGGCACACCGGCACCTTTTGATGTCATTGCTTGCGGTAAATACTACCCCGAACGTCTGGACGACGTTGCCTGGGAGAATGATCTTGGCGGATTCCGTGCTTATGGTCCTGCTTTGCAGGCTCGTGGAGAACGTGGTTTCGGCTACGATCTTTTTACGAAGTATAACACTACGGAACCGATTTTGGAATCTCTGTATGCTGAAGAGCTCAATCCTGAAAAGCGTGCCAAGATAGCCGAACTGAAAAAGACAGACCCGAAAGCCGCTTCCGAATTGCAGAATGCCATCTCTTACCATATCGATCATGGATACGGTATGGATTGCTATGCCGTAGGACCCACATTGGGTGCCGGCGTTGCCGCTTTGATGGCAGGTGACACTATTATCTATCCTTACTGCTATCGCACACAGGAAATCCTTGATAATGGTCCGTTGCGTTTCACGGTGAAGCTGGAGTTTAATCCGCTGGTGGTCCGTGGAGATTCTAACGTGGTGGAAACACGCGTCATCTCCTTGGATGCAGGTTCTTATCTGAATAAAACAGTTGTTTCATATACCAATTTGAAAGAAGCAATGCCGGTAACTACGGGACTTGTGTTGCGTGAACCGGACGGTGCGGTTGTGGCAGATGCTGCAAATGGCTATATCACTTATGTAGATCCTACAACTGACCGTAGCGGTGCGAATGGTAAGATATTTGTCGGTGCTGCATTCCCTGCGCAGGTAAAAGAGGCGAAAGTGGTTCTTCTTTCCGAAAAGGAAAAGAAAGATCGTGGCGGAGCCGACGGTCATGTGCTCGCTATCAGCGAATATGAGCCGGGTTCTGAATATACTTATTACTGGGGATCTGCCTGGGATAAGGCTGCTATCAAGACTCCGGATGCCTGGAATAAATATATGGCTGAATATGCGCAGAAATTGCGTACTCCGTTGGCGGTGGCATATTAATTAATCCTGGGAAAGATGTAAAACATACTAATTTCCCTGATTAGGGGGCGATTATTTGGTAGAACATGGGTAGCACATAGAAAGAGATAATACTGAAAATATATGTGCATGAGTATTGTGGGAGTAAACAATATGGTAGCGAAAAAGTATATCAGATTACTCTTGCCCAATCATAAAAAGGAACAGCCGTTTTATCACAAAACGGCTGTTCTAAAATAATTAATGTAAAGCTAAATCTTCCTTAAGGGACTATACGATTTAACTTGTTGAAGCGCGCTCGCTTTATACTATCCAAAACAATGTTATTTCAAGGACTTCTGCATCGTAAAAGTGGGGAACAGAATCGGGTATCCCTGATAACTGCTGCCTTTGAAGAATCCGATGACAAAGAATAAGCCCGCATCGTCATAAGTCAGCGTGACCACTCCGTTTTTGATGGAGGGAACCAGAGCAATATCTGCGCTTAAATATAAACCTCCACCCTGATCTGCGGCAATGAGGTATCCGGACATTCCGGATGTACTTATAGGTTGGGCAAGAGGAGTGGTAACTACAAATTCGCCTTTGTCATAAACGGCGGTCAATTCCATCGTTAGACCCTCTGCAAGCATATCCATTGGAACGGTAATCAGATATTCACCCTCCGTCTTACTCTCCTCGACTGTTGTACCGGCTAATGAGAACAAACCGGAGATTCCGAAATCTTCTCCTATGACTTGTGTTTCTCCATTCCATCTACCCATGTAATCGGTAACACTGCATTGTATGACTGTGTATTCCACTTCACGATTGTTCATCTTGGCCTTGAAGGAGGCGGTGCGGCGACTGTCTGTCGTATTCTCCTGCACAGACAGCTTGAATCCGGTATCTGTCACTTCTCCTGCTATCCATTGCTTGGCACTTTCAGGAATATCTAGTTCAATAGGGAATGTTCCGGATGTCTCCACAAACACGTCACCTGCAATGTCTCTTACAAATAGCTTTGTTTCGTTTTGATTATAGATCCACACGGCACCTTGCTGTAAAACGGCTACCTTCCGGTTTGTTTGGCCATCTGACAGTATGATAGCAGCGGTACGGCTCGGATATCCTGCATTCACGTCCACTGTTACTGTCACTTTCTTATCCGTAATCTCCTTTATCCGGCACCAGTTAGCATCTACACTGGCTTTTATTTCCGCACCTTCGGATATAAACTCTATGGTTGCTTCACCCCCTTTAGCCGACAAATCGATATTGGTGGACTGGATGATCTCAAACTTCGGCGTAGGAATCAGATGGTCATTTTCTTCATCAGAGCATGCAGCCGCTATCGCTAAGCCACACAACGCCAAGCATAATGCATATATATTCTTTATTCTCATAACCTTTTATTGTTTAACCATTTTTTTTACGTAAGGGATTTGGAAAACACTTTGGTGTGTCTTAAAGTCATAAGCGATGAATGAATCTGTATTACCCCATACTCCGTTATCTTTAAAGTTAATGACACCATTATTGTCATTGATGCCAACCATTCCGGCTCCGGACAGATTGGTAAGGTTTCCGCCAGCAGCAAGCCCCCAGACACACAGATAAACATTACCGTACAGAGGTTGCGTCTGAAGAGTTATCCTGCCGTAGGCAGCATCATAAGTCATCAGAATGTCGGTGGGAAATCCTTTCATGATATAGAGTGTGTTGAAAGGATCGTTTTCTACGCGACTAAGAGTAACTTTTTTCGTACTGTTGTAATAAAACATGTACGTTCCCAGGTATTCATCGTATGGCTTATATCCTTCCGGAATGAAGGCTTCCATGGCTATATCTCCATTAACGTAGGCCTTTCTTTCTTTATCCCAAGTCAGTGACTGCATCTGCGCATTACCCAAATCTATCGGTTCGTAGAACTTGATTCCATCTGTGGTGTAGACAAACGGAAGATCTTCTTGTGTACCGTCTTCGTGGGTTAGCACAAATTTGTGGTACAGTTGTTCCACGTCATATTTCTTTTCAGTTCCTACTTTTACATCATACAGGGCAGGGGACGCCTCTTTGGAAACTGCCTTGACTTCGTCCAAATACTCTTTCCATGTTTTGTTTTCGGGCAGTGGAGTCATCAGCATCGTTGTACCGGTCTTTTTACCTTTGAGCATCACTTTCTCCGGAGTACACTCCAATATGAGGAATTCATAATCGCCCTCCATTCCTTTACCCGAACTACCGATACCCAAGTTATTGAGAGGCTCGGAGAACAGGTGGAATATCTCATTGTAGCTATCGAAAGTCAATGTCGGACCTGTACTCTGCTTTACGTCATACAGGCTGGTCACTTTCTTGTCGCTGGCAAAGAGGTCGCATGACACCGTTGCGTTCTTCTTATCGTCGAAAGAAGTCAGAATGGTGTATCCTCCATACATTTTTGTGGGAGAGGGGTAATATTCAATCACCCATCCGTTTTTGGCACTTTGCAATATGTTTAAGTCTTCTTTGATGGCTTTATTGATGCGCTCGGATGCTGTCTCGTTAAACAACTCATCCACTTCGGGAGAGCATGCCGCAAAAACAAATACGGCCAGCAGAAGGCTGATGTTATATAAATGTTTCATATAGTTCATACTTTTAATCGTTTAGGTTTACCAAATCCAAGTTTGTAATTTCCGAAGAACGTCTTTGAACGATGTCTCGCAGGCTATCCAAATCGATGTTCCACGTTTCTGCCATATAGGTACGTGCCAGTTCAAGCTTTTGCTCAATGTAGGGGGCTCCATCACCGGCAATCTCAATCTGCTCATTCCACCAAGCCTCATCGTGAGTGACAAAGTTGGATATCGTTTCGGCAAAGTCTTCATGCACTTCGTTGCTGGCATAAGCTGTGATGAATCCTCTTCTCAAAGCTTCTTCATCTGTGTAGTTCACCCAGCTTCCCCCCGTATATTTACCGGTGGATATTTCATAAAACTCCTGTGGAAACTCTATTGTCTGGTGCAATATATGCGCAAATTCATGGTGCATGGTTTTGAAATACCAGAAGTTAAGCACTTCTATGTCCGGGTTGTCCGGATCAAGAGCATTTACGTTGTACAGCGTGACTTTCAATCCGCCCTCTGCCGTACCCAGCACAATTTGCCCTTCTTCATAAGCCGGAGAACCGATTAAGTGAATCATCTTCGGACCGTATGTGCAGATAAATTCCCGATCGTTGTTCATCACTTCGATGTAAGCGTCGATCCATAGGAACTTCACCAACTTGGCTATGGCTACGGATTTGCGAAATTCAGCCGGCACCAAATTATATTTTTGGTCGGATTCATGGTCTTCCAGCCGGTATTTGAAGTCTACGTTATAGGGATATACGTAGTTGTTCAGTAGCCAGTTGTCAAATTCTGCTCTTTGGATGGCAGTACCTTCAAAGATACTCCGATCGTCCAGATCGTCTTCACTGCAAGCACTTAGCCCGCAAATGGCAAACAGGATGATAGTTATATATTTAAAATAGTTCATACGTATTCTCTTTTTTAATTGTTTCTAGGATTAGGTTGCATTCCCGCATTGATAACGTCTTGAGGCAATTGGATGGCACGCCGTGGGTCGTCTTTCTTCAATACGGTAGACGAGCTTGTGGCGTGGTTGTGAGAAAATTCAATGCCATAACGTTTCAGGTCATACCAGCGTATTCCCTCTTGGATTCCACCCAGGCGGCGTAACTGGAGAATCAGTTGTATCAGGTTCTCTTCCGTTCCGGCTGCCACGGTGAATCCTTCAGGGTTCAGTTTCTTCTTTACGCTCCGTTGATCACGTGAATCAATTTTTGCAGGAGCATACGGAAGGGCGTCGTAATATTCATTTAAGGCAGATAGTGTCAGGTCGGTTCCCGTATCTTGACTCATATCGCTGTTGTATACTATCCACTGATTGATGTCGGCCAATGCTTGTGCATAGTTATGCTTTCCCACTGCATAGGCTTCCGCGCGACAAAGGAGTATTTCGTCACCGCTAAACGTCACATTTACTGCGTGGTTGAATCCGATGCCGTTTGCTTTGTCCGTATATTCAAAATACGTTATCAGCTTTGGGAATGGATTCTTTTGCTGGTTGGCGCCAATGAAGTACAGCAATCCTGAACCGCCTCTCCAGCTCCAGGGACCTTGGGTGCCGATCGTCTCCGTATTGTATATCTCTATCCCGTGGGCATAGCGCTCGTATATGCTATATGGTCCGGCTATGTAGGCCCATTCCGAATAAACCGGGGATATCAACAAGTTGGCAGCTACTTTTTCCGAAATATATTTGGATGCGATATCTTCTACTTGGCTCAACTCTCCGAAGTCTTCCGTCCAGTGCCGGAGAGAGGTGACGGGATTGCTTCCCAAGACGGCGTCGGCGTGTTCTATCACTTTGTTCCATTTCTGGTAAAAGAGGTAGAACCGTGCGGCGAATGCATTGGCTGCTTTTTTGTTGAAATGGTATTTGGGAACACTATAGATGGCATCTCTGATTAAGGGTAATCCTTTTGTGATATCTTGTTCTATTTGTTCATATGTCTGTGCCAGTGTACCTCGTTCATACTGAACGAATACCTCCTTTTCGGGTGTTGTGCAGTAAGGTATCCCCAGCTCCTTGTCTGCTGTCTGCGGATTATAGGGCATGCAGAAAATATTTGCCAGTACGAAATGCGCATACGCCCTGCACACTAGCGCTTCCCCTTTCTGGGCGGACAAGTTATCGGGGTCTCCCAATTCTTCAATGCTTTTCAATGCTTGGTTGGCCGAAGCAATGGCCTTGTAGCATGATTCCCACAGATCGTAAGGGCAATCGCTGGATTCCCTGTCTGTGGGGTCTTCCCATAAGTAGGTCTCTTCCTGTAATTTCATGTCATCAAACCGGGCACCGTTGTCCATCACATTGTCAGAGGACATTTCTGCTATAAAAAACGGTGACCTGTCCGGATAGGCGGATACCAATAAGGTGGTGATCTTGTCACCTTTGTCAATTTCCGTGCGGCTGTCGGGAACCGTGTCAAGAAAATCGCTGCATGACGACACGAATACCGATATTGAAGCAACCAGCAGGATATAAAGTATATTCTTTTTCATAATGTATTGTCTCCTGTTAAATTCCTAATCTTAAAGTCAAAGTAAATTGTTTAGCCATAGGTACAGCCACCCCACCTGTATTGAAGAACTCCGGATCTTGTCCGTTGAGTTTGTCGTCCGAGTAAATCAGGAATAGGTTAGTACCCTGAAGTTTTACTGAAGCCGTAGACAGCCCTACCCGATTTGCCCATGACTTGGGGAAATCATACGATAATGAAATTTCTTTCATACGAATGAAGTCTCCCTTTGCTATCCGTTCGGTAGAATAGTTGTATGCGTTGTAAGCGCGGCTTAGTCGGGTGTCTTGCGTGTTCATTCGTTTATCAGCAATGGAGGGAATGTTGGTGGTTTTTTCATCTCCGGAAGTCATCCACCGGTTCTTGAATTCCTTGGGTGTAGCATCCAAATCTGAATATTTATTGTGGAAAGCCGGGTCTAGGCGTATCACATTGCCGAAAGAATATGTGATGAACACATTTAGCTTGATCCCTTTGTAGGAGAACACGTTGCCGAAGCTACCGGTGATGGTGGGATCGGTTGAGCCTTCGTATATCAAATGGGCTTTGTGGTCACGGTCCTGAAAGTTAATGTCGCTTGTCGTCAGTTTACCGGATTCATTGATGAACGTTGGTACACCCTCTTCGTTTAGTCCTTGGAAATCCATTGAGAAAAGGCTGCGCACCGGATAACCCTCTAAAGCAAATCCGCTGCCGCTGATCATCTCCATAACGGTAGAATTGGATTTGAGATCGGTGACTTTATTTTTTGCTTTGGAGAAGATGAAATCCGTATTCCATTTGAAATCCTTTGTCACTATGTTTTGTGTCGACAAGGTAAATTCCACTCCATGTGACCGCATACTGGCCATATTGGCATACTTAGAAATCTGCCCTCCAACGCCGACTGTATTTACGACACCTATCAGGTCATAGTTATTGCGACGGTACCAGTCGAAGGCTACATTGATGCGATTGTTGATGAAACCTATATCTGCACCTATGTTCAATTCATGCTTTTTTTCATAAGTCAGTCCGTTGTTTTCCAACTCTTTAATTTGCAGTCCGGACTCTTGGACATTTGCGGTGGGTCGCCACGGATTATAGCTATTGATAATTGCCAGTGAATTACTCACATTAGCCGGTCCTCTGTCTGCCGTCAGGGAGTAGGAGGCTTTCAGTGTGAAATTAGAGAGTGTGGGGCGCAGACTTTCAAACCATTTTTCTTCGTGCATGTTCCATGCACCGGATATGTTCCATGTAGGAAGCCAGCGCGCAGCGCGGCTTTTCCCCAGTTTGTTGGATCCTTCATAACGAAGTGTGCCGTTAATGGTATATTTGCCTTGGTATGAGTAGGTAGCTGTTCCGAAGAAAGCCACTTCCCGCGAACGGGTTTCATCCACAGTATAATAGTTAGAATTTTCCTCGTTCGCTTGTTTGAAATAGAGATAGTCATAGGCCGGCAATAGTCCCATGCCATATTGCATACCTACTCCGTTGAACCAAGTTTTGTTGCGGTTGGTGGAGTTTACTTCCATACCTGCAAAGACGTTCAGGATGTGATTTTCGTTGAATACGTCGTTGTAGCTTACAGTGCCACGGAAGTCAAAGCTGTTCATGGCATATTTTGTTTCGCGATAGAACCCGCCGACGGGCATCACACTTTCTGGAAGTGTGTTCACCTTGTCAGGGTCGGTATATAGCCACGGATTGGCTTTCTGCATCGTGGCATCATCCATAGCGCGGTATGCCCATGCCTGATTGGAGTAATCTTTCACATAATGGTCTTGAGTCGTAGTAGAATATTTGTAAGCACCCAGGGCAGACAGTTCTACTTTATGAATAGGTTTCCATTTCAGTTCTGCCTGAAACTTCATATCTACTACATGAAGATCCATATAGTTATTTTCCAATTCATTAAAGATATTGAACGGGGCATAATTGCGTACATAATACTCATTTGGATCCATTGTGCGTGAAGTATTCAGCGCAAACGAATAGGGATTGATGTCGAAGTCGCGTTTCACTTCTCCGTTTACGGGGTCCGACTGCGAACCTAAAGCTCCCGGTGCTTCCTGTTTACGGTAAGAAGCATTGCCAATCAGATTCAATGATACTTGTTTTGAAACATTGTAGAGTGCATTGATATTGGCGGTATAGCGTGAAACTTTGCTTTTCTTTGACCATCCCGGATCTATCATGGCACTAAGTGAGGTGTAATAGGATGCTTTTTCCGTACCGGTGGACATACTGACGGCATGGTTCTGGGATATATTGTTACTGAACAACAGGTCAAACCAATCCGTATTGTTATATTCCGCTTGTTCGAGGAAGGCAATGCGTGCTTCCGGTGTATTTTCCAATCCGTAAGTCCCGTTTGTAGCATTATACTGGTTGATGAGATGATACATTTTGCCATATACTCCACTGTTAGAAGCACGGTACGAATCAGAGAAGTTCAAGTAGCCGGCTGCTTCCAAGTCCCTGTAAACACTCATTTGCTCTTGAGAATCCATGATGTTGAAGTTCCGGTACTGCGGCTTCAGGCGCATCGTAAATTCACCGGTGTAATTGATTTTGTTGGTCCCGGCTTTTCCTTTTTTGGTGGTGACTACGATGACGCCCGCCATGGCTCGTGCACCGTAAATAGAAGTAGCCGATCCGTCTTTCAATATCTGAAAACTCTCGATGTCGTCGGCATTCAAACCTGCAATGGCCGAACTGATCAATGTTTCCGCATTACCGGAGGATAAATCATCAGCTCCTACTTCCGTCACATCTTCCATGATAACCCCGTCTACTACCCACAGAGGCTTTGAGCTACCATAAATGGAGGTGGCACCACGAACACGAATCTTCGGTGCTGTACCGAATGTTCCTGATACATTTTGGACAGATACACCGGCTGCCCGTCCTTCTAAGGCACGGCTGACATCTGCGAGACCATCTAGCTTGGCATTTTCGGCCGAGATCTTTGTGGCCGCTCCCGTAAACAATCGCTTATCCATTTTCTGCATACCGGTGACGACAACTTCTTGCAGTATTTCCGCATCAGGCTTCATTACTACTTTCATTGTCCCTGGCTTAATGGAAACTTCCTCCGTTTTCATGCCGATGTAGCTGATTTTCAAAGTCCTTGCAGAACTTAATACTATTTTATATATTGGGGAATAATAGTCAATACTATTTCCTAAGTGTCAAACTATCAAAATGATATTTACATCCCTTTTATTTGTAAGTATGCTTCAAACGTATGTATCCTGACCTTTTTTTCTATATCGAATATTTATAGAAAAATGAATGTTGCCCATAATTGTATTTCTGTCGCATAATGATAGGGATGTTCCTCTTTTACTACCATTTCAGTATCTTCTAGTTTTTATCGCTTATTTTTATATTTTGGGAAACGTATTCAATACCTAAAGTCGGTATTTTTCATCCTTATTTATTATTTTACTAGTCTTCCAAATCTTAATTCCATTAAAAATACCAATACTTATTTTCTATATAATTAAACTTCTATTTAGTGGCAATTTTTTTCTCAATTTCCGCAAAGAAAACGTTTGGTTTTATTAATAATAGCAATATGTTGTTTGAAATTGATTATAAACTTTCTTTGGGATATAGCATATATAAATTGGCTTTCAAATTATCTTGCAAGTAAATTGGTGATTTTTTATTGTTTTTGTTTTGTTTTTAATAAAATGTGCTTATTTTTGCAAAAAGCATACAAGCGAATAAACAACTATTATATTAACCAAATATTTAGGGAGCGTATGAAAAAAAGATTTGTGTTGTTATTGGCCTGCTTATTGGCAGGAGTCAGTCTAGCGATTGCCCAAACACCTAAAACAATCACAGGCTTTGTCATTTCGGAAGAGGACAACCAGCCTGTTGTAGGGGCATCCGTACTAGTAAAAGGTACGTCTATAGGGACTACCACTAACATGGATGGAAAGTTTACTATTAGCAATGTACCAAGTTCTGCAAGAACTATGTAAATCAGCTACATCGGTATGAGAACACAAAAAGTTTCCATCAAATAGAAAATGTTGAAAGATTTTATGAAGCTGAATGTTTGGGAAAATTAACTTGTAGTTGCAAGTATGGCAAGAGTGGATAAATGTTTTTTATCAGTGCAGCCGACTGTTTGGCGGCAGCAAGTGGTAAAACTAGAGGGTCTACCCAATATAGTTATGGATTGAAAGGAGGATCTCTCGGAGTATCTATTTAAAATCTACCTGGTACTTTGGGTATAGGTTGTGAGCTAGATAAGAATTAGCGCAGAAAAAGATTCAATACGACCAATTGTATATTAAATCGCCCTATTTTTCAAAATATGTAACCTTCCGCAATTGGGGCGGGGAAAATCGCAAAATTTGCCATCAAGGGATTCGATAAATGTTATAATAGCAGTTTATCGTTCATTTTTTTATGTTGTCTGATATGTTTCTTTAAATGGAATGCCTTGTATTTCACCGGAAAATGATTACGAAAGGTTCTTCATTTATATATATCAACGATTTATTACGGGAAAATCTGATAAATGGAACATTTCCTTGTTGGGATATAATAAAAGTTTATGAAGGGAAGATTTGGTAAACACAGTTTAGGGTAAGCTTTTAATTCAGTTTCGCTCTAATTTTTCACAGAATCATAAAGTTCTTGAGATTACGGCGAATGAGAAAATAGATCTCAAAATCTAATCATGCAGATTAAATACATATTTCTTTGATAAAAAGAAACTTTTGCTTAATTTTATCTTTCTGAAAAAGAAAGAAAATTAAGAATGTGTCTTTATGGGAAAGAAAGAACTACTAAAACAACTGATTGCAGGATTTCAAGCCTCACTACCAGTAGAGATACGTCCTCGTGAACTCACTCTGCCTGTTGATAGCGGGAAGATCATAACAGTGTCTGGCGTGAGAAGATGCGGTAAGTATTCTTTTTTTCTTGATAATCAATCAGCTTGTTTATGAGAAACGCTAGAATGATATACTGTTTTGAATATTTTGCTTCCTTTACCATTTTCCAGTTTTACTTATGAGTGAAGTTTTTTGTTGCTACTTTTTTATTCATCTTTTCCTTCAATTTCCACGTTTGTTGCTGCTGTAGTCGCATAGAGTAAAGTAAATATAAATGTAGTGCCCTTACCAAATTCGGAGCTGACGGAAATTTTTCCACCGAGCCGCTCAATGATAGATTTGCAAATGGATAATCCCAGTCCTGTTCCTTGTGCGTAATTGTTCAATTTTGTAAAACGCTCGAACACATGTCCCACTTTCTCTGGTTCAATTCCCATTCCGGTATCTGTTACGTGGAAGATGATTTGGTTGTCTGTCAGTTTGTAGCCATAACTGATGTTTCCTTTTGGGGTGAATTTGATAGCATTTCCGACCAGATTTGAAATCACCTGAAATATCCGATCTTTGTCTGTTGTGATCATCAGGCTCTCGTCCGAAAGCTCGTAAATAAGGCTTACTCCCTGTGGAATACGGAATATATGGGCATTGCGCACTTCCAGACAGATATTGTGGAGACTGGCAGGTTTGAAAGAAAATTCAATAATTCCCGATTCAATTCTCGAGAGATCGAGGATCTCATTGATAAGCTGCAGTAGCCGTTCGTTGTTGGTGTTGACGATACTGTAATACTTTTTGCGTTCTTCCGCATCGTCGCTTTCGGCAATGAGGTATGAAAAACCGACAATGGCATTTAGTGGAGTTCGTATTTCATGACTCATATTGGCGAGGAAAGCCGATTTCAAGTTATCGGCCATCTCTGCTTTCTCTTTTGCCAATTGGAGTTCACGTTTTATTATTTCCAGTTCTGTGATGTTCCATTCGATGCTGATGATAATGGGGGAAGACAATTCGTCTCCGTCCACTCGAATTTTCCGTTTGTCAAGGATTATCAGATTCCCATTTTTGTCTTTTTCTTCAATAATCCAGTGTAACTCTTTCCCTGTAGTAGCTACCTGGATGTCTTCCAGTCTCTTCTTTTCTGCTACTGCGCGAGGATGAAAATCAAAGTCATCCTTACCAATGGGGTCATGTGGATAAATATCTCGATTGTATGATTCGCGATTTCGGTATATGTATCGGAAGTTGTTATTGATCTCTTTTACTACAATTCCGGCGGGGAGGTTGTTGATTGTGGTATCCATGATCCGGTTGAGTCGTTTAATTTGGGCTTCATATCTGATTCGCTCGGAAATGTCATGCGCAAATGACCAATAACTTTCCTCACCGTAGTCATTAGCTACATTATACATTGTGCCTTCGTAGCCTAATATGTTTTTATTAGTTTTGGAAGGATAATAGGAGGTGAAATTGCTGCTTTTACCGTATCTTATATCTTTACAGCGCTCTTCCCAAGCTTTTTGTGTAGGTATGTTTTCAGCAATATTATAAATTTTCAGTTGACTAAGGTCTTCGTTTTCGGTAATTCCGTGATTATATAAGAAACAACGATTGGCGAAGATAATCGTACCATCGGATTTGGCAGCGAAGATGCTCTCTTGGACATTGTTGATGGCGTGTGTCAGTGTATTGATATAGTTTCTATGATGTTGTATGTCCGTGATGTTCTGAATATATCCTTCGATGTTAAAGCTGCCATCGGAGAGTGGTTTGCGCAGGTAAGTCTGAATACGCATATAAAATATTTCCCCATTTGTGCGGACACGGTAACTGATACTTTTTATGTTGAGTTCCTCTTCGTTCGTGTGCAACCATTTTCTGAAACTTTGACGATCTTCTTTTACGATTAGCTTGATGTATTTTTCAATAGCAATATTTTGGACATTTTCCTCGTATGAGGCTCCTGTATAGTCCGAATAATGCAGCATCTTTTTATGCGTATTGTATGTCCATTGTCCGATTTGAGCTACTTTTTGAATCGTTCGTAGCGTATAGTTCGCTTGTTCCAGTTCACGTTTTACATTGCTTCTTTGCGTGATGTCACGATATTGGCAGAGTACCATGTCGTCATAAGGAAACATGAGGCATTTGAAGTAAAAAGTATCGTTTTTCAGCACTAGTTTGAAGTTCTTGTTAATACTTCGCTGTTCTTTGAGGACAGTCTGAAAAATAGGTATTACTCTCTTTCTTGTGTATTCCGGTAAAAGTTCGAATATATTTTTTCCTAAAAGTATATTTTCTTGCAGAAACCACAGGTCACAATGAGGTTCAATATCCATGCAGACGCCATGTTTGTCAATCAGTAACATAGTGTCTGCTGTCAGTCTCAAAATTCTTTGTGCGTTATTCGCATTATGTAATATTCTGCTCATTTTTATTTTATTAGTTGGGCGTACCGGTTGTTGTTTGTAAAGTAATATTGCATAAGTTTTGTTTGATATACAGCTCTTTGTATGTTTGATGGTTTTCAAATAGTATTATGCATATTTCAGTGGCTGTACTACTCTTGTAGGTGTATTTTTATGACTTTTATTAATATGCTGCAAAAATAGGTAAAAGAAACGTGTTGGCAGAGGAATGTGTAGTTCCAACAAGTAAACATAAGTGTATCCTATTTGGATACATTTGTAAAGTTGGTGCTATTAATATTGTTAGATAAGTCGTGGAAAAAATCATGGTCAAGAATACAGGAAATACGCCAAAGTAGATAAATGTCGATATTTTCTTTCTGGAATATCTTGTAGACGTTGGGGCGTGTGCAGCATAATTGAGTGGCGAACCAGGTGACGGTGCGTCCCTGTTCGTGAAGTATGTCTGCGATAAGTTGTCCCACATGAACCATATATCTATTCTGCTTCTGTGTACCTCCAGATTCCCTTAGGCGGACGAGTCATTCTAAAGTTGACAGATTATATAGAAAAGACGTGGGAATCTTACCTTCATCCGTTCTGTATTCAAGGCCTTCGCAATGCCCTACCCCGAGAACGAACAACGCAGAAAGCCCACGCCGATATGCATAACATCCGTAACCTCTCTTTGTTTTAAAGCGAGGCACGGATGTATATAAATACACATCAGGAGGACGTCTTAGTTGCTATTCGTCAATTCGGGGTCAAAGTTTGCGAAGTTTTGAATACGAAAGACAAACGCTTATAAACGTCTTCTCTATATATACGTCTCTTCTACCACCACCCGGAGGCTTTCTGCAGAAGAGACTGTTGCAAATGTATAAAAAAATATGGTTGGAGAGGGTAATGTGAATCAGAAACTTTTTGAAAGTAGGTTATTTTGTCCTCTTTTTGCCCTTTACCGGGTGAAATGCAGTTGTGCTGATATCTTATAAGAAAGAGGAGGAATCTTTCAATTTTGAGCACGAAACGGGCTTTAAACTACAAAAGCCGGGGCATAATACCTCGGCTTATGTTTTTTCTTCTTGTCAGGGAGCTTTTTTATTCATCAGAAACCTTTGTTCCCCATACATTTGCTGCGTAGGTTCACAACGACGGCGGGTTCCGAAAAGTCGGATAGTAAAGAGAGTAGGAAAACTGTAAATCATAAAGAAGTATGGCAACTATTGATGGAAAAAGTATAATGGATTTTCTTATCGGTGGGATGGATAATCCGTTACCTGGCTGGTTCAAACCTTTCGGACACGATCCTGTAGTCGGATTAGAAAAAAAATGTAGCCTATGATGCCCAATTTGGATCTGCCGGTCAAGATGCTAATTGGTCTCATGATGTGATTCATCTTGTAAAATGGACAAACGAGGGTTCTAAGGAGGTGCCTTACTCTATAGATCTAAATCTTGAAGGATTAGAACAATTGTGATGTGAAAAAGTAATTTGTTGATTCATTGTACGTAGGCGCACTAAGTTTCGTAGTTGCTACAAGAATCTTGATTTCAAAAATGGAATATACAGGGATAAACGCTTGTAATAAGAATGAAATTATTGCAGGAGTTTCCTTTATAAAAGGTTAAAACTTATTGTTTCTCCGGAAATAAGAAAGTACGCAGCTTTTCCAATCCCGCCCTGTGCTTTTTAGGATTGTCCTTTTTGAGTTTGGCGATATTCTGTAATTTCCATTTTACAGACGGATAGCTGTTTAAATCTCCTGCACAGCATTTCCCCCAGTCAGGTTCGTCGTTCTCGAATGACAGAAGAAATTCCCGGTCTGTTTCGGTCAGGCTGTCGTTTACCTGTTGAATGAGGTTATGCCTCGCCTCTTCATAATCGGAATAAGTGAACGAGGTATCGGACATTCCTTCAAACTGATTTTCCAATGCTTCCGTTTGGTCGATGGCATTTGGCTGCAATGATTCGATGAGAGGCTTGTCGCTTCCCAGCAGGTAAAACATGAAGCCGTCCTTGACATCATTGAACGATGTCATTTTCATATACTTCCAATCGAACAGGTCCCGTGGGTGTTGGCGGCTCAATGCCGCTGCTATCTTGCCCCCGTAAAGTTGTGAATAAGAAACGGTACGTGCTTTGCAGGTCATGTTGAACTCCGTTTCGGCCCGTTCGCACAGTATCCTGTCCTCTGTCTCCCCAATGATGCCGCGCTTTGTCCCGTTCACCTCGATTTTGACGGTCGCACTGTCCAAGGTACACTGCAATTTCCAGACATCGGGCTTGTGAAGCACTCTGATACCCGGTATGGATTTTTCTATGCTGCTTTTCAGGGTTCGCAGATGGCTGTTGATAGTCTCCAGACTCTTCGCCCTCTCCTGCACAGGAATATAGGTAAGGTCTATATCGACCGAATAGCGCGGCATATTCTTATGGAACAGGTTAATGGCCGTACCTCCATGCACCGCGAAATCTTTGATGCGATACACGGACGGTATAATGCGTATCAGCAGGGCCACTTGTTTTTTATAGATGTCATTCATATTCGTTTAATTCTTTGGGTACGGTTATTCTGTATTTGGCGATATAAGCCCCGTTTTTTATCAGTTGCAATTTGGAGGTTCCCAACTCTATTTTTGATGTATCGAGTGCTTCATGCCAATAGTGTCCCGCCTTTTCCGCCATGTAAAGGAACATACGTTTTACTTTAAGGCTCTTGGTCGTTTCAAGCAGTCGTTGTAGTATTTCGGGGCGCAGCGTTGTCAGTTGTTCCATCATATAGAATAAATCCATATAAGAGTATTGTTGCGGCGCAAGCAGCAAACACTCCAAGAATGCCTGTTCCGGAGTGGAAACCAGTAAATCCGCTTCGTCTTTCACGACCGTTGTGACTTGCGGCTCTGAAAAAGCATCGGTGGAAAATGGTTTTATCACTCTGTCGAAAACATCATTGCGCATCCATTCCGGAACACGTTGTTTGCTATGCGCTACCATCAGCAACGGTTTGCCCATAGGTACATAGTGATTGAAACCGAATAGCTCCAAGGCGGAATGTGCTGCAACACGGATTCTCTTGCCTAATTGTCTGTTGTAGCAGGACAATGCGGCGTATGCCGACAGACTGTCTCCTGTGCGGTACATGACTCCTTTTGACAACATCTCGAGCCAGCCAGATTCCCGGTATCTTTTTATCAACTGGTCGGAATAGCCGTTCCTTTTCAACCATTCGGAAAACAACAGCCCTTTTGGAGTGGCGGAAAGTAACAGTTGGTTTATCTTGCTTTTGGGTTCTATATTCACAGTATATTATTTGTTTTTTATTTCAACTGCAAAGATACTGTTTCTTTTGTCTTAAAAGTCAGAATAGTTAATTTTGTTTCGGTATAATATACTTTCTGTGTAGTATTGAATGACAAAACCAACAGCTACGAAAACCATTTTTTCTCTCCCTCATATCGGAATCCGCTTTTTACTTGGCGTTTCGTTTGTTCAGCACGTCCTTTATCATCTCCTTCACGTCTTGCCCCATCTGTACGAAATTCCTATATCAGAAATCCCTGTTCTTTTCGAAGTTTCTGTTTTCTCAAAGATTATAACACCTTGAATTCATAACCTTCCTCTTTCAGGAATTCGATGGCACGGGGGAGTGCGTATTGCAGGTTACCGTTGTTCCATGACTTCAGTGAATCGTGGAAAGTGATGATAGAACCGTTTCGCGCATAGCGTTTCACGTTGTTCAGCACTTGTTCCGGGCACATCCGCTTACTGTAATCGCGGGTCACGAGATCCCACATAATAATACGGTAATGATAACGCAATGTATAATACTGCCTGAATCCCATGTGTCCGTGTGGCGGACGGAAGAGATCGGAATGAATAATATCATCTACCTTTCTGGCATTTGCCAGGTAATCCGGATTGGAATATTCAAATCCACGGATGTGGTTGAAAGTATGGTTGCCGATGCGGTGTCCGTGCTCTACCACCATCCGGTATTCATCCGGGTGTTTGCGTATATTGTCGCCTACCATGAAAAAGGTAGCTTTAATATGATGCTTTTCCAGTATTTCCAGTACCCAGGGAGTTACTTCGGGGATGGGGCCGTCGTCGAAAGTCAGATAGACTGCCCGCTCATTCGGGTCCATCCGGAAGATAGCCTGTGGATACAACGCCCGGAAAAGCCAAGGTGGTTGTTCTATAAACATGAGAGTTTGCGTTAAACAAGTATTAAGTAATAAGTATTAAGTATTATACCATGCGGAAAACATGCCGGAAGCCATGATTAATACTTAATACTTAGTACTTGATATTTAATATTTATTTCCCTTTCATTCTCGTCACGTACTCGTTGTATAGCTGATCGAGTTGCGTAGAGTAATGTTTTGCGAGTTCTTCTGATTTGTATTTTTCCATTAGGCGGACTTCGGCGTCAAGCAAGCTGGCGTTGTACACGAAGTTTTCGCTGGCGATGGCAAGCTGGTTATCGTTTAGGCTAAGATACCAGATCATGTATTCGAGCGACTTGTTGGCAAGCTCGTCGATAATCTTGTTGGCTTTCTCGTTCTGTCCCAGTTGATAATAAGACTCTGCCATTTGGAAGGCGCCATTTGCCCAGTCATACGGTACGTTGATTGCCGGAATCATCTTTTCGGCGTAATCGAGTGCAGCGAGCGCCTTGTCCTTCTTACCTTCTTTGATAAGCTGTCCTACGAGTTGCGTGAAGATACGGCGGTGCGTGTAGCACATACGCATCACGTTCTCGTCGATGTAGATACCCGGCTTGTCGATACCGCCGAACTTGAACTTGTTCATCAGGTTGTCGTACATCTTTTCACTATCGATCTTGCTGTCCAGCTTGTTCGTATCGAACGGAGTGAAGCGGTAGGCGAGACCCTCCTGTGTGAAGTGATTGCCCATGCCCAGATGGTTTTCGCTTCCTACGGTGATTGCCATATAGATAGGACGTTCCCAGTTAGCGTTGGCAAGCATTTCGAGCATCATCAGTTCACTCTTGTAGAGGGCGCGTTTCGGGCTGCCGTTGGCGTCTCTAAGGGTGATTGTCATGTATTCGGGGATAGAGTCGCCCAGAGCTTCCGGAATCTTCATGCCGGAGCGGCGTACGGCTTCCTTATCTATCTTCATGACGATGCTGTCCGTAGGGATCAGCGGGAGCTGTATCTCTTTTCCTGTCTTCTTGAGAAGCTCTTTCAATTGGTCGTTCTTGCCAAGCATCCAGCGGTTGATGATTTCCTTCAGTTCATAAGGATTTTCACCGAAGATGGAGTGAACGAGTGACAATATGGTAGTGTCTCCTTGTGCAGCCAGTTCGTTTGCCTGTTTGAAATAGCTGTCGATAAGAGCTTTCATTTCCGGACGGATAGAGATATATTCGTTTTGTCCTTCCACGTATTCCACACGGTCCCAGGTGATAGGGAGTGACGGAGAATCGTAGGCCGGACGTTTCATCTGGTCGATATACCAGTCTGTTTGCAGGTAACTTAAGTTACAGGTGCGGGCATCCGTACGGAAACCTTCCGTTTCCTGATTGTACCACAATGGGAAAGTATCGTTATCACCATTGGTGTAGATAATCGGGTTGCCTTCTTCCTGCAAAGTCATCAGGTAGTTCTGTCCGAAGTCGCGGGCAACGAAGCGTCCGCTGCGGTCGTGGTCATCCCATGTCTGTCCCGCCATCTGAATGGGGACGAACAAACAGAGAACAGAAGCCAGAATGGCTGCCGGAAGTTCCTGCATCTTGGCGTAATCCCGCAACATGCGGATGATGCCTGCCACTCCCATACCTACCCAGATGGCAAAGGCATAGAACGAACCGGCATACGCATAGTCTCGTTCACGGGGTTGTGCAGGAGTTTGGTTGAGGTAGAGTACGATAGCGATACCTGTCATAAAGAACAGGAAGAATACCACCCAGAATTGCTGGATACCTCGCTGGCTATGGTAAGCCTGCCAGAAGAGTCCGATCAAACCGAGAATCAGCGGCAGACAGTAGAATACATTATGACCTTTATTGTTTTTGAGATCTTGCGGAAGCAATTCCTGGTTACCTACCAGCAGGTTGTCGATAAACGGGATACCGGTGATCCAGTTGCCGTGCTCGATTTCTCCGCTACCCTGTATGTCATTCTGCCGTCCGGCAAAGTTCCACATGAAGTAACGCCAGTACATGAAGTTCAACTGGTAGGAGAAGAAGAATTTGATATTTTCCCATTGGGTAGGCATGTTTACCATCACCATTTCTCCACATTGGTCGTAAGGAACATCATATCCCTTGATGTCTACCCATTGCTTGTAGAGCGGTGCGTGTGACGAACTGTACATACGCGGGAAAAGCATATTCTGTGCATATTCATATTCCACACGTCCGGGAAGTTCGATATAAGAGTCTTTTTCGTCGGGCGAAGTCTTTTCCTTGCGGACAAACTTGCTTCCTGCTTCCGACTGGCGCGGAATACAATATCCGTCTTTTACGTCGAGTGCCACTTTCGAAGAGAAAGCAGGACCGTAGAAAAGAGGACGGCTTCCGTATTGTTCACGACCGAGGTATTCGCCCAGTGTGAATATATCTTCCGGTGAGTTTTGGTCCATCGGAGTGTTGGCAGTAGAACGGATAACGATCAGTGCGTAAGAAGAATATCCGATTACGATCATCATGGTGCATAGCAAAGCCGTGTTCATGGTGCGGGCGGTGATACGCCATCTCTCTTTGATCTTGGCCTGTACACCCGGAGCGAGGTAAAGTCCCAGTGCGGCGATAACCAGAATACCGATGATGATACTGCTGGCTCCGTGTCCGTAGAACGGGATACCCAGTAGAGCAATCGTCAGAATAAAGGAGATAGCCATGCGCGTCTTGTTCTTTTCGGTATAGCTTTCGTATACGCCCCAGATCAGAGCCGCTGCAAGCAGAATGATATAAACCACTACGCCTGAATTGAATGACATTCCGAGTCCGTTGACAAACAACAGCTCGAACCAGCCGCCTACTTTCACAATGCCCGGTACGATGCCGTAAAGCACGGCTGCAACGAGTACCATTGAACCGAATAACGCAATTAACGAACCTTTGGCGGTAGCGTTTGGAGTTTTCTTGTAGTAGTATACCAGTACGATGGCGGGCAGACAAAGCAGGTTCAGCAAATGGACACCGATACTCAATCCCGTCAGATAGGCGATGAGGATAATCCAGCGGTCGCTATGAGGCTGGTCGGCCACGTCTTCCCATTTCAGAATCAACCAGAAAACGACAGCGGTAAACAGAGAGGAGAAGGCATATACTTCACCTTCTACGGCCGAGAACCAGAATGTGTCACTGAATGTATAAACCAGTGCACCGATCAGTCCGCTACCCATGACCGTGATAAGCTGTCCTTTGGTGATATTGTTTTCGTCAGTGATAATCAGTTTGCGTACCAGATGGGTGATGCTCCAGAAAAGGAACAGGATACAGGCACCACTCATCAGGGCACTCATGTAATTCACCATTTTCGCAACGGTTGTTACGTCGGAAGCAAATTGAGTAAACAGGTTCGCCATCAGCATGAAGAAAGGTGCGCCGGGCGGGTGTCCGACTTCCAGTTTATAGCCGGTGGTTATGAACTCCGGGCAATCCCAGAAACTTGCGGTCGGTTCTATTGTCAGGCAGTAGACGGTTGCCGCAATGATGAATGTAAGCCAACCCATAAGGTTGTTTACGGTTCTGTACTGTTTCATTAGCACTATCGTAGTTTATTCGTTAAAAACAAATTATGAGGTCGCAAAGATAGTGATTTGTAAGGATAATGAGGAAGAAAGTAAGAAATATTAAGTAACAAAGGGGTGATTTACTATCTCTTTCACTCTTCCGGAAGGCGGCAGAGAGGGAAGATACATTTTAAAACAAGGTAGCCGGATATCTATATAAAGTCTATGTTTAATGATGGTGATGATGCTCTCCTAAAACCCGGTGAGGCAATGTACCGTGTCCCAATAGCTCGATAGGGCAGTTGAAGTTTCTTTCCAACCATTCGGTAGTGACGCCTGTATCCGGATGGTAATCCAGCGTTTCATTGACACAAGCGATGGATTTTACCTGTTGCAGCACAGTGCCGATATCATGGCTGACAAGAATGATGGCACACTCTTTATTGATTTCAGCCAATAACTCATAAAGACGCGCTTCGAAACGCTTGTCGATATATGTGCTGGGTTCATCGAGAATCAATACCGCAGGGTCGGAGATGATGGCGCGCCCCAACAGGGCACGTTGCAGTTGTCCGCCGCTTAATTGTCCGATAGAACGGTGTTCGAGTCCTTCAAGCCCCATACGGGAAATAATCTGTCTGCCTTTCTCTCTCTGTTCGGGAGTGAATCGGGAAGTGAGCGACTTTTGTATGCTCAATCCGGATAGAATCACTTCTTCCACGGAGATAGGAAACTTCCGGTCTATGGTGCTATATTGTGGTAGATAGCCGAGGAGAAGCTGGGATTTTGCAGAAGAACTTTGAAAGGAGACTCCTGTAGATGTTGTTGATGAAGCCTCTTTGGGAACATTGAATATAATTTCCCCTCCGGTTGGCTTCAACAGACCGAGGATGCACTTTATAAGCGTCGTTTTGCCGCCTCCGTTCGGACCTATAATACCTAGAAAATCCCGTTCGTAGATGCTTAGATTAACATCGTGGAGAACAGTGCGACCGTCATATCCGGCGGAAAGATTCTTTATTTCGATTATTGGTTTCATCGTTGGAAATGGCTTGATAGGTTCTTTCTTTATACGTTTATTTTGTTGCAGCCTGTGGCGCGAGGGCTTTGGCTACATTCAGCATTTCTTCTTCCCAGTCGTAACTTAGCGGATTGATAGGGATCACTTTCGTTCCGGTTTGCTGCGCGATGGTTTCCGCATTGCGTTTGTCAAATTCCGGTTGAACAAAGATAACACGTACATCTTCTGCTTGACACAGGTCTATCAAGGCTTTCAGATGGGCGGGAGAAGGTTCTTTACCTCCTTCTTCGATGGAAATCTGATGCAATCCGTAGTCGCGGGCGAAGTAGGAGAGAGCCGGATGATAAATCATGAAGGCTTTGGCTGCTTCGGGAGCGGAGAGTTGACGGCGAATCAGGCTGTCGGTGTGCTGGATACGCTGGCAGAGCGAATCGTAGCGGTTTCTATAGTATACCTCATTTGCCTTATCCAGTTGGCTAAGGGCTTTGTAGGTGTTTCCTGCAATGATTAAAGCATTACCGGTGGAATTCCATACGTGAGGCTCTACGGCGTGGATATGCCCGTCGTGGCTGTTATGTTCGTGGGCATGGTCGTGGTCATCATTGTTGAGTATGAGGTCGATTCCTTTGGAGGTGTCGAACACTTGAATATGGGGGGTATTGTTCATTAAACGATCCATCCAGGTCTGTTCGAAGCCGATGTATCCGATGCGGAAATAGGCTTTGCTGTCTCCCAGAGAAACAAGTTGTTGGGGGACAGGATCATAGGTTTCCGGGCTGGAACCTTTGGGGACCATGCTGACTACTTTAAATTTATCTCCGGCAATAGCTTCCGTGAAATAACGTTGCGGTTCCAGGGTGACGGTAATCACCGGTTTTGCTTCGTCATCGTTGCTTGCTTGGGAAGAGCGTCCTGTGCAGGCTGCCATTAGGAGGCAGGCACTAAGGAGGAAAAGGGTTCTCATATCTTTTAGTTGTTTTTTCATGACTTCTTCTATTTCGGGGTTTCTTTCTTATCTTATTCCTATTCTTATTTTCGGGCCCGTAATATTTCCCGTTTACCACCCGGAGGTCCGGGCAGGCGTTCTACTGTGAATCCGGCTGTCTGCAACATCCGGCGGACGACACCTTTGGCGCAGTAAGTGGTCAGGATACCGTCTTTATCTAATAAAACGTAGAGGCGGTTGAATAGTTCTTGCGACCACATTTCCGGTTGCTTTTCCGGTGCAAAGGCATCGAAGTAAATGAGGTTAAATGAAGGATTCAGGGCAGGTGATTCGGCGTTGGTTACGCTATCATTGACATTGCTCATTGTCCGTTCTCTGTTCTCAACCCATTTGTTTACGTCTGTCTCTACTTTCTGTAGGGTGAAGTGTGGAGTGAGTTGCACGTCTTTCTCCCAAGGTGATGTATGAAGTTGCTTAAACAATTCGATAGCCGGTTGCTGCCGGTCGCTCGTTGTTAATTGTTCATCATTGGAGATATATCCTAGTTGCTCTATCGTCTGCCATTCCAGCGGATAGAGTTCCAATCCTGTATAGTGTATATTCCATCTGCTTCTTTCTGCTTCTTCCAGGGTGAGCCAGGCGTTTAGCCCTGTCCCGAAGCCGATTTCAAGAATACGCGGAGTAGTGGCGGAAGAGGCTTTAAGTCCCATATCGATGAAAATATGTTGAGACTCCGTGCGTGCCCCTTTCGTTGAATGATAATGTTCATTCAATTCCGGAACAAACAGGGTAGCGCTCCCGTCGTCGGTTTTCTCAATAATCCTTTTCATCATACAATCTCTAATACTTACTGTCTAACGTCTAATACTTTATACTTAATACCTAATACTTATTTCCTATCCTGCTATAGCATCCCAGGCACTTTCGAGTGCATACAGGAGAAGAATATAACGTATCAGTTTGCCGACAAACATGGAAACTATGATGAGCCATGTGTTGCTTCGCATAAATCCCAGTGCAATGGCTATCACTTCCCCAATGGCGGGAAGAAAGGTGAAGAAGGCCATCAATGCTCCTTTCCCTTGCAGGAATTTCACCATTTTGTCTACTTTCTCTTTCTTTACCTTGAAATATTTCTCAATCCAGCTGATTTTGCCCAGACGCCCCATGTAGTAGCAGGTCATTCCGCCTACTGTATTGCCCAGAGTGGCGGAGATCAGACAGGCTATCGGGGGCAGCCCGAGTTTCACCAGTGCCACCAGTACCAGTTCGGAACTGAAAGGCACGATGCTCCCAGCCAATAAAGCCGAGATGAATAATCCCGGGAGTCCCCATTCTATGAGGAGTTGTATCGTTGAATCTATAAAAGCGTCCATATATTAAAAGCGAATAAGAGGATGAGACCGACCAATGAAATGATAAAAAACACATTCGAACTTTTACTATTGGTCAGTACAAAGAAATGTCCGATCAGGATGCTGTTGCTTATGATAAGCAAAGGCAATAGGGCACTGCAATATATCGGTTGCAGGGCAATCAGCAGGAACAGGAAAATCGTCAGGTCTATCAGGAATTGGAGATAGGCGCGTGTGCGTATCTTATCCTCAAATCCGGCGGCGATGCAATGGACGGCACTGACGATGAACATCACCAACAGATAGCCGAGTATTGCCAGTTCCCAAGGCTGGAGGATTTGTAGGTTGAAGAATTCTCCGAAAGTAAGTAGCTGATTGAAAGGACGATAGAATAAATCCATCTCGTTGTAGAAGAAGGCGTGTCCGAACAGCATCCAGTATGGCAGCATCCATCCGAGCAGCGCACCGCAGAAACTACGCGGAGTGAGCGACTGGAAACGGTAGGCTTCGAGCAACCAAAGCACCGAGAGGATGGTGAACTGTGGGAACAGAATACTTCCCGCTCCAATAAAGAAGAAGGAATAGAATAAATAACCCGCAGCTTGAGTTTGCTGATAGCTTTTAAACAGAAAATAAATGGAAATGAGAAAGCCCAAGGCAACAATATCTCCTGTATATAGGAAATGCATTTTCGGGCAGACGGTGACCAGCAGGAAATAGATAGCCGTCTGCATGGAAGCCCTCATACGGATAATGCTGAACTGATTGTTCAGCTCTATCAGAAAGTAGCCGATAGTTGCATAAATCAGGAAGCTGACAATCCGGTCTGCCCATCCCGGAAGCAGAAAATCGCGGGCGGGTTGCCAGGCAGAAGGGCTGTCTTCGAGTACGGTTGAGGCTATGGAACCGGGAAATAAAAAGTAAGTCAACACCCAGCATAGGGCGCAGATAAAGATAACGGCAGGCAGGGTCCACCGTCCTGCCGTCACTTGACTTTGTAGTCTTTTATTTCTCATTGATCTGTCAGTTCTGTTGTCGCCCGGCAGGCATATATCATCGCTTTGTTGGATCTATATGCCGTGCGTGTTGGATCTATATATCCTGCGTGTTGGAACTATATGTCCTGTACATTGGATCTATATGCCCTGCAAATAGGAGATTTATACCTGCCGTGGCGTATCATTATAGGTTGTTTTTTACAAATCGAATCCGATATCGCGGCGGAAATACTTCTTGTCGAAGTCGATCATGTCTGTCACTTTGTAGCTCTGTGCCAGTGCCTCTTCTTTCGTTGCACCGTAAGAACAAACGGCAATCACACGTCCTCCGTTCGTCACGACTTGTCCGTCTTTCATGGCTGTTCCGGCATGGAAAATGATGCTGTCGGTAGCGGCAGCCTGTTCCAGTCCGCTGATAGGGAATCCTTTTTCGTAAGCTTCGGGATAACCGCCGCTGACAAGGATGACACAGCCGGCTGAACGTGGGTCCATCACCAGTGTCTTTTCGTTCAGGTTGCCTGCGGCAGTGCCTTCAAGCAGTTCTACGAAGTCGCTCTGGATACGGAGCATTACACTTTCTGTTTCCGGGTCGCCCATGCGGACGTTGTATTCGATCACCATCGGTTCACCTTTTACCTTGATAAGGCCGAGGAAGATGAAACCTTTGTAGGTGATGTTTTCTTCTTTCAGGCCGTTGATGGTTGGTTCGATGATGCGTGTGCGTACTTTCTCCATAAACACTTCATCGGCAAACGGAACGGGGGTTACGCTACCCATACCACCTGTATTCAGTCCTTTATCGCCTTCACCGATGCGTTTGTAGTCTTTGGCTACCGGAAGGACTTTATAGTGTTCTCCGTCTGTCAGTACGAATACAGAGCACTCGATACCGCTTAGGAACTCTTCGATTACAACGGTTGCCGATGCAGAGCCGAACATGCCACCCAGCATTTCTTTCAGTTCTACTTTAGCTTCGTCCAGCGTAGGGAGGATCAGTACTCCTTTTCCGGCACAAAGACCATCAGCCTTCAATACATAGGGAGCTTCCAGCGTTTCGAGGAAAGCGAGACCTTCTTCGAGGTTTGCAGAAGTGATGCTTTTGTAGCGGGCTGTCGGGATGTTATGGCGCATCATGAAGCCTTTGGCAAACTCCTTGCTTCCTTCCAGTTCTGCTCCTTGAGCCGAAGGGCCGATAACGGCAATATGCTTTAGCTCCGGACGGTTCTGGAAGTAGTCGTAGATTCCTTCTACCAACGGATCTTCGGGGCCTACTACTACCATTTGAATGTTCTCTTTCAGAGCGAAAGCGCTGATGGCTTCAAAATCGGTTGCTTTGATGTTGACATTCTCGCCTACGGCAGTTGTTCCGGCATTTCCCGGAGCAATGTACAGTTTTTCAACTTTCGGACTTTGGGCAATTTTCCATGCCAGTGCATGTTCGCGGCCGCCCGAGCCAAGTAATAATATCTTCATCTTTGTGCTATTATAAGTTATACTGTTATATATGATTCGTAATGGATGCGGTGGACTTTGCAGGTTTTATAAATTCTGCTCAAAGTACCGGGTGATTTTCTCGTGCAGATGTACACGGTCACGGCCTGCTACGTTGTGCTTGTGGCACGGGTAGATAAACAGGTCGGGATAAGTGCGGGCATCTACACAGGCTTTCATAAACGACAGGGTGTGTTGTGGCACGCAGGTATCGTCATGATCGTCGTGAATAATCAACAGGTGACCTTTCAGTTGGCCGGCAAGATTCTTCAGGTTACATTCTTTGTAGCCTTCCGGATTGCTTTCCGGTGTGTCCATATAGCGTTCGCCGTACATTATTTCATAGTAACCCCAGTCGATTACCGGACCTCCGGCAACGCCTACTTTGAATATCTCCGGGTAACGGAGCATCAGGGCGGTAGTCATGTGACCTCCGAAACTCCATCCGTGTACGCCGATGCGTTCGCTGTCTACGTAGGGGAGGGATTTCAGGAATTCAACGCCTTTTACCTGGTCTTTGCCTTCTTCGATGCCGAGACGGCGGAAGGTGGCATTTTCAAATGTTAGTCCGCGGTTGCTGCTACCGCGATTGTCGATGGTGAACATTATATAGCCTTTGCCTGCCATGTATGTGTCCCATCCGCGTGCGCCGTTCTGCCATCCTCCGGTGACGCATTGCGCGTGAGGGCCTCCGTAGACATATACGATTACGGGATATTTCTTAGCCGGATCGAAGTTTGCCGGCTTCATCAGGCGGTAATGCAGGTCGGTAGTGCCGTCTGCCGCTTTGATTGTTCCGGTTTCGATGCTTGGCATCTGGTATCCGTCGTAAGGATTTTCGGCTGTCAGCAGGTTGACTGTTTCTTTGAAGTTTTTGGTGTCTACCAAGTTGATGACGCGGGGTTGATCTTTGGTGGAATAACGGTCGATAAGGTATGTGCCGGAGGCACTAAGTGTTCCGCTATGTTCGCTTTCCTTGCAGTTTTCGAACGGCTGGCTTATCTTTCCATTACTTACGTTTACTGCAAAATGGCCGCTTCTCAAGCCTTCTACGGCAGTGAAGATGATCTCTTTACGCTTTGTGTTGAATCCCAGGATTTCGCTGACCAGCCAGTTGCCTTTGGTTAGCTGTTTCACTTTACCGGCCTGGAAATAGCTGCCGCCGTTGGCACTATTATAGGTTTCACCTTTCATGTTTGCTGCATTTGTCTCAAAGAGATAAAGGTGATTGTAGCCGTCACGCTGACTTTGATAGATGAACTTGGTAGGGTCCCACGGCAAAAATACGATGGGGGTTTGCGGTTCGACGTATTTAGGGTGCATTTCTTCATAGAGGACTCCCATGGGTTCTCCTGTCTCTGCGTTGTACTGGCAGAGTTTGGCATGATTCTGATTGCGGTTTACTTCGATCAGGCAGAGACTCTTTTCATCTGGTGCCCAGCTGATGTTAGTGAAATAACGGTCTGTCGGATCGCCTGCATTCAGATAAATGCTTTTACCGGTGGTAGGGTTGTAAATGCCTACTTTTACCTGATGGCTCGTCATTCCTGCCATCGGATAGCGTACGTTGTTCACTTCGCCCACACGTGCAGTGATGTCTACAAGCGGGTATTGTGTCACCATGCTTTCATCCATACGGTAGAAAGCGAGCAGGTTACCTTTCGGACTCCAGAAAGTTCCTTTGTTGATACCGAATTCATTGCGGTGCACTGTTTGTCCGCAAACGATGCCTTCGGGTTCATTGGTTACTGCTTTCTCATTCACATATAGATTGTTATCTATCGTGTAAGCCACATTTCCACTGGCTGCGCAATAGTCTTCATTATTTGCCCCGTCCTTTGGTTTGAGTGTGCTGACAACCTGATTGTTCTTGAAATCATATACAATGAACTTTCCTGCTATCGTGAATAGCATTTGTGGCTTGTCTGCCCATGGAAAACGGACGGAATACAGGTGTGATAATTTTCCTGCCTTGTTTTCTTCAAGCACTTTGTTGATTTGCTCGCGAGTGATAACCATTGTTTCTTTCCCGGTTTTGGGTTGAATTGAATAAAGGGTATCTACTCCTGGCTTGATACATTCGTCGCCCCACCATTGCAGCCCGTACAGGTTTTCTGCATAGAGGTAACTCTCGCCGCCCGGAATCAGTTCTTCCAGTGTCGGTTTTTTGGTTTCTTGTGCCATAACATTGAATCCGATTGGTAGTGCCAACAATAACAGAATGGCTCTTTTTCCAATTTTACTCATTGCTCTTTTCTTTATTATTTGTTTTTAAATCCTTCTATTTTTACTCTGTCCAAAGGAGTCTGCTTTATTTGAATGGCAGCACTCAATTTGGCAAAAGCGGTGAATAGGTCGTCAAATTGCTTCTCGTAGCTTTCTCTGTCGGAGGATATGTCCTCTTCCAAGTATTCAATCCTTTTCCTCAATTCTTCCAATTCCTGTTTTGGAGCATGGGAGAGCAGGTATTGGCGCATGTGGACGAAGGCTCGCATGATGTTGATGTTGACTTCGATGGCTTTAGGGCTTCGAAGTACTCCGGAAAGCATCGCGACACCTTCTTGGGTGAAAGCAAAAGGTGGATATCTAAACCAATCAAGATCTAAGGTCACATTTTGTGACCTTATGCTGTTTATCAGATAGTTACATTCTTCATTTGTTAATCTGAACATAAAATCTTCAGGAAAACGCTCTATATTTCTTCGTACTGATTGTTTGAGTACCTTCGTTTCAATCTCATACATCTCTGCCAAATCAAAGTCAAGCATAACTTTCTGCCCTCTGATCTCATATATCTTGTTTTCTACTATGATTAAATCATTCATATTTCGTTTAACTGGCAGCTTACTGTCTATGACTGTTGATTAATATGGTTATTTTTAGGTTCAAGATCGCAATTTGCGACCTTGAACTATTTATTCTGTGAGTTAATGATTGCTGAAATAAGTCATTAACTATTGAATCTTAGCCTATTCCTCTTCCTTCTTCGGAATCCTCGGCTCCCGGTTCCCCCTAAATTCTCTTGGCCCTCTCGAATCTCTTCCTCCGCGGAATTCTCCCCGTGGCTTTCTATCTCTGTCGCCGCCTTTGAAGTCGCCACCTTCTCTGCGTGGCTTGTATTCTCCCTCTCTGCGAGGTCTGGACTCACCATCCCGGCGTGGTTTGAACTCACCTTCTCGACGTGGCTTAAACTCTTTTCTTTCTCTGAATCTTGGAGCCTGTTCACCTTCACCCTCTTTCTTCTCTTCGCCCTCTTCCTGGCTCTTGAACTCTTTATATTTTCCGTCAAAAATCTCATATTTGCGGAATTCACACTCCAACGGTCCATTGAACAAAGGAACTTTCTGGCTTGCCTTCAAGCCAATCTGGTCGAAACACTCTTCCCGATAAGAAAGCACCCATGCTTCGTTTCCTACAAATGCATGTTTCAGACGTTCGCCGATCATCTGGTAAAGACCGAGCAAATCATTCGTAGAGATACGTTCCCCATAAGGAGGATTGGTGATGATGATTGATTTCTCCTGTGGCTGTTCGAACTGCTGGAACGGTTGCAATTTCAGCACGATATCTTTCGATACACCGGCAGCTTTTATATTGTGAGTAGCAATTTCATTCGCTTTCGGATTGTTGTCATACCCATAAATCTTATGAGTAAACTCACGTTCCTGACTGTCGTCATTGTAAATCTCATCGAACATATCCGCATCGAAATCCACCCATTTCTCGAAAGCAAACCCTTTACGGAATACTCCCGGAGCGATATTCTTAGCAATCAGTGCGGCTTCTACAGGGATAGTACCCGAACCACACATCGGATCGATCAGATCACATTCTCCACGCCATCCGGTCATTAAAATCATGCCGGCAGCCAATACCTCATTCAACGGAGCTTCTACCGCTTCCTGGCGATAACCGCGACGGTGAAGTGATTCTCCGGACGAATCCAAAGACAAGGTACAGGTAGTCTGTGCAATATGAATGTTCAGAAGTACATCCGGGTTGTTGATGCGTACCGACGGACGTTTACCCGTTTTCTCGCGGAAGTAGTCCACAATCGCATCTTTCACCTTGTACGAAACGAATTTCGAATGGCGGAACTCCTCACTGAATACTACTGCATCGATAGCAAATGTCTTGTTCACATCGAGATATTCTTCCCATGGAATAGCCTGTATTTGATTGTAAACCTCGTCAGCATCTTTGGCCGTAAAGTTCTTGATGGGTTTCAGGATACGGATGGCGGTACGTAGACAGAAATTAGCCTTGTACATCATACGTTTATCTCCTGTAAATGAAACCATACGACGTCCTATTTGAATGTCGTTGGCTCCTAATGCTGTCAGTTCTTCTGCAAGTATCTCTTCCAGTCCCTGGAAAGTCTTGGCTATCATCTCGAATTGTTCGCTCATATAGATTCTTTTGATTTTATTTTTTTGCTTTAGTTTGTACGATTCTTGCTCCTGCGGGCACGTTTTCCGTTACCCAGATATTACCGCCTACGGTTGCATCACGTCCGATGGTGATTCTTCCCAGAATAGTGGCGTTGGAATAAACAATCACATTGTCTTCCAGGATCGGATGGCGGGGGATTCCCTTGATCGGTTTTCCGTCGGCATCCAGCGGGAAACTCTTGGCTCCCAGTGTGACACCCTGATATAGTTTGACGTTGTTTCCGATGATACTCGTGGCGCCGATTACGACACCCGTACCATGGTCGATGGTGAAGTGAGTGCCAATCTTTGCGGCCGGATGGATATCAATTCCCGTTTCGCTATGCGCCATCTCCGTGATGATACGGGGAATCAGAGGAACACCCAGTTCCAGCAATTCATGCGCGATACGGTAATTGCTGATCGCTTTAATGGCCGGATAACAGAATATGACCTCTCCATAGCTTTCGGCAGCCGGGTCACCGTTGTAGGCGGCTTCCACATCCGTTGCCAGTATCCTCCTCATGGCGGGTAACTTACTGATGAATTTAGCAGCAAGACGTGCAGCTTCTTCTCGTTTGGAGTCGGAACAGACGTTGCATTTCCCCTCTATGGAAGTGCTAAAACATAATCCGGCCAGGATTTGCTCACAAAGCAAATCAAACAATTTTTCAATGTTTACACCGATGTGATAATTGATAGTCCGGCTGTTAATAGTAGAATTTCCGTAATATCCGGGGAAAAGAATGGAGCGTGAAAGCTCAATAATTTCATACAAGACTTTTGCAGAGGGCAGTGGTTCGCCATCTTTGTGCTGATGAAACAGTCCTTTATAAGATTCGCTTTCCGATAGCTCATCGACTGCCTGTGTCAAAATGTGGGTGAAGTTCAGTGGACTCATTAGGTCAGTTGCTCATATTTATATGGGCACAAAGGTATTAAAAAAATAATAAAATTCGCTGGGATTCAGGATAAATAATGTATTTTTGTCACATTCAAAACATGACATGAATAAGGGGAACGGATGAATCAGAGGACTACTATGAAACTATTTGTGCTATTGGGACTGTTGATGTTGCTAAGTTGCGGATACGCTGATAGACATCACAATAGCTCTTCGTGCGAACAGGTTTTGGTCGATTCTTTGGAAGTTCGTGTGCAGGACTCGCTGTTCTCCAATCTGCATTATTCCCGCTCACAACTGCTTGAGGCACTGATGCAGACGCAAGATTCCCTGGTTTATTATCGTCTGCTCGCCCTTTACGGGAAAACATTCTTTGTCTCTTCCGATTTTGATTCTATACTCTATTACAACCGCCGGGTAAAAGAATTTTCCCGCAATGCTTCCCAATCTTCTGAATCTCTCCAATCTCCGCAATGGAATGATGTATTGTCCGATGTCTATAATATCGAAGGCAACGTATGGATGCAACTGAACCGCCCTGATTCTGCAATTATCGACTATAAAAAAGCCTATGGATATCGCCTGAAAGGAAAAAGACTACACCTGCTTTCGGATCTTTGTATCAATATCGCTGATGCCTATCTGCATCGCAGTGACTTGGCGCACACTGCTTCGTATTACCGGCGCGCTCTGTTTCTCTGCGATTCTTTGAACTTGTCCGAGCACACGAAATTTCCTGTCTACTACGGATTGGGGCAGACTTACATGGAACTGCGTGATTTCGATTTATCCAATCATTACTATGAATTGGCCGGGCAGTTCTTCGATGAAATGAGCGTGAGCGAGCAATGGACCTATCTCAACAATCGCGGCAACCATTATTATTACCGGAAAAACTATCAGGAAGCTTTGAAATATATGCGTAGGGCCAATGCACTCGTATCTTCTTATCCGCAGATGGTGTTTGAACAGAACTTTATCAAAGTAAACCTGGGAGAATTGTACTTGTTGACTGACAAACTGGACTCCGCACAGATCTGCTTGGACGAAAGTTATCGTTTCTTCTCCGATATACAGCATAACTCGGCCGTTCATTACATTGAAACCCAGATGATTGAACTGGCATTGAAAAAAGGTAATATAGCCCAAGCGAAGACTATGATCGCCCGGACTGCTCCTGTGGGGCATCTTGACGCCAATATGCTGACTATACGCAATCAGTATCTGCAACATTATTTTGAGCATACCGGTGATTACCGCCGTGCCTATGAATACCTGAAACGTGATCGCCATCTGGACGATTCCATTCGGAGCGAACGGATACAGATGCGTGTTGCCGAATTGGATATGCGTTATCGGCAGGATACGATAGTACTTCGTAAGGAAATGAAGATTCAGCGGCAGGCAGCAGAGATGAGAGTGCTCAAATTGAGCGTATCTATCTGGGTACTTGTCTGCGTGTTGCTTGTGGCAGGGGTAGTGATAGTTGTCTGGTATATGCGTAAAAAGAGGGAGTTTCTTCGCCAGCGTTTCTTCCAGCAAATCAACCGTGTCCGCATGGAGAATTTGAGAAGCCGGATTTCTCCTCATTTTACTTTTAATGTACTGGGACGTGAGATCAATCAGTTTAACGGCTCGGAAGAGGTGAAACATAATCTGATGGAACTGGTGAAATATCTCCGTCGTAGCCTCGAACTTACCGAGAAATTGAGTGTATCTTTGCAAGACGAACTGGATTTCGTGCATACATACATCGAACTGGAACGTGGGCGTGTCGGAGAAGATTTTGTCGCAACAATCACGTTGGAGGAGGGTTTAGATGCAACCCGCATCATGATTCCATCTATGATTGTGCAAATTCCGGTGGAGAATGCTATTAAACATGGACTGGCGGGAAAGGACGGAAAAAAGGAACTAATGGTATATGTTTCCCGTGAAACAAATGGGATTCGTATAACGGTTACCGACAACGGACGCGGGTATCTCCCGCAGGTAGTTTCCGCCACACGGGGTACTGGTACAGGATTGAAAGTGTTGTATCAGACCATTCAATTACTGAATACAAAGAATAAGAGTGATAAAATACGTTTTAATATAACCAACAGAAGCGATGGACAAACCGGTACGGAAGTGTCGGTATATATCCCGTTTCGTTTTTCTTATGATTTATGATGGAGACAGGAGAAAAGTATAAGGTAGTTATCGTTGACGATGAACGTACAGCGATTGATGCTTTGCGCCGAGAGTTGGAGCCCTATCGTGAATTTGAAGTAAAAGGAATCGCAGGGAATGGTGCAAAGGGTAAAAAGATGATTATGGAGTTGCATCCGGACTTATTGTTTCTTGATGTGGAACTTCCGGATACGTTGGGACTCAATCTATTAAGTGAAATCAGGGAGGATATTTTGTGGGATATGAAGGTCGTATTTTACACCTCTTATGACAAATACTTGCTTCAGGCGTTGCGTGAGTCGGCTTTCGACTTCCTGCTGAAGCCTTTTGAAGCGGAAGACCTGAAAGTAATTATAGACCGTTACCGGAAGGCTATGACCTCTACTTCGCTTCCTCTTTTGCCTTCTTTTGCTTCTTCCATTAGTGCATTGATGCCCCAGCAAGGCATGTTTATGATTAGCACAGTGACAGGCTTCAAGCTTTTGCGGCTGGAAGAAATCGGTTTTTTTGAATATCTGAAAGACAAACGTCAATGGCAGGTGGTCTTGTTTAATCAAACTTGTCTGAATTTGAAGCGAAATACCAAAGCAGAAGATATTATCAGTTATTCACAAGCTTTTGTACAGATTAGCCAATCTGCTATTGTAAATGTTAATTATCTGGCAATGATTGATGGTAAATGCTGTCAACTTTATCCGCCTTTTCACGATAAGAACGATTTGGTTATTTCCCGAAGTTATCTAAAAGAACTGCAAGAGCGTTTCTTTGTTTTGTAATGTAGACCTCATATTATGAAATACGCCACTTCTTCAGCAGAAGCGGCGTATCCTTTGTACGCTCGGCATGAGCATTATCTAACGGGTGTAAGTCCCGAG
>NZ_QSUR01000040.1:0-51572 GCF_003439055.1 Bacteroides sp. OM05-10AA
TACACCCATTAGAGTATAACTAAAAAATAAAGTTGTGCAACAGGCACCACATACAACACCCGGGTCTCAACCTATCTAACACCCGGGTGTCGGGTGCACTGAGACCCGGGTGTCAGATAAACCTCTATTGCATGAAAAAGAATCTCCCCCACCACATTATTTAAATTTTACCTATACAGACATTTTTTTCGTTCTGCGCCCACGGGCTCCCCACCAGTAAAGCATTCTCGGAGGCACATCATTTTCAAGCAAATAGACATTTAACATTCTGTTGAAAACTTCTCTGAAAGTTTTTTATGGAAAGTTGTGGGGAATTGTGGGGAATTTCATACTTTTACGGTCGCTTATTATAATAAGGTAATGATACGTTTTTTAGGAAATATTGAAGCCAGGGCGGACGCCAAAGGAAGGGTGTTCATACCCGCCACCTTCAGGAAGCAATTACAAGCCGCTTCCGAAGAGAGGCTTATTATGCGTAAAGACATATTTCAAGACTGTTTAACCCTATACCCCGAGAGCGTGTGGAACGAGGAGTTGAACGAGCTACGTAGTAGACTTAACAAATGGAATAGCAAACACCAACTTATTTTCAGGCAATTCGTGAGCGACGTTGAAATAGTGACACCTGATAGCAACGGGCGCATATTAATTCCGAAACGGTATTTACAGATTTGCAGTATCCATGGGGATATTCGCTTTATCGGCATCGATAACAAGATAGAGATCTGGGCGAAAGAACGGGCAGAACAGCCTTTCATGTCACCCGAAGAGTTCGGTGCAGCATTAGAAGAAATTATGAACGATGATAATAGACAAGATGGAGAAAGATGAATTGACATATCACGTACCTGTATTGCTGAAAGAGAGCGTTGACGGTATGAATATCCAACCGGATGGAACGTATGTAGACGTTACATTCGGAGGAGCGGGACATTCGCGCGAGATCCTTTCACGGCTCGGAGAAGGCGGACGCCTGCTGGGATTCGACCAGGACGAGGATGCTGAACGGAACATTGTCAACGATACTCATTTCATCTTCGTGCGCAGTAACTTCCGCTATCTGCACAACTTCCTGCGTTATCACGACATCGAGCAGGTAGATGCGATCCTGGCCGACCTCGGCGTATCTTCCCATCATTTCGATGATAGCGAGCGTGGCTTCTCCTTCCGTTTTGACGGGGCACTGGATATGCGTATGAACAAGCGTGCCGGTATGACAGCAGCAGATATCGTGAATACTTATGATGAAGAACGTCTCGCAAACATCCTCTACCTGTACGGGGAACTAAAGAATAGCCGCAAACTGGCTTCTGTCATCGTTAAAGCCAGAAGCGGACAGCATATCCGGACCATCGGTGAGTTTTTGGAAATCATCAAACCGCTCTTCGGTCGTGAACGTGAAAAGAAAGAGCTGGCAAAGGTGTTCCAGGCACTGCGAATTGAAGTAAACCAAGAGATGGAAGCGTTGAAAGAGATGTTGCTGGCTGCTACGGAGGCATTAAAGCCGGGCGGCAGACTGGTGGTTATCACCTATCATTCGCTGGAAGACCGCATGGTGAAAAACATCATGAAGACAGGCAATGTAGAAGGAAAAGCGGAAACCGACTTCTTCGGCAATCTGCAAACGCCTTTCCGCCTTGTCAACAATAAGGTAATCGTTCCCGACGAGGCAGAAATAGAACGAAACCCGCGGTCGAGAAGCGCCAAATTACGAATTGCAGAAAAGAAATAAAAAGATATGGAAGAAGAAGTAGTAAACAAGAAAGCAGAAGAGGACAAGAAGAAAAAACGTACCTCACTGAAGAGTATTCTGGGTGGAGACATTCTGGCTACCGATTTTTTCCGCCGTCAAACGAAGTTGCTGGTACTTATCATGGTATTCATCATCTTCTACATTCACAATCGTTATGCCAGTCAACAACAACAGATCGAGATAGACCGGCTGAAACAAGAATTGATAGACATTAAATATGACGCGCTGACACGCAGCTCGGAACTGATGGAAAAGAGCCGCCAGTCGCGCATTGAAGATTATATATCGAGTAAAGAAAGCGATTTGCAGACATCGACAAATCCTCCCTACCTTATTAAATAGGTGAGAGTGGATAGTTGATAAATGATAGTTAAGAGTTTTAAAGGACAAATGCTGTGGCAGTTAATAAAAAGAACATAATGACCCGTTACTTCTTCGTCATCCTGTTGATGGCGTTGATAGGAGTAGCTATTGTTGTAAAAGCAGGCATCACCATGTTTGCCGAACGACAATACTGGCAGGATGTGGCTGATCGTTTCGTAAAAGAAAATGTGACGGTGAAACCTAATCGTGGAAACATTATTTCTTCTGATGGTAAACTAATGGCCAGTTCTCTGCCCGAATACAGAATATATATGGACTTTATGTCCGGTGAAAAGGATGAAAAACGCAGACAGAAAGATCAGGCACGCCGGGATTCTATCCTCAACGCAAACATGGATTCTATCTGTATCGGACTTCACAAGATATTCCCGGACAAGAGCGCGGCACAATTCAAGGCACATCTCAAAAAAGGACGCCAGGCAAAAAGCCGCAATTATCTGATTTATCCGAAACGTATCTCCTATATACAATATAAAGAGGTAAAGAGACTGCCTGTGTTCTGTTTGAACCGTTATAAAGGCGGATTCAAAGAACAGGCTTACAATCAGCGTAAGAAACCGTTCGGTTCACTGGCTGCCCGTACACTGGGAGATGTGTATGCAGACACAGCCAAAGGAGCGAGAAATGGTATCGAGCTTGCTTTCGACACCATCCTGAAAGGACGGGACGGATTGACACACCGTCAGAAGGTGATGAACAAATACCTGAACATTGTCGATGTGCCACCGGTTGACGGTTGCGATCTGATTAGTACTATCGACGTAGGTATGCAGGATATTTGCGAGAAAGCGTTGGTGGATAAACTGAAAGAGTTGAATGCCAGTGTGGGCGTGGTGGTATTGATGGAGGTAACTACCGGAGAAGTGAAAGCCATCGTCAACATGATGCAAGGCAAAGACGGTGAGTACTACGAAATGCGCAACAATGCCATCAGTGATATGCTCGAGCCGGGGTCTACTTTCAAAACTGCCTCTATCATGGTAGCTCTTGAAGACGGAAAGATCACGCCGGACTATGTGGTAGACACCGGCAACGGACAGATGCCGATGTACGGACGTGTCATGAAAGACCACAACTGGCATCGCGGAGGATATGGAAAACTGACTGTTACAGAAATCCTAGGGGTTTCGTCCAATGTGGGTACCTCTTATATTATAGACCATTTCTACGGCAGCAACCCGCAGAAGTTTGTAGACGGGTTGAAACGGATGAGCATCGACCAGCCGCTACATCTGCAGATTGCGGGAGAAGGAAAACCGAATATACGCGGTCCGAAAGAACGTTATTTTGCAAAGACAACTTTGCCGTGGATGAGTATCGGCTACGAAACACAGGTTCCACCGATCAATATTCTCACATTCTATAATGGGATAGCCAACAATGGAGTCACCGTGCGTCCGAAGTTTGTCAGAGCTGCCATGAAGGACGGGGAAGTAGTGAAAGAATATCCGACAGAGGTAATCAATCCCAAGATTTGTTCGGATAAGACTTTGGCACAGATCCGTGAGATTCTCCGGAAAGTGGTTGGTGAAGGACTTGCCAAACCTGCGGGAAGCAAGCAGTTCCACGTTTCAGGAAAAACAGGAACGGCGCAAATTTCACAGGGAGCAGCCGGATATAAAACGGGAAGAACGAATTATCTGGTTAGTTTCTGCGGGTATTTCCCGTCAGAGGCACCTAAATACAGTATGATTGTCTCTATCCAGAAACCGGGATTACCGGCTTCGGGAGGTTTGATGGCAGGTAGTGTGTTCAGCAAGATTGCAGAAAGGGTGTATGCCAAAGACCTGCGGTTACCGCTGACCAATGCGATTGATACTAATTCCGTAGTCATTCCGAATGTAAAAGCCGGAGAGATGCGCGAAGCGCAACGGGTATTGGAAGAGCTGCAGATTAACGTACAAGGCAAAATCGCTGATTCGGGCAAAGAGGTTTGGGGAAATACCCATTCTGCCCCACAAGCTGTGGTTTTTGAGAGCCGGAGCAATATGCAGAATTTTGTACCGAGTGTGATAGGTATGGGAGCGAAAGACGCTGTGTACTTGTTGGAAAGTAAAGGATTGAAAGTCAATCTGGTCGGCGTGGGCAAAGTTAAAAGCCAGTCGATAGCCAACGGAACGATTGTTAAGAAGGGACAGACAGTGACGCTTACGCTTAATTAAAAATTAAAGATTAAAAATTGAATAGAGTGATGTTATTAAATGAGTTACTGAAAGCAATCCAACCGGTAGAGGTAGCCGGAGATTCAAACATAGAAATCACCGGTGTCAACATCGACTCCCGTCTAGTGGAAGCCGGACAGCTATTCATGGCAATGCGTGGCACACAAGCCGACGGCCATGCTTATATACCTGCTGCCATCGCAAAAGGAGCAATCGCCATCCTTTGCGAGGATATGCCGGAAGAACCTGTAGCGGGGATTACCTATGTACAAGTAAAAGACAGCGAAGATGCGGTAGGAAAGATTGCCACTACTTTCTATGGAGACCCGACTTCCAAATTGGAACTGGTCGGCGTTACCGGAACGAACGGAAAAACAACGATCGCTACCTTATTATATAATACATTCCGTTATTTCGGATATAAGGTGGGATTGATTTCTACCGTTTGCAATTACATCGATGATGAACCGATTCCGACAGAACATACTACTCCTGATCCAATCACGTTGAACTGTCTGTTGGGACGGATGGCAGATGAAGGATGCAAATATGTTTTCATGGAAGTCAGCTCCCACTCGATTGCACAGAAACGTATCAGTGGACTAAAGTTTGCAGGAGGGATCTTTACCAATCTGACCCGCGACCATCTCGACTATCATAAAACAGTAGAGAATTATCTGAAAGCGAAGAAAAAGTTCTTTGACGATCTGCCGAAAAATGCATTCAGCCTGACCAATCTGGACGATAAAAACGGACTGGTAATGACGCAGAACACACGTTCGAAGGTCTATACTTATTCATTGAGAAGTCTTAGCGACTTTAAAGGACGGGTATTAGAGTCTCATTTCGAAGGGATGCTGCTCGACTTCAACAATCATGAACTGGCAGTTCAGTTTATCGGAAAGTTCAATGCTTCCAATTTGTTGGCGGTATTCGGGGCGGCAGTTCTGTTAGGCAAGAAAGAGGAAGAGGTGCTTGTAGCTCTTAGCACACTTCATCCGGTAGCCGGACGCTTCGATGCGGTCCGCTCACCGCAGGGAATTACGGCGATTGTAGATTATGCACATACCCCGGATGCTCTCATTAATGTACTGAACGCTATTCATGGAGTGCTTGAAGGAAAAGGAAAAGTGATTACCGTGGTAGGCGCCGGCGGTAACCGCGACAAGGGCAAACGCCCCATCATGGCAAAGGAAGCTGCCAAAGCGAGTGACCGCGTCATCATCACTTCCGACAATCCGCGCTTTGAAGAGCCGCAAGACATCATCAATGACATGCTTGCCGGACTGGATGCGGAAGATATGAAGAAAACACTAAGCATTGCCGACCGTAAAGAAGCAATTCGCACGGCTTGCATGCTGGCAGAGAAAGGAGATGTAATTCTCGTTGCCGGAAAAGGACATGAGAATTACCAGGAGATAAAAGGAGTGAAACATCATTTTGATGACAAAGAAGTACTCAAAGAAATTTTTAAATAATGAATAGACTGTGCTAATATGCCGACCGGCTTCGTTATCTATCCGACAGCAACCGGCATAACAACACATCAATAAATTGGCAAATTATTTATGTTATACTATCTATTTGAATGGCTACATAAGCTCAATTTTCCAGGAGCGGGAATGTTTGGATATACTTCATTCCGTGCTTTGATGGCGGTTATCCTCGCGTTACTGATTTCAAGTATCTGGGGAGACAAGTTCATCAACCTACTCAAAAGGAAGCAAATCACAGAAACGCAGCGTGATGCTAAAACCGACCCGTTCGGCGTCAACAAGGTGGGCGTACCGAGCATGGGTGGCGTTATCATCATTGTAGCCATCCTGATACCTTGTTTACTGTTAGGTAAACTGCATAATATATACATGATACTGATGCTAATCACTACTATATGGTTGGGATCACTCGGATTTGCAGACGACTATATCAAAATCTTCAAAAGAGACAAGGAAGGTTTGCATGGTAAATTCAAAATCATCGGGCAGGTTGGTTTAGGTTTAATTGTCGGCATGACTTTGTACCTAAGTCCGGACGTAGTGATCCGTGAGAATATCGAAGTGCATAATCCGGGAAGGGAGATGGAAGTGATACACGGAACGAATGACCTGAAATCTACCCAGACAACGATTCCTTTTTTCAAGAGCAACAACCTTGATTATGCCGATCTGGTTTCGTTCATGGGAGAACATGCGCAAACAGCCGGATGGATATTGTTCGTCATTGTCACAATCATTGTAGTTACCGCCGTATCAAACGGTGCCAACCTGAATGACGGTATGGACGGAATGGCGGCCGGGAACTCGGCAATTATCGGTGCAACGTTGGGGGTACTGGCCTATGTATCATCGCATATCGAATTTGCAGGCTACCTGAACATCATGTATATTCCGGGCTCGGAAGAACTCGTAATCTATATCTGCGCCTTTATCGGTGCACTGATCGGTTTCTTATGGTACAACGCCTATCCGGCACAAGTATTTATGGGAGATACAGGCAGTCTTACTATTGGCGGTATTATCGCAGTGTTTGCCATCATCATCCACAAAGAGTTGCTGATACCGATTCTTTGCGGTGTATTCCTGGTAGAAAACCTGTCGGTAATCCTGCAACGGGCTTATTATAAGGCGGGAAAACGAAAAGGTGTGAAACAGCGATTGTTCAAGCGCACACCGATTCACGATCACTTCCGCACTTCGATGAGCCTGATTGAACCGGGATGCACGGTGAAATTCACCAAACCCGACCAACTGTTTCATGAATCAAAGATTACCGTCCGGTTCTGGATTGTAACGATTGTATTGGCAGCAATAACGATTATAACGCTTAAAATAAGATAACCGGCAAGGTGCCGGAGCCAAGTTTCCATACGGGAAACATGTTTTATAGATAGAGAGTATTAACCCGATTATTAACTTTTAAAGATGTGCACAGCTAATAGATAAATCAATCAATTAGAAAATAAGGGCACATTATTGTAGATGAAAAGAATAGTAATTTTAGGAGCTGGCGAAAGCGGCGCAGGTGCAGCCGTACTCGCTAAAGTCAAAGGATTTGAGACGTTTGTTTCGGACATGTCCGCTATCAAGGACAAGTATAAGGAACTTCTCGACAGCCATCAGATTGCCTGGGAAGAAGGACACCATACCGAAGAACTCATTCTGAATGCCGACGAGGTAATCAAAAGCCCCGGTATCCCGAATGACGCCCCGATCATCCTGAAACTGAAAGCTCAAGGCACACCGGTGATCTCCGAGATAGAGTTTGCCGGACGCTATACTGATGCCAAAATGATCTGTATTACAGGTTCTAACGGGAAAACCACAACAACTTCCCTGATCTACCATATTTTCAAAAGCGCAGGTCTGAACGTAGGTTTGGCAGGCAACATCGGCAAAAGCCTTGCTTTGCAGGTAGCCGAAGATTACCACGATTACTATATTATCGAACTTAGCTCTTTCCAGCTGGATAATATGTATAACTTCCGTGCGAACATCGCCGTATTGATGAACATCACTCCGGACCATCTTGATCGCTACGACCATTGTATGCAGAATTACATCGACGCTAAATTCCGCATCACCCAAAACCAAACACCGGACGATGCTTTCATCTTCTGGAACGATGACCCTATCATCAGACAGGAACTGGCAAAACATGGTCTGAAAGCTCACTTGTATCCTTTTGCCGCTGTAAAAGAGGATGGAGCAATTGCATACGTAGAAGATCACGAAGTGAAAATCACCGAACCGATTGCCTTCAACATGGAGCAAGAGGAACTGGCCCTGACAGGACAACACAACCTGTACAACTCTTTAGCCGCCGGTATCTCGGCAAACCTTGCCGGCATCGCCAAAGAAAACATCCGGAAAGCCCTCTCCGATTTCAAGGGAGTGGAACATCGGTTGGAAAAGGTGGCACGTGTGCGCGGAATTGATTTTATTAACGACTCTAAAGCCACGAATGTCAACTCCTGCTGGTATGCCCTGCAAAGCATGACTACCAAAACGGTATTGATTCTCGGTGGTAAAGATAAAGGAAACGACTATACTGAAATTGAAGACCTGGTACGCGAAAAGTGTTCAGCACTGGTATATCTGGGACTTCATAACGAAAAGCTTCACGAATTCTTCGACCGTTTCGGTCTGCCGGTAGCCGATGTGCAAACCGGCATGAAAGATGCCGTAGAAGCAGCCTATAAACTGGCAAAGAAAGGTGAAACGGTATTATTAAGTCCTTGCTGCGCTTCTTTCGACCTCTTCAAGAGTTACGAAGACCGTGGCGACCAATTTAAAGAATGTGTCCGTGCCCTTTAATTTCTAATTATTAATTTTTAAATTCTGCAAGATTGGATTTATTAAAGAACATATTCAAAGGTGACAAGGTAATCTGGATTATCTTCCTCTGTCTCTGCCTCATCTCGATCATCGAGGTGTTTTCGGCAGCGTCGACGCTGACTTACAAAAGTGGCGACCATTGGGGGCCGATTACGCAACACTCCATCATCCTGATGGTGGGAGCTGTGGTAGTCGTATTTCTGCATAATGTTCCCTACAAATGGTTCCAGGTATTTCCGGTCTTTCTATATCCGGTATCTCTGGTTCTACTGGCATTTGTCACGCTGATGGGTATCATCACAGGCGACCGTGTCAACGGGGCAGCCCGCTGGATGACCTTTATGGGATTGCAATTCCAGCCATCGGAATTGGCAAAGATGGCGGTAATCATTGCCGTCTCATTCATCCTGTCCAAAAGGCAGGACGAATATGGGGCCAATCCGAATGCATTTAAATATATCATGATCCTCACCGGACTGGTATTCCTGCTCATCGCACCGGAAAACCTTTCAACAGCAATGCTGCTGTTCGGAGTGGTATGTATGATGATGTTCATCGGACGGGTATCTTCCAAGAAACTGTTCGGGATGTTGGGGATATTGGGGCTTGTAGGCGGTGTTGCTGTAGGCATACTGATGGCTATTCCCGCCAAAACACTGCACAACACTCCGGGACTTCACCGTTTCGAAACGTGGCAGAATCGTGTTTCCGGTTTCTTTGAGAAAGAAGAAGTGCCGGCAGCCAAATTTGATATTGACAAAGACGCACAGATTGCACACGCGCGAATCGCCATTGCTACCAGCCATGTAGTAGGCAAAGGTCCGGGAAACTCGATACAACGTGACTTCCTTAGCCAGGCATTCTCCGATTTTATCTTCGCGATTGTGATTGAAGAAATGGGATTGGTAGGAGGAATATTTGTGGTGTTCCTCTATTTATGGTTGCTGATGCGAGCCGGACGAATCGCCCAGAAGTGCGAGCGAACCTTCCCCGCCTTTCTCGTCATGGGTATTGCGCTGTTGTTGGTATCACAGGCAATACTGAATATGATGGTTGCTGTCGGGTTATTCCCCGTCACAGGACAGCCCCTGCCTCTGGTCAGCAAAGGAGGTACAAGTACGTTAATCAACTGCGCTTATATCGGAATGATATTAAGCGTAAGCCGATATACCGCTCATCTGGAAGAACAGAAAGCGCACGATGCACAGATCCAACTGCAAATAGAGGCGGATGCCGCAGCCAATTCCGAAGCACAGGCCGCAGCCGAACCGACAGCGCAGATTCTGAACAGCGACGCCACATTTGAAGATGAGCATGATAGCAGAAACAACGAACGGTAAATGTTGAGAAAGGACAGAAGAAAACAGTATGATGGAAAAAGAACTTAGAATTATCATCAGCGGTGGAGGAACAGGAGGACATATCTTTCCTGCCGTCTCTATCGCAAACGCTATAATAGAGCTACGCCCTGACGCAGAAATTCTCTTTGTAGGCGCTGAAGGACGTATGGAAATGCAACGGGTTCCCGATGCAGGCTACCGGATTATCGGACTTCCGATAGCCGGATTCGACCGCAAACATTTATGGAAAAATGTATCCGTATTGATTAAACTGATGCGCAGCCAATGGAAAGCGCGCAAAGTAATCAAAAACTTCCGCCCGCAAGTGGCGGTAGGTGTAGGCGGATATGCAAGCGGGCCGACACTAAAGACTGCCGGAATGATGGGAGTCCCCACATTAATCCAGGAACAAAACTCGTATGCCGGAGTTACCAATAAACTCCTGGCACAGAAAGCTCGTAAGATTTGTGTAGCTTATGACGGAATGGAAAAGTTCTTCCCTGCCGACAAGATTATCATGACGGGTAATCCCGTCCGCCAGAACCTGACAAAGGATATGCCGTCAAAAGAAGAAGCGTTACGTTCTTTCCACTTACAGCCCGGCAAAAAGACAATCCTGATTGTAGGTGGCAGCTTGGGTGCACGCACCATCAACAATACGTTGACAGCCAGTCTGGCAACCATCAAGGAAAACACGGACGTGCAGTTTATCTGGCAAACGGGCAAATACTATTATCCGCAAGTGACAGAAGCCGTAAAAGCGGCAGGAGCACTTCCGAATTTATATGTAACGGATTTCATCAAAGATATGGCAGCCGCTTATGCCGCTGCCGATCTGGTTATTTCCCGTGCGGGAGCAGGTTCCATTTCTGAATTCTGTTTGCTGCACAAGCCTGTTATCTTAGTGCCCTCGCCCAACGTAGCGGAAGATCACCAGACGAAGAACGCCTTGGCGTTGGTAAACAAGCAGGCAGCTATCTACGTCAAAGACAGTGAAGCGGAAACCACTTTGATGGACGTAGCCCTGTCCACTGTCAACGACGAGCAGAAACTGAAAGAACTAACAGAGAATATCGCCAAACTGGCTTTACCCGATTCAGCGAGAATCATCGCACAAGAGGTCATTAAGCTGGCGGAAGCAAAGAACTGATAAATGGACGATCGGATTACGCAGATTGAAGTAACGGCACAATGCTCGTATCAAACAACGTGATCCGCACTAAAATAAAAAGACAGAAGAAATGAATATAGAAACGATAAAATCAGTCTATTTCGTAGGTGCCGGCGGCATCGGTATGAGTGCACTTGTACGCTACTTCCTTTTCAAAGGAAAGGTAGTGGCAGGATATGACCGTACTCCTACTCCATTGACTGAAACGCTGATCGCCGAAGGCGCACAAATACATTATGAAGAAAACGTCGACCTGATTCCCGGAGCCTGCAAAGACAAGGAAAGTACGTTGGTCATATACACTCCGGCCGTTCCGCAGGAACACGAAGAACTCGTTTATTTCCGTAACAGCGGATTCGAAATACAGAAACGCGCCCAAGTATTGGGAACGATTACCCACTCGAGCAAAGGTCTGTGTGTGGCAGGTACCCACGGGAAAACAACCACATCGACTATGACAGCTCATCTGTTCCACCAGTCGCATGTGGAATGTACCGCTTTTCTCGGAGGAATCTCTAAGAATTACGGCACCAACCTGCTGCTCTCTCAAGCAAGCCCTTACACAGTGATTGAAGCAGATGAATTCGACCGTTCTTTCCACTGGCTGTCACCCTATATGTCTGTAATCACGTCTACCGACCCCGATCATCTGGACATCTACGGAACAGAGCAAGCCTACCTGGAAAGTTTCGAACATTACACCACGCTAATCCAACCGGGTGGTGCACTGATTATCCGCAAAGGCATCTCTCTGCAGCCCAAAGTGCAGCCGGGCGTTCGTGTCTACACTTACTCACGTGACGAAGGAGACTTCCATGCAGAAAACATCCGTATCGGAAACGGAGAGATATTCATCGACTTTGTTGCTCCGGACACCCGTATCAACGACATCCAACTGGGAATCCCGGTAAGTATCAACATAGAAAATGGCGTAGCCGCCATGGCATTGGCACACCTCAACGGGGTGACCGATGAAGAGATAAAAAGAGGTATGGCAAGTTTCCGCGGAGTAGACCGCCGGTTCGACTTCAAACTCAAGAACGACCGGATTGTCTTTCTAAGTGACTACGCACACCACCCCTCTGAAATCAAACAGAGCGTGCTGTCTATGCGCGAACTTTACAAGGACAAGAAGATCACAGCCATCTTCCAGCCTCATCTCTATACCCGCACCCGCGACTTCTATCAGGATTTTGCCGATAGTCTGTCGTTACTCGACGAAGTGATTCTGGTAGACATCTACCCGGCACGCGAAGCACCAATTCCGGGCGTCACCAGCAAACTGATTTATGATAATCTCCGTCCTGGTATCGAAAAAAGTATGTGCAAAAAGGAAGAGATACTGAACATTCTGAAAGATAAAAACATTGAAGTATTAATTACTTTAGGAGCCGGAGACATCGATAACTATGTCCCCGAAATAAAGGAACTATTAGAAAAAAGATAAATGAATAATCACCCGGCAGCCTGTCCGAAACAGTGCAAGCATTTTAATTTTTAATCTTTAATTTTTGATTATGATTAAAAGAATCCTTCTATCCATCGTCATGCTGGTGCTCATAGCTTACCTTGCCGTAGCTATCACCGCTTTCAACCGCAAGCCTGCCGACCAGACCTGCCGTGACATGGAATTGGTTATCAAGGATACCGCATACGCCGGCTTCATCACCAAAGAAGAGCTGAAAGGTATCCTTCAGCAGAAAGGGATCTACCCCATCGGGAAGAAGATGGAACGCATCTCCACCAAGTCACTGGAACGGGAACTAAGCAAACATCCGTTGATTGACGAAGCCGAGTGCTACAAAACACCCAGCGGCAAAGTATGCGTGGAAGTGACACAGCGTATTCCTATCCTCCGGGTCATGAGCGCCAACGGCCAAAACTACTACCTTGACAACAAAGGAACCATCATGCCACCGGAAGCAAAATGCGTCGCTCACCGGGTAATTGTCACCGGAAACGTAGAAAAGTCGTTTGCAATGAAGGATTTATATAAGTTTGGTGTATTTTTGCATAATAATAAATTCTGGGACGCCCAGATAGAGCAGATCCATGTGTTGCCCGACCAGAACATCGAATTGGTGCCGCGTGTGGGAGACCATCTGGTCTATCTCGGAAAACTGGAGAACTTTGAAGATAAACTGGCACGTTTGAAGGAGTTCTACAAAAAAGGACTCAACCGGGTAGGCTGGAACAAATATTCACGCATCAATCTCGAATTCAGCAACCAGATTATCTGTACAAAACGAGAGTAGTTGATAAGTGATAGATGATAAGTAAACAGTCTCTCTATATAGTAAATTGTAAATAGTAAAATAGTAAATTAAATAACCCTATGGCAACAACAGAATTTATCGCCGCTATTGAACTTGGTTCATCGAAGATAACCGGTGTGGCCGGAAGAAAGAACAGTGACGGAAGCATGCAGGTATTAGCGTATGCCCAGGAAGACTCTTCTACGTTCATTCGTAAAGGAGTAATCTTTAACCTGGACAAGACAGCGCAAAGCCTGACTTCAATCATCAACAGACTGGAAGGTGAGTTGAAAAACTCAATTGCCAAGGTATATGTAGGCATCGGCGGACAATCACTCCGCACCGTCCGCAATGTAGTAAGCCGCGACCTGGAGGAAGAAGCTATCATATCCGAAGAGCTTGTAAGCGCTATCGGTGATGAGAACATTGCCATCCCGGTGGTCGATATGGATATATTGGACGTAGCTCCACAAGAATATAAGGTAGGTAATAACCTGCAAGCCAATCCGGTAGGTCTGGTAGGAAGCCACATCGAAGGACGTTTCCTCAATATCGTTGCCCGTGCTTCCGTACGTAAGAACCTGGAGCACTGTTTCCAGCAGGCAAAAATTGATATTGCCGACCAACTGATCGCTCCGTTAGTAACCGCAAATGCCGTACTGACAGAAAGCGAACGCCGTTCGGGTTGTGCACTGATCGACTTCGGAGCAGACACAACTACCATCTCTGTATATAAGAATAATATTCTCCGCTTCCTGACTGTATTGCCTTTGGGAGGCAACAGCATCACGCGTGACATCACCACCCTGCAAATGGAGGAGGAAGAAGCCGAACGCCTGAAAAAAGCCTACGGTGACGCCCTCTATGAAGAGGACCCCGAACAGGAAGAAGCAACCTGCAAACTGGATGATGACAACCGTATCATCAAAGTGGCGGATCTTAACAATATCATCGAAGCCCGTGCCGAGGAAATCGTTGCCAACGTATGGAACCAGATACAACTATCGAGCTACGAGGACAAACTGCTGGCAGGAATCATCCTGACAGGAGGAGCCGCCAACCTGAAGAATCTGGACGAAACCTTGCGCAAACGCAGTAAGATAGAAAAGATACGGATGGCGAAACTCCCACGCAATACGGTTCATGCGCCCAACAACATACTGAAGAAAGACGGTTCGCAGAACACTTTGTTCGGGCTCCTGTTTGAAGGTAACCAGAACTGCTGCCTGACGGAAACTGCTCCGCAAGCCGCTCCTGCACCATCAGTCTCCAAACCGGAGCCGGAAGTGCATAAGACAGTGGATATGTTTGAGGACGATCAGGAACTGAAAGAACAGGCCCGCATCGCCCGTCTCAAGAAAGAGGAAGAAGAGCGGGAAGCCAAGCTAGCCGCCAAAGAAGCGGAAAAACTTCGCAAGCAAAAGGAAAAGGAAGAGAAAGAAAGACGGAAAAGAGAAGCAGGTCCGAGTTGGATTCAACGCAAGATCGATTCGTTGACGAAAGAAATCTTCTCCGACGACGATATGAAGTAACCTTCAGCAGCTTGTTAATCAATATTCATAATTCGTAATTCATAATTCAATCAAGATATGGACGAGATAGTACAATTCGATTTCCCGACAGATTCGCCGAAGATCATCAAAGTGATTGGTGTAGGTGGTGGTGGTGGTAACGCTGTAAACCACATGTACCGGGAAGGCATCCATGATGTAACGTTCGTTCTTTGTAACACGGACAACCAGGCATTAGCCGAATCACCTGTCCCGGTGAAACTGCAACTGGGCCGTAGCATCACGCAAGGGCTTGGAGCCGGCAACCGTCCCGAACGGGCACGCGACGCCGCCGAAGAAAGTATAGAAGATATCAGAAACCAGCTGAACGACGGCACCAAGATGGTATTCATCACCGCCGGAATGGGAGGAGGAACCGGAACGGGAGCTGCTCCGGTCATCGCCCGCATTGCGAAGGAAATGGATATTCTGACTGTCGGTATCGTCACCATCCCCTTTATCTTCGAAGGAGAAAAGAAAATTATCCAGGCACTGGACGGCGTAGAGCGCATCGCCCAGCATGTTGATGCCTTGCTGGTTATCAACAACGAACGCCTGCGCGAAATATACGCCGACCTTACCTTTATGAACGCTTTCGGCAAAGCCGATGATACTCTTTCCATTGCTGCCAAAAGTATTGCCGAGATTATCACCATGCGGGGTACGGTCAACCTTGACTTTGCCGATGTGAAAACCATCCTGAAAGATGGTGGAGTAGCAATCATGAGTACCGGGTTCGGCGAAGGAGAAAATCGTGTGACGAAAGCAATCGACGATGCCCTGCATTCTCCGTTGCTCAACAACAATGATATCTTCAATGCCAAGAAAGTAATGTTGAACGTATCTTTCTGCCCGTCATCGGAACTGATGATGGAGGAAATGAACGAGATACACGAGTTCATGAGCAAATTCCGCGAAGGGGTGGAAGTGATTTGGGGCGTTGCCATCGACAACTCACTGGAAACAAGAGTAAAAATCACCGTATTGGCAACCGGATTCGGTGTGGAAGACGTTCCCGGAATGGACAGCCTGCACGCTGCACGCAGCCAGGAAGAGGAAGAACGCCAACTGCAACTGGAAGAGGAAAAAGAAAAGAACAAGGAACGTATCCGCAAGGCATACGGCGAAAGTGCCAGCAACATCGGAAGCAAGAGCCTCCGCAAACGCCGCCACATCTATCTTTTCAACACGGAAGATCTGAACAACGACGACATCATCGCCATGGTAGAAGATTCTCCCACTTATATGCGTGATAAGACTACTCTTACCAAAATCCGGACGAAAGCCGCTCTGGAAGAGGAAGTAGCCACGGAAGAAGCTACAGATGACAACGGTGTGATTACGTTCTAAACAAAGAACTAAGAACGAAAATTATAAACTCGCAAAATCAGGCTTCAGTTATAATTTTTAATCTTTAATTTTTAATTATAATAGTATGGATTTATTCGATCAAGTCAGCGAAGACATTAAAACCGCAATGAAGGCGAAAGACAAAGTAGCCCTTGAAACTTTGAGAAATATAAAGAAGTTCTTCCTGGAAGCTAAGACTGCCCCGGGAGCTAACGATATATTGACAGATGATGCTGCTCTGAAGATTATCCAGAAACTTGTGAAACAAGGAAAAGATTCTGCTGAAATCTATATCGGACAGGGTCGTCAGGATTTGGCTGACGTAGAATTAGGCCAGGTAGCCGTTATGGAGAAATACCTGCCGAAACAAATGACTGCCGAAGAACTGGAAGCTGCATTGAAGGAAATTATCGCTGAAACAGGTGCTACAAGCGGTAAAGATATGGGTAAAGTAATGGGAGTTGCCTCCAAGAAGCTAGCAGGTCTTGCAGAAGGACGTGCCATTTCTGCAAAAGTGAAAGAGCTTTTGGGATAACCTCCGGGACTTCCACAGAAAATTTTATTTCGATTTTATCTTACACCCTACACTAACCAGAGTTTATCTATTTGATTAATAGCAGTATAAACCTGTGCAAGATGCCGTTGCAGATGCGTGCAAGATGTTTTATCTTACACACATCTGCAACTTTCTTTTATAGTAGCAACACCTCTTATCTTTTGTATAGAGCATTAGTTCACAGTATAAGAACACATTGTTTCAACGTCAAAAACACTTTGTTTAGAGCCTAGAAACAAAGTGTTTCGATATAGCAAACAGCCTGTTTCAAGGCATGAAACAGTTACTCTTCCATTGTATACGACCCATTCTGTGTAGTATAAGTTGATTTTAAAGCGTAATTATTCGATTTTATCACGAAATATCGGTGTAATAACGTGCAAACGAAGATTATTCTTTCATCGTTTGTCATGAAATCTATATCCAAGCCCCAACATCAGGTTATTAGGATCTTTAAATTTGCTCAACTGATATCCCACATGCAAAAACAAATGTCGGGTGACATAGGTTTTGAGAGCCAAAATCTGGTAAAACCCTTTTGTATCATCCCCACTGCATATCAGATTTCGCCCAATACCTGCATTGATTGAAAAAATAGGCATCACCCATTCTGCCCGGAGAGACAAACCAACGGCAAATTGTTCCCGGAAAGGAGGACGATGAAACTTTAAATCGTCCATAAAGCTTCCTTCCAGCTTATAGTCTTTAATATTGGCACTCTCGTCATACTGTGCATCCAGAGAAAGCCCGGCACGAAAATAGTTGTTGAAATTATACATCGGAGCGAAATTGAGCCCGGCAATACCAAATGAACCGGGCACCAAACTTGGTACGCCATCTTTTACAAACCCTCTTTTACGTGTAGCTCCGTATATCACCAAGTCATAGCTGATATGCGGCTTCACATAAAGGCGTTTGGGAACATCTGTGGATGCATCCTCTTCACCGAACGTACGTACCACTCCGATTCTTCCTCCAATAACATTAAGTCCCCCATTAGGATAATGTGTATTTCCATTGGAAAAATGTGTGAGATCTACACCTGCTGCCAGTTTCCACTGCGGATGAAGTTGCCAATTCAATACCAAACCTAAATTGATATATGCATTGATTTTAGAACCAATAACTTCATTCTGCGGATAGTATTGCCCGTCATATTTCTTCCAACCGAAAGATGCACCGAAATTCCACTCATAATCAAATGACAGACGAGGTGAAACTTGCATAATACGTGCGCCCTGAAAGGCATATACCGCCACGGGATTCCCCAATTCAGCGGGACAGTAGAAAGTATTATATGAAATACCTATCCCCTGATAAGCATGAGGATACAATCTACCCAAATTGGAGTCTTTGCTAAACCGGAAAGCATATTTCAAATGCAGGGAAAGTGATTGGTTAATCCTTTTCTGTTGCGCATTATCTCCTTCGAGGAAACTATTTGTCGGAGCCACATAACCGGGACGAATGTCAAAACCTATCTGATGGATAGGCGCATATTTTATGCTGTCGTGTTGCTGTTCGACTGGTTGCACAACTGTCTGTGCCTCTAACTTTCCGCCAACTACCGAGAAAGCTAATAAGCAAATCATATACAGCAATCGTCCGGTATTCATATTTCTATTCATTGATGTTCTCGCGTTTTATGTGATAGTCTACAGGCATTTTACTTTGCAGCATACCGGTGATGATTCGTTGCTTTTTGGTTTTAGGATGGAAAGCATAGAGAGTGTATTGCGTTTCAAACCGCTCATACTCTAACATCAAGGTGATTCTCTGAATAGTAGAAGGCGGAATGAGGATTTCTTTCTGTTCTGTATTATGGTAAGGAAAGGATTGTTTTGTAGAGATATATTGCGCCTTTTTACCATTCATCTCCAAATATCTACTCTTAATGCTCGGTATCTCTACTGTCAGATTACTTTCTCCCAATAATTGAAAAGCCTCGGGCATATAGCTTGTGAATATCACTTCATGTTGAACATCCTCATAAGGAGATAACAGATAGGGGTATGGAATGTCCCAATAGTTAGGTTGTACAAAACTATTTTGTGTCTCTATCACCTTTCCGTAAGAATACATATCTAAAGAATAAGTGATATGATCGAACACATACCTGTCTGACGGTGAAATTTCAACATATATATCTTGCGACTCATATTCGTTGCCTACTACAAGCATTAATCGAAAGTGAGTAGAACGAGCGTTCTCGTCCACCGTTATCTTCAATTCTTTAGGATTGCTGCGATCGACGGTGAAACCTATCAACTCCTCGTCGCATACAATCTTGCCCAATCCCTTCAAGTATGGGATTTGATCCGTCATTATCAGATTACCATTCTCATCAAAAACTTTATATGGATAGGAAAAGCTTTCATCGTAATTATACATCCCAAATAAATCCCAATTGGAAGATGCAAATCGGATCGTTGCGACATCACCGTTTCCGTCCAAAGTAAGTTCTGAATCGGAAGACCGGAAATCATCAACAAATACATCACCGTTACAACTATAGAGTCCCAATAGAATAAGAAAATAAGTCGTGAAGTTTATGAATGTTTTCATGTTGTTTTCTCTCTTGTCATTTCATAAGGGACAAAAGTAACATATATTTTTAGAATTCAGTATCTTGTCTGTAATCAAAAGCATCGCCGCACTGAAAAACGCCGTATTGGCCTTTCTGGATTGGAAACGAATATAAGCAGGATAACCGTAAACGATTAAAAGCACTAATCAAACAGTTCTTTCAATACCTCCAATGATTTCAATGCCGGGAAGTCAGGCAGATGCAAACGATAATAATCATTCATAATCGTCAGGCAACGGGTACGCTCCGCACGGCTCATACCGAAAAGATGCATGGTCTCATAATTCATGCGCATCAATTGACGGAGACGGGCAGCCTCTTCAGGATTGATATAGGAAGAATGTAGTTGGGGACGAATGGAAGTGAAACAGGCATTCAATAAATCGAAGTAATCGCCGGTATGATAATCTTCCAGGTTCGGGTAAAGCCCCAGAAAACGCGAAAGACGCATCAGAAAAACCAGATGAAAATTGGCAAATCCCTCTCCACACTCATCCAGCCAAATGATAGAATGTTGCAGATAGGCGAATAACGGACAGTTCTCTGCCTCCTCCCGGATAGCCCTGTAAAGAAACTCCGACAAGAAAAGTGCCATCGAAGACTTATACGGATCATAAGGTATGGAAGAAAATGGATAAAAAGATTTCGCTTCCTTCACACGATAAAGTGTCGCATTAGGCCGATAGTCAGCCTCGAACTCAATAAAAGATAACGGTTGGAAAAGTACGGATTTCACAGCCGCTTTTCGCGAACGAGGCACTGTTACAAGGAAAGAAGCTCTGCCGGACAACTCCGTATACATATCTACAATGATAGAAGTATCATTGTATTTCAACGTATGAAGAACTATTCCTTTCGTTTTCTGCAGCATAACTGAATAACCTCATTTCCAAATCCGAAGCAAAGCTACAAAAAATACAAGGTAATCGGAGAGATTTTAAAGGCATTAACAACAAAAAAGATAACTACTTTTGTTATAGTCCCTGAATAACAAGTAAAGATAAACAAGCTTATGAAACGAAAAAGTAATAAAAACGGATTTACCGGATGCGCCAAAGCATACATCCGGAATTTACAGGAAGAAGGTCGTTATTCGACAGCACATGTGTATAAGAATGCAATTCTGTCATTCACAAGGTTCTGTGGTACTCCCAGCATAACTTTCGGGCAGATCACTCGCGATAGTTTGAGACGATACGGACAGCACCTCCACGAACATGGGTTGAAGCCAAACACTGTTTCGACCTATATGCGTATGTTGCGCAGCATCTATAATCGTAGTGTAGAAGCAGGGGTAGCCCGCTTTATCCCCCGACTGTTTCGTGACGTATACACTGGCGTAGATGTACGACAGAAAAAGGCGCTCCCGGTCAGCGAACTGCATACACTTCTCTACAAAGCCCCTCAATCCCAACACTTAATCCGTACGCAAGCTATCGCACGGTTGATGTTCCAATTCTGCGGTATGCCGTTCTCTGATTTCGCACATTTAGAGAAATCGGCATTGGAAGACGGAATCCTTAGATACAATCGTATAAAAACAGGCACACCAATAAGTCTTGAAATCCTGGACACCTCCAAGAAAGAAATAAACAGGCTGCGTAACAGCAATCCACCGAGAGAAGATTGCCCAGACTACCTATTTAATATAATGAGAGGAGATAAGAGACGAAAAGAAGAAGGCATATATAAGGAATATCAGTCAGCCCTCCGCCGATTCAACAATCAATTAAAAAGCCTGTCAAGAGAACTAAACCTAAAATCACCTGTCAGTTCATATACCATTCGGCATTCTTGGGCAACAAATGCCAAATACCAGGGAATCCCTATTGAAATGATCAGTGAATCACTAGGACATAAATCTATAAAAACCACGCAAACTTATCTGAAAGGTTTTGGTTTGAAGAAAAGAACAGAAGCCAATCAATTGAATTGTTTTTACGTAGAATCTTACAACACAAGTCATCAATAATACATAAACAACTATCTATCAGCAATCTGCCTTATCCATTACTTCTTAGGTAACGGATATAAATACTGCACAAAGATATATAAAAAGAGTATTACATTCCAAATTAATTATACATTATTTTATTCAACTTCTTTCGAAGAATAAAATAAGATATGAGAACACGAATCACTTTTAGTTCATGTTCCAACTATCTATTGCCAATCATCGGACCACTTTTTTCTGTCCGAAAGCTTCCAGAGACATATATCAATAAAAGACCACCGTCTTTTTTACTTTTCCCCCATGTGTTCCTGTCATTAAACAGGAGTTCCGTTACCTAAGAAGTAACAGATACACATAAACAAATAATTATGACACACAAACCCAATATCAGCAAAAATGAAAGGTCTGCTGCCAGCAACAGGTGGAGACATGCGGCAAACATTAAACATGGGCTAGCTATCATTGCCTTTGTTGCATGTATTCTGCCTGCTTCGAACCTTTGCGGACAAAATATAGCCATTAAAAGCAATCTGCTTTACGATCTAACCACTACTCTCAATATGGGAGGAGAAGTGCGATGTGACGATACGCATACCATCAGCCTTTCCCTCAATTACAACCCCTGGAACTTCGGAGGGAACAAAAAGATGAAGCATTTCCTGTTGCAGCCAGAATACCGTAAATGGTTTAATGAAGCATTCACAGGAAGTTTTATCGGCTTTCAGCTACACTATGCTTTGTTCAATTTTGGAGGAATGCTCCCCTGGGGATTCAGCGATGGGAAAATGCTGGGTATTGAGAACAGGCAGATTGCTCACAACAGATATCAAGGCAATCTGGCGGGTTTCGGCATTTCCTACGGTTATCAATGGATAATCAGCCCTCAATGGAATCTGGAAGCAGGAATCTCACTCGGATATGCACACCTTAACTATAAACGCTACGGACAGTCTGAAGGTGCAGCCCTATTGGAAAAATCAAGCTGCAACTACTGGGGACCTACACAAGCAGGGATATCAATTATATATTTCATCCGATAAATCAACCTAATAATAACCACATAAAATGAAAACGAAAGCATTCATATTTTTCAGCTTATTGATATGCAATCTACTCCCGGCACAAAACATTAAACTGGATATTACTCCACACTTTCTCGGAGTGCGGGCAGATTCATTACTACTCTCCATGGATGTATCGGTAGAGATAGAAAATATGGAGTCTAAAAATGCCGTCAGACTAACGCCCGTCTTAACCGGACAGGAAAGAAAAATCTTACTACCTTCCATCTTATTGAACGGCAAACAAAAACAGAAATTATATCTGCGTAACCAGATATTACGAAAAAAAAGCGAGCATAAGGAAGAGGACGCAACCTACCTCGTTGCCGGTATCGACGAAAGTCATTCCCGCACCATCGCTTACCGGACTTCGTTGCCCGCAGAAGATTGGATGAACCATGCAACTCTCCTCCTTCGGAGAACAATCATCCGTCCTGAAGGTGAACAAGCGTTGAAAGATACTTTACTCATTACATCTCAACCTGCTGCACTCCCATCCTCCCAAAAGAATCCGGACGAGGTTACATCAACAGCAGAAAACACGTCGCCAACTGATACGACAACCACAAAAATGAAATATAAAGGTTCGTATGTTTCCCCGGCTACGGATGATGTAGATATACGAAATCAGAAAGAGTTGAATTTTAATCTTGAAGAGGCTAAGATTATGGCTGACGTCAATCCACAAATGTTGTCGCTCCGCGAACTCTATACCGTAGCTCTGTCGTATGCAGATAACAAAGCTAAGTTTTACCAAATTATTAACATTAGTGTCAAACTGTATCCTGTACACCCCATCGCCAACCTAAACGCTGCCGCTGCTGCCATCGAACAAGGAGACACTCAATCAATAAGCAAGTTTTTATCGATGGCTCCTCATGACAGCCTTGCTTATAAGAATTGCCGGGGTGTATATGAGCTGATGACTGGAAACACATACGAAGGCATTCGCATGTTAAAGGCTGCTAAGACAGAAGGTTCCGAAGAGGCTTCTTACAATCTGAATGTATTTTTTGAAAATAATAAACGTCCTTAACGAACAGACACAATGAAATATTTCTTATTCTTATTCCTGTTCTTATCTGTTGGTTGGCTCCACTGTCGCTCACAGAAAGTAGCAGTCAGCGTGAATACGCTTCCGGCAATAGATGGGGCTTTCGAAGCCTGAGTCTCCTATGCCATAGGAAATAAAAGCACAGTTGAACTGACCGGCAGTCTACGACCATGGAAACGGGAAGAGAAATATGTGAACCGCTATTGGCTGATACAGCCAGAATATAAATACTGGACTTGCCAGAAGTTTAACGGCTTTTTCTGGGGTGCTTACCTCAATGGGGCACAATTCAATATCGGAGGGAAAAAACTGCCTTTCGGTATATTCGCCGGGTTGAAAAAATACAGATATGAAGGATGGCTGGCAGGTGGAGGTATCAGTGCCGGATATCACTGGATGCTGGATAATCATTGGAATATAGAAACAAGTCTGGGAGTAGGATACGATTTTATCCGCTACAAGCAGTACAACTGTGTCAAGAAATGCGCCGGATTACGAGACAAAGGTGATTATCATTACATAGGGCCTAGTAAGGCTTCAATAAGTTTAGTTTATCTATTTTAAAATAAAACAGGATGAAAAGTTTATGGAAAGTCTGGTTCTCCAGAAGAAGAAGTATCTATATACGAATAGCACGTCAATGCCGTTCTACCCCATGGAGAGTATATTATCTAGGGCATGGAGGCATCAGCAGATCAATAAAGGACATAAAGATATTGAAAGCATTGCAACAGCAAGGAATCATCTCACGAATTTATCCATGGTGAGTTATGATTGCTTTTGTTACAGATAAGGAGTCATTTAGTTATAAAATTATGAAAACAGGAGGAACTTTTATCATTGCAACCATCTTATCTCTTTTTCTTCAGGCACAGACACCTGTAGCAGGAGATGATGGCACTGTTCGAGCCACTTCCTCCAGCCTGCACAAGGCCGGGAAAGAATTACTGGTTTCTATTGAAATAGAAATCACCCGTGACTTCCTGCCCAATGAATCAATGACATTGGTACCTGTTGTCAGTGACAGTCTGGAACACCGGTTGGAATTACCAGCTATCTATATCAACAGCCGAAAACAACACATCATATTTTTGCGCGAAGCCGGCAAGAAGGAAAAAGAAGCCGAAGCATTGCAAAGAAAAAACGGAAGTCGGCAGACAATGCATTATCTGCAATCTGTACCTTTCGAAAGTTGGATGAATCATGCCACTCTCTCACTCGTTGAGAAAAGCTGTGGCTGTGGGATTCCGGGTGAAGAAAATTTCACTTGTATCGCCCGTTTACACCCACAGCCAACCCCTATTCCACAACTCGTATTCTTGACTCCCCAAGTGGAAACCTCGAAAATCAGAGAAGAAAAAGGGTGCGCGTTTATTGATTTTCCTGTCAATGTGACTGCTATATACGAAACGTACAGCAACAATACAGTAGAACTGAATAAAATTATTGAAACAATCAACACCATTAAAAATGACACCAACGTTACCATCACACACATCAGCATTCACGGCTACGCTTCACCCGACGGACCTTACCGACTCAATGAGAAGTTGGCCCGTGAACGTACTCAATCTGTGAAAGAGTATGTAAATCAGCTATATGCATTCGACGGAGCGCATATCCAGACAGACTATACTCCCGAAGATTGGGAAGGATTTGAAGCTCTTCTCTGTGATACGACTTTTCAAGAGAAAGAAGCGATAATAAAAACCATAACAAGCGACATTCACCCCGACAGCAAGGAGAGAAAGTTAAAAAAGCACTTCCCTGCATTCTACGATTTTGTCCTGAAGCATTGGTTTACTCTACTTAGACATTCCGACTACACTATTGAGTATCGTGTACGCCCGTTTACTCTTGCAGAATCCCGGAAAGTCTTTACTACAAACCCTAAAAATCTGAGTCTTGAAGAAATGTTTCGTCTCGCACTTGCCAGTACACCTGGAAGCGAAACTTATAATCAGATTTTCATGACTGCCGTACAACTATTTCCCGATAATCCCACAGCCAACCTGAATGCCGCCTGCATAGCCTTGATGCAAAGAGACGTCCAAACAGCTGCCACTTATCTGGAAAAAGCTCCGGAAGTACCGGAAACAATATTAGCAAAAGGAGTTCTATGCTTTCTTAAAAACAACTATGAAGAAGCAGAGTACTTATTCAGACAAGCTCAAAAAGCAGGACTATCACAAGCGGATAATAATCTGCAATTAGTCCGTGCACTAAAATAAACACTCATTAAAACCAAATGTAAAATGAAAAGATTCAGTAAATTAATGTCACTGCTTTTATTCGCAGCAGTCACACAGTACAGTTGCATCAATGATGCAGATGTTGTCATCGCCGATGATACTCATTCGGAGTCAAATGGCAATCTCGCCTTGTTCTTCGAGATTCCAAACGTTGCTACCAGTCGAAGTGCCGAATCGTCCGGCGTTACCACCGAAGGTTCGAAAGAAGAATATGCGGTAAAGAGTCTCACTGTTTATCTATTTGACGCGACCACAAAAACGCTCAAAGATCAGCAGGAACTGAAGAACATCAACCGGACAGTTACGAGCGGTCAAAACATACAGTACACCGCCGACAAAATCACTGTAAATCCGGGAACTTATAACATCTTTGCCATAGCTAACGGAAAAGCAATCACAGGAAATATCAGCACACAAGAGGCTTTTCTGAATGCAGTTGATGCCGTTACTTACAGTGCAGGAAAAATTCCAAGCGTACCCGAAAACGGTTTCGTTATGACCAATCGTGGAGCTGCCAATCTGAACGTTGAAGTGAAGAAACCTACAGACTCCGATAAAGTGACTAGTGTATCCATCGGTCTCGAACGCGTGGTTGCCAAAGTTGAACTGACTCAAACACAAGAAACTTTCCCACTAACAGACCCATCCGGAAAGACCTACTGTACAATCAAACTGAACAATTTCAGAATGTTGAACTTGGCAACCCAGTTTTATACTTTCCGCCATACAGCAGTACTGAACAGTTTTCAGGAACCAGATTCATATACTGATGAAAACTTCGGTGATATCAACGACAACAATGGTTATGTTATCGATCCTTATTTCTTCAAGAAAACAGTGGAGAACGCCGGGGACTTTACAAACGCCGACGGTTTCTTTGCACAAGCTCTAGTACAGTTGGATATCAACGACGGCAACTGGGCAGGCATGGCTCAAGCTAACAGTTGGTCACATATCTACTGCCTGGAAAACTGTATGTTCCTTGACGCCCAACTGAATGCATACAGCACGGGAGTTATGTTCAAAGCCAACATGGATATTGCCCCCGACCGCGTTTTCAATGAAAATGGCGATGTAGTTAGCAATCAGTCCAACTGGCCGACTAATATGTTCTACTTCAATTACAACTTTTATACCAGCGTAGATGCAATCCGTAAACTAGTTCTTAATAATTTGCCCGACGATGTCACTGACAACTCGACAACAGAAGAGCTAGCTCGATATAGTATCAAACGTTTCAAGAAAACGGAAAACTACTCTTGTTATTACAATTACTGGATCAAACACCTTGATAATAATTCTCCGGAAATGGGTGTCATGGAATTCGGTATCGTACGCAACAATATATACAGATTGTCAGTCAACAAAATTGCAGGACTCGGTAGCGGCGAACCTTTCATCGACCCGGATCAGCCGGATGAATATAAAGCCGAACTAGACATCAATTTCAATGTTTTTCCGTGGGCCGTACGTAATCAAGATGTAGAACTTGAATAAGTATTGGCCACCCGAACTAAATTTATTATAAATGCGTCCATTTTTACTCTATATTATCAGTGCCATCGCCTTGTTCTCATCCTGCAACTGGGTGAACGACGACTTGTCAGACTGCCCTTCCGGGACTTGGCTGAAAATCTCGTATACCTATAATATACTAGATGTGGACGCTGCCTCCACACAAGTAAGCGACATTACCATCCTTGCTTTCGACAAGGATGATAAATATGTGGATCGAGTGGACGTAGACAGCATTACATTACATCAAGGCTACTGTATGGTAAGAGTACCGTTTCCCGAAGGAACTTATCGTTTGCTTATATGGGGAGGGACATCCAACCACATGTACCAGCTCCCTAATCTCAAAGCTGGACAAACGGAACGAAGGTCCCTGAATATATCACTGGCATGCGATAATAAGAATCAGTCGAACAAGAAACTGAATGCACTCTTTTACAGTAGCCTTGAAAATATTACTATTAGTCAAAAATATCAGGTTATTACCGCCAATTTAGTGAAAGATACTAATTATTTCTCATGCATTCTTCAAGATGAAGCAAATGCCCCTCTACACCAAGAGGACTTTTCCTTTACGCTGGAATCTGCCAACGGAATAATAGACTACACAAACACACCGGTCGGTACAACTCCAGTCTACTATCTTCCATACCAGAAGGAAGTGGCTGTAATGTCCGAGCAAACTCCGGTCATCCATGCGAGATTAAATACATTACGTATCATGAAAGGAGATCAGACAACCTTATCGATCAAACATATACCAAGCGGCCAGAACATTCTTCGTCTCCCACTCACTCAATATCTGTTGTTATCCAAAATCTACAATGATATAGGTGAAATGAGTGACCAGGAGTATCTCGACCGTCAGGACTCATATACGCTTTTGTTCTTTATCCAGCCATCAGATACCGGAATTCCGCAGATATGCCCAAGAATGCAAGTTAACGGATGGATTATACGCCTGAACAACTCCGAACTGGAGTCTTAAAAACGTGTGACGAAATAGTATGTAAACAATATTTAGGTGAGATGTATTTACAAAGGCTACTGCGAAGTACCCTAGTGGGCTCTTTTGCCCTCTGCTCATGTAATGTTTCCCACTACATGTAGCGTCTTAATAAAACGATTTTTCAAAGAAAATATCGTTTTATTAAAATTGTTTGTTTTGTTTGTGTTTAGTGCATTCTGTCCAAGCGAGGAGAGAATGCACTTTTTTTTGTTACAAGAGAAATCACAAAAATAAGCAACCTTTTTATTCCATTATAATATAATAAGGTAGATGGAAGAGAACACCTTCCAGTATTTTTCACTGGGGAGATTTTTTTTTATAAAAACTGGAACCATCTATTTTATTGAATATCAATATAAAAGAATGGTCACTTTGAAAAAAAACACATATTCAACGAAAAAAATCCTATAAATCATTTGTCAGTTTCAAAAAAGTTCCTACCTTTGCATCCGCAATCGAGAAACAAACACAGATTCGAGAAAGCAAAATGCAGAAATGCAACAACAGGATGGCCCGTTCGTCTATCGGTTAGGACGCAAGATTTTCATTCTTGAAAGGGGGGTTCGATTCCCCCACGGGCTACAAGTTAAAAGAATAAAGAACTAAAAAAATAGATTAGTCGAGATGGCAAATCATAAATCATCACTGAAAAGAATCAGACAAGAAGAGACAAGAAGACTTCACAACAGATATTATGGCAAGACCATGAGAAATGCTGTTAGAAAGCTTCGTGCAACTACTGATAAAGCAGAAGCAGTTGCAATGTACCCAGGCATTACAAAGATGTTGGATAAGTTGGCTAAAGTGAACATCATTCACAAGAACAAAGCTAGCAATCTGAAATCTAAGTTGGCTCTTTACATCAACAAGCTCGCTTAATAATAAGAATTTAACAATTCTATATAGCATCCAGGCTGAACTTTTAAGTTCGGCCTTTCTTGTTTATAACCAACTGAATATCAAACTTATCAAGAAAGCGGAGAATCAACCCGCATTCTTTATTTTTCACTGATTATTCTTCGCCAAGTCGACAATTTTCACTATATTTGCTCTGTTATTAAAGTTAGAAAGGCAATTATGAGCGAAGAACAAATCACTCCCAATAACGGGTCTTATTCTGCGGATAGCATCCAGGTATTGGAAGGTCTTGAAGCAGTAAGAAAACGCCCTGCGATGTACATTGGTGACATCAGCGTCAAGGGACTTCACCATTTGGTATACGAAATCGTTGACAACTCTATCGACGAAGCATTGGCCGGCTATTGCGACCATATCGAAGTAACAATCAACGAAGACAATTCAATCACAGTACAGGACAACGGACGTGGTATTCCGGTGGACTATCACGAGAAAGAAAAGAAGTCGGCACTGGAAGTTGCCATGACCGTACTGCATGCCGGAGGTAAATTCGACAAGGGTTCTTACAAGGTATCCGGAGGTTTGCACGGTGTAGGTATGTCTTGCGTAAACGCGCTGTCTACCCACATGACTACGCAAGTATTCCGTGATGGTAAAATCTATCAGCAGGAGTACGAGATCGGTAAACCGCTTTACTCTGTAAAAGAAGTCGGTACAGCCGACATTACGGGAACCCGCCAACAATTCTGGCCGGATGATACTATCTTTACTGAAACGGTATACGACTACAAGATTCTGGCTTCACGTCTACGCGAATTGGCTTATCTGAACGCCGGTCTTCGTATCTCCCTGACTGACCGTCGGGTTGTGAATGAGGACGGAAGCTTCAAGGGTGAGCAGTTTTATTCAGAAGAAGGTTTGAGAGAGTTTGTACGTTTTATCGAGTCTTCACGCGAGCACTTGATTAACGACGTTATCTATCTGAACTCAGAAAAACAGGGAATTCCTATTGAAGTGGCTATCATGTACAATACCGGATTCTCCGAAAACGTTCACTCATACGTTAACAATATCAACACCATCGAAGGTGGTACACACCTGGCAGGTTTCCGTCGTGCACTGACCCGTACGTTGAAGAAATATGCTGAAGACAGCAAGATGCTGGAAAAGGTGAAGGTTGAAATCTCGGGAGATGACTTCCGTGAAGGTTTGACCGCTGTTATTTCTGTAAAAGTAGCTGAACCGCAGTTTGAAGGACAGACTAAAACGAAGTTGGGTAACAACGAAGTGATGGGTGCTGTTGACCAGGCAGTAGGTGAAGTATTGGCATATTATCTGGAAGAACATCCGAAGGAAGCAAAAACGATTGTAGACAAGGTGATTCTCGCAGCTACCGCACGTCACGCAGCAAGAAAAGCTCGTGAAATGGTACAACGCAAGTCACCGATGTCAGGTGGCGGTCTGCCGGGTAAATTAGCTGACTGTTCGGATAAGGATCCTTCAAAATGTGAATTATTCCTCGTCGAGGGAGATTCGGCAGGTGGTACTGCCAAGCAGGGACGTAACCGTATGTTCCAGGCTATCCTCCCATTACGTGGTAAGATTCTGAACGTAGAGAAGGCCATGTATCACAAGGCTTTGGAAAGTGATGAAATCCGCAATATCTACACAGCCCTCGGTGTGACTATCGGAACAGACGAAGACAGCAAGGAAGCCAACATACAGAAGTTACGCTATCACAAGATTATCATTATGACCGATGCCGACGTCGATGGTTCTCACATCGACACACTGATTATGACGTTCTTCTTCCGCTATATGCCACAGATTATCCAGAATGGCTATTTGTATATCGCCACTCCCCCGCTCTACCTCTGCAAAAAAGGTAAAGTAGAAGAGTATTGCTGGACAGATACACAGCGTCAGAAGTTTATCGACACTTACGGCGGTGGTTCGGAAAATGCAATTCATACACAGCGTTACAAAGGTTTGGGTGAAATGAACGCACAGCAGTTGTGGGAAACAACTATGGACCCCGAAAACCGTATGTTGAAACAAGTAAATATTGACAACGCTGCTGAAGCCGATTATATCTTCTCTATGTTGATGGGTGAAGATGTAGGACCACGCCGCGAGTTTATTGAAGAAAATGCAACGTATGCAAATATCGATACATAATTAAATAATTACGTTTTATAAACCAACCTCACATCTTACAACGAGGAAACGCCGATGGCAAAGGAACATCCTTCGATCGGCGTTTTTCTTTTGCCCAAAGGGGCTTTATGTTCGAATAGTTCAACTACCTATCTCTTAATAAAAGCTAACAGCAGAAACGTTTTCCATACAAAATCACTATCTTGCATAAAAAGCAAAGAAAACATAACTATGAAAATGAAAACTACTGCTCCTAATCCGTTATTTGCAAAGATCAGGTTGTTTCTTATTGTATTGACTTCCTGCGTGATCGCCACTTGTATTTTCTTGATTATTATTCATCCGGAAGTATGGATGATACCGGCATGCGGAATTATTATCGCATTGTGTATTTTACTATATCAGGTATATTGCATACGCAAGAACCGAAAGAGAATTTAAATGTACTGTTGCTTTTTCAGTTCTTCGGCAACAGTAACCAATTCTTTGTACCATTCTTCACCGAACTTACGGATTAAAGGCTCTTTTAAAAACTGATATACGGGAAGATTCTCTTTTTTTCCCAGCAAAACCGCTGCTTTGCATACGTCCCAACGATTATAATTCACCGCTTTATAAGGTCCGTAATCTCCAATCCGGATAGGATAAAGATGGCAGGACACCGGTTTATAGAAGGCAGTCTTCCCCTCTCGATAGGCCTTTTCGATCGCGCAATAGCAGCAACCATTCTCATCATAACAAGTAAACACACAGTCCTTATTATTGACAATAGAAGTCACCAAATCACCTTCCTCATCCGTATATACCACCCCTTGCTTTTCAATCACCGCACGTGCTTCCGGAGCCAGTTCGTCCCAGATAACCGGCAAAACCTCTTCCAGCTCCATCACCTCATCCAGCTCTACCGGAGCACCGGCATCACCTTCAATGCAACAAGCACCCTTACAGGCACCCAGGTCGCAAAGAAACTTCTCCTGAAATACATCAAGAGATACTACTACATCACCTATTTGTATCATTTTAAATTGAGAATTGAGAATTAAAAATTGAGAAATAAATGTTTTGGTTTATTTTTTAAGTGAATCTTTCATAGACTTAACAATGCAAACTAAAAGTGCAATCAATTCATTGCAATCTGAAGAAATAGATTGATAGACTATTTCGTCCATATAATGAGTATCCTTCAATAAAGAAAGCCAATAAGATGTTTCATTTGCTTCTTTCAGTGCAACATTCATTTTATTCAAGAAGTCTGCACCACTCTGCGCATGATGAGCTTCAGCAACCAAAGCTCCGATAGCAGTTCCACTGCGTAATAACTGTTTTGATAAAACAAACTCTTTTTCAGATTCTGCTAAAAACTTGTATGCGTTTACTATACGAATAGCAAACGCATACGATTTAATATGAATAGCATTATTCTTAGCTATCATTTTTTAATTTTTAATTCTCAACTCTCAATTTATTAAAACGTTTCCGTCCATTTCAGCCGGAACAGCCAGCCCCATAATCTTGAGAATAGTCGGAGCAACATCTGCCAGACGACCGTTTTCTACTTTCGCAGCTTTGTTCTCTGTTACATAAACACAAGGAACAGGGTTCAAAGAGTGAGCAGTGTTAGGAGTACCGTCTTCGTTCAAAGCATGGTCAGCATTACCATGGTCGGCAATGATAATTGCTTCGTAATCCTGTGCTTTGGCAGCTTCGATTACATCTTTCACGCAAGCATCTACAGCAATAACAGCTTTCTCGATTGCTTCATAAATACCGGTATGACCTACCATGTCACCATTAGCGAAGTTCACTACGATGAAATCATATTTGTTCTCGTTGATGGCAGCCACCAATTTGTCTTTTACTTCGAAAGCGCTCATTTCCGGCTTCAAGTCGTAAGTAGCCACTTTGGGAGAAGGAACAAGGATACGATCTTCTTTGTCAAACGGAGTTTCACGTCCACCATTGAAGAAGAATGTTACGTGCGCATACTTTTCTGTTTCAGCGATATGAAGTTGGCTCAATCCTTTAGAAGCAAGATATTCGCCTAATGTATTAGATACATTATCTTTGTCGAACAGGATATGAACGCCCTTGAAAGAAGCATCGTACGGAGTCATACAGTAATATTGCAGCCCTGGGATGGTGTGCATACCTGCTTCCGGCATATCTTGTTGAGTCAATACAACAGTCAACTCTTTGGCACGGTCATTACGATAGTTGAAGAAGATAACTACATCACCTTCTTTGATTGTTCCGTCGCAGTTGGCATTCACAATCGGTTTGATGAATTCATCTGTAACACCTGCATTATAAGACTCCTGCATAGCCTGAACCATATCGGTAGCTTTCTCACCTATGCCGTTTACAAGCAGGTCATAAGCTTCTTTTACACGTTCCCAACGTTTGTCGCGGTCCATAGCGTAATAACGGCCGATGATAGAAGCAATCTTGCCTGCTGATTTCTCACAGTGTGCAGAAAGTTCTTCGATAAAGCCTTTACCACTCTTCGGGTCAGTATCACGACCATCCATGAAGCAGTGAATAAATGTATTGTCGATATTATATTCTTTAGCGATATCGCAAAGTTTGAAGAGATGAACGAGTGAGCTATGTACGCCACCATTAGAAGTCAGCCCCATAAAGTGAACACTCTTTCCGTTTTCTTTTGCATAAGAGAAAGCAGAAACGACTTCAGGATTTTTCAGGATGCTATTGTCAGCACATGCACGATTGATTTTTACCAAATCCTGATAAACTACGCGTCCGGCACCGATATTCAAGTGACCTACTTCCGAGTTACCCATCTGTCCGTCGGGCAAACCTACGTTTTCACCGCTTGCCTGAAGTTGAGAGTGAGGATAAGTAGTCATCAGATAATCCCAGTAAGGAGTGGGAGTGTTGAAGATTACGTCGTCTTTCTTTTGGTCACCTAATCCCCAACCGTCGAGGATCATTAAAAGGGCTTTCTTACTCATAATATTTCAATATTTAAATTATCACTCTGATTTTCGGGCGCAAAGGTACAAAAAAGATGGTTACGTAAACGTTTAATCTATGTTAAGTTACAGGGCAGAAGTGCACCAGACTACGGATATTTTTCTTACTTTGTAAAATTACTTTCAATATGTTGATCGAAAAACTATTATTATGAAAACAACTTTATTTTGTATCTTACTTTTGTTATCCGGTATAGTATCCGCACAAACAATCGACCATCCTTCTTTCAAAGCCCGATCAGGAAGTATTTCCAACATCACTCGCATAGAGCGCACTGCCGAAAATACAAGAGTATATATTCATGCCATCTTCCGCCCGCATTGGTGGATCATGGAAGATGGAGATACCTATCTGGAAGATGCCGCAACCGGCAAGAAATATCTGTTCAAAAGCGCTGAAGGCATCGAACTCAAGAAAGAAGTCTATATGCCGGATTCAGGAACAATGGATTATGTGCTGGTTTTCGAGCCGTTACCGTCAGAAACACAGACCATTCATTTTCTCAATCCTACTGACCCCGAAGGCAATATCTATGACATATCGCTGGCCCCGCAAAAGAAGAAAGATTCTTTTCCACTAGCCACCATCAAAGGCAATTGGTTCAAAACAGATGGTTCCGGTTCATGGGAATATGGAGTTTACGACTCCATCAGCATTCTGAATAACCGGATATACACCAATGAAAATATCCGAAAAAAGGGAAAGCGGATTGAAATGATTTTAAAAGATAGAGAGAGTCAGGAGGAAATGACTTTATCATTCGCCCCGCAAAAAGACGGCACGTGTAAGATTCAGCAGAAGGGAGCGGAAGAATTAGTGTACAGCAAGGAGAGAACTCCGGTTACACTGGTTGCTGCTGAACCTGATTTTAAGCAGTTCTTCCGTCAGGATTCAACTTATCTGCAAGGGTATATAAACGGATACGATCCCCGTTTAGGATTTGACACCGGTCTTATTTACCTGTCAAATGAACTGACCCGTGAAGATTGTCCGACTGTCATCCAGATAGCTCCGAACGGCAGTTTTAGCTGCCGATTTATCATTAATCATCCGATAGAATCATCGGTAGTACTGGGACACAACTGGATTCCATTCTATATTGAACCCGGACAAACTCTCACCATGTATATCGACTGGGAAGCTGTAATGGCACGCAGCCGTGCACGAGATCGTTACTTCCCTATCAGGAACACAGCATATATGGGACCATCCGCCTCTCTCTCCTACCTGCTGAAAGACTTTGATAACCTGATTACCTATCGCTATGAGGACTTATCGAAATCGCAAAAGACATTAACTCCCGACCAATACAAGGAACACATGAAGCCTATCATTGCACAATGGAAACAGATTGCAGACTCTGTAAGCCAAATCTATCAGCCCTCTCTCAAGGCAGTTCATCTCATAAAGAACAAGGTAGATTTGCAAGCCGGAAGTATGCTTTTTGATTTCTTGATGAGTAGGGATTATTATGCGAAGCAAGATAGTACCAATCAGGCACTGAAAGTAAAGGAAAACGATTCCTATTACAGTTTCTTGAAAGATATGCCACTCAACGATGTAACCGTACTTGCAAATACAAACGCAAGCACATTTATCAACCGTTTCGAATACATGGACCTGTTCCGGAAAGCATATTCCGACCAGTCTTTTTCTCCATCAGACAGCATTGATTATACTTATCCGAAGAAATCTCTATTGACTTTCCTTAAAGAAAAAGGTGTGAAACTAAATAAGGAACAGGAAGCAATAAGACTTAGACAGGAGAAGTTGGCCGGAACTACTGCTAAAATTATAATGAGGCAGTTAATTGCAGAGAACGAGAAGATGGCATCGCTCTATGAAAAAGAACAAAAACTCATACAAGAATATGTGGCATTATATTCCGAGAAAAAGGAAGAATCCCAGCAGGATAAGGATAGAATCTTTATAAAAATGAACCAGAAATATGATTTCAAGAAAGATTCCATCATTGCACAATTATATCCTACTCCCAATCCCTTGCTCTGGCAAATAGCCAAAGTGCGGAGCCTTAATTTTAATTTAGGAAATATCAAAGACAGCCAAATAGCCCATGAATATGTGGATAGCATCAAACAAATATTCACCGAACCGTTTCTCGCAGCAGAAGCTGAACGAGTGCTGGAAAAAGCACACCCGAAAGATAGGGCGAGATCTTATCAGTTGCCTGAAGGAAAAGCGACTGAAGTATTCCGCAACATCATAAAAAATCATTCAGATAAGGTTCTATTTGTCGATTTCTGGGCAACGACTTGTGGCCCTTGTCGTGCAGGAATAGAGGCAACTGCCGATTTACGCAAAAAATATAAAGATCATCCGGAGTTTCAGTTCATCTATATCACAAGTCAGAAAGATTCGCCCGAGAAAGACTACCAAAAATATGTAGAGAAGAATCTAAAAGGAGAAGCCTGTTATTATGTTTCGGAGGCAGAGTTCAATTATCTGCGTCAACTATTCCAGTTCAATGGTATTCCACACTATGAACTTGTTGAAAAAGATGGTAGCATATCCAAAGAGCGTTTAAGCAGTTACAATATCAGGAAATATCTGGATAATCATTTCGAAGGAAAAACAGAATAGTAACGGAGCCTCTAAATAAAGGGCACGAATAAAAGAATATCAAAAAAAGCGATACAAAGGGCGGAACCCTCTTCATTTTTCCGTACCTTTGCATCGCTTTTAAATTAAAATCATAGAAATATGGACGATTCAAACCCGCGAACGTGCACAACTAGTATTAATTAAAGCGAACAGAGTCATTGAAACCTGATGCCTCTGCTCGTATCAAACAAACGAAAGGAGGCAATAAGATGAGAACGTATCTTTATTGTGAAGCTGGCTTTGTGGAAAAAGCTCAATGGCTTCCTAACAGCTGGGTAAATGTAGTATGCCCGAATAATGATGACTTTGAATTTCTAACTCAAACTCTCAACGTACCCGAATCATTTCTTAATGACATAGCCGATACGGACGAACGTCCGCGTACGGATACGGAAGGTAACTGGTTATTGACCATTCTTCGTATCCCTGTGCAGATTGCGCAAAACAGCACTCTGCCTTTCAGCACCGTACCAATCGGTATCATCACCAATAATGAAATCATTGTGTCCGTCTGTTATCATAACACTGATCTATTACCGGATTTTATCGAGCATACCCACCGAAAAGGGATTGTTGTGCGCAACAAACTGGATCTGATTCTCCGGATCATCTATTCTTCTGCCGTATGGTTCCTGAAATACCTAAAGCAGATAAACATAGACATCAGCGCCGCAGAAAAGGAACTGGAACGAAGCATCCGCAACGAGGACCTGCTCCGACTGATGAGACTGCAGAAAACATTGGTCTACTTCAATACTTCCATCCGTGGAAATGAAGTGATGATAGGAAAATTAAGGACTATTTTCCAGGATACGGATTATCTGGACACTGAACTAGTGGAAGATGTGATTATCGAATTGAAACAGGCACTTAACACGGTGAATATTTACAGTGACATTCTCACGGGAACAATGGATGCTTTTGCCTCCATTATCTCCAATAACGTGAATACGATCATGAAACGCATGACAAGTCTGTCCATCGTCCTGATGCTCCCGACATTGATTGCCAGTTTCTATGGTATGAATGTGGATATTCATCTGGAAGAGGTACCCTTTGCTTTCTCCTTGATCGTACTATTTTCCATCGGATTGTCAACTCTTGCGTTTGTGATATTCCGGAAGATAAAATGGTTCTAATACAAAAAACAGCTTACCATCTGTGATCCTTTAGAGGATTCTAAGACGGTAAGCTGTAAATTATACGTTTTTTATTCTATAGAGAATTAATTAAAAGAGAATGTTTAGAGAGAGAAATTAAAATATCTTATCCTTCTTTGCTTGCTTTTCTTCCGCCCAACGGAATAGAAACTCCAACGAATCCGTTCACAGAGTTAGAGTTCTTGCCTAAGAACATATAGTCAGTTCCGACAAACAGAGGACCTAATTTCAGACCCAGACCGAAAGATTTACCTGCTGACTGGATAGCTGAGTAACTAAGTGCTACATTGAACCAGCTTTTCGGGCGGTAGTTTGCAGAGAATGTTAATTCTGTAAGAGCATCAGGCTGTACAAAACGAGTTGTTGACAATACACCTACTGCTAATTTGTTATTGAAGAATCCATATTCTGCACCTAATACTAGGGTAGAAGCAAGACGAGATTTACGAGATTCTTTAGCATCACCTACTTCAAGCTGCAACATGTCATAGTCAAGTACATCACCATTTGTTACACGGTCCATATATCCTTGAGCATCAGTTTGCAACTGATTTACAGCATTCATAACTGTCTGTGGATCATTGACATTAATCATTCCAGTATAAGTACTTCCTTTAATATCAATCGGATCTGGGTTAGCAGATGCAATCTTTGTACTTGATTTTGACCAAGAGATAAAACCTAAGTCAAGAACAGAAGCAGATACAGTCAGATTATCCAATATTTTATAAGAAGCTCCTAAATCGATACCAAAACCGTACCCAGCTATACCCAATTTACCACTATCGAAATCAAAGTCAGTTACATAATCTTTACCCTCTTCTTCTTGCAATTCCAAGCCTTTGAAAGAACTTTTCAGTTCGGCACCAACAGTCAAGTTTGCATGATAGTTATTAAACTTATCCTTTAATTCTTGTGCTGCCTGTGCTGCCTGTGAAGGGCTCATAGAATTCCAGTAGCTCTCACTTGACCACTGATTTATTTGTTGATCACTAGGCAAATTAGCGCTCATTGCAACTCTATTAAGTTTCAACTCCATGTTACCAATACCCAATAAAGCTTTCACCCTAGCACCAACTGTCAAACGGCTATTAATCTGACGTGAAAGTCCTAAACCAATTTCAGTATAAGCGTTAATGTTCAATTGCTGACCACTAATATCATAGTTACTATTTCTCCAGTTTTCTTCAACTGTTTCCATCTCATTCAAGAAGGTAAACATATTCTTTGTCAAGTTAGCACCGATATCTGTACGAAGACCGATATTGAATGACCAAAAGTTTTTTCCTTTATACCATCCTGCAGAAAGAATTTCTGTACTGAAGTTCACATTCAGTTTATTATTATCTTTCAGACGGTTCATGAAATCCGGTTTAGTATAGAAATCATCGCCATCATCAATAATGTCAATGATATCCTGATAGCCTAACGAAGTAGAACCAACCGTTGCATTAACAGCACCGATCACCGGAAGATTGAAGTAACCTTTAGTCGGTGTTAAAGCCGGATTCAGTTGTTGACGATAGTGAGTACCTTCCATGAAATAGGAAGTACGTAAAAACTGTGCATTTGCAGAAAGAGTGCAAACCAACATAATAAAAAATACCCCAATGAGCTTAGAAGACCATAATAGCTTGTTCGTTGCCATGATTTTAAACTTTTTAATTCTTATTATTGTTCGCAAAGATATAGCATTTCAATAACAAATAAAAGCACTAGGCAACACTTTTTTAGCCTAAACGGAACAATTTCACGGTTATCCGTAACAAAATCGTGCTTATTCTGCAAAAAAATGTAGAAAATGTATGTAAAATGAAACAAAGCGACTTTAGAAGCTCAAAGTCAACTGGCCATCTCCCAACAGATTGAACGTCATGCGATGGTAAGGAGTAGTGCCACGTTCGGCAATGGCGGCACGATGTTTTTTAGTTGGATAACCTTTATTGTGGTCCCAGTCATAATATGGAAATTCTTCGTGAAGACGGTTCATATAATCGTCTCGATATGTTTTGGCTAAAATTGAAGCTGCTGCTATTGAAAGATATTTCCCGTCTCCTTTCACTACTGTAGTATGGAGAACACCGGGGTATTTAGTGAAACGATTACCGTCGATCAGTAAATGTTGGGGACGGGTGGACAACTGGTCCACTGCACGATGCATCGCCAGAAAAGAAGCCCGCAGGATATTTATTTCATCAATTTCTTCCGGTGACACAATGCCAACCGCCCAAGCAATCGCTTCTTTCTCTATTACCTCACGTAATGCATAACGTTGCTTTTCCGTCAGTTGTTTGGAATCATTCAACAGTTCATTCTTAAAATCCTTCGGAAGAATAACCGCAGCAGCATATACCGCTCCCGCCAAACACCCACGACCGGCCTCATCACATCCGGCCTCAATCAGATTCTCGTTCAAATAAGGTAATAACATATTTATCGCTTCTATTTTGATACAAAGGTAATTCAAATTAAAAAAGGAGACTTGTTTTGTCTCCTTTTTCTTATTTCTCTTCTGCTTTTTTAGAATAAACTCCAGGCAACAGTCAGTCCTGCCATCACAATGGCGACCATGCTCATAAGCTTTATCAAAATATTCAAGCTCGGACCGGAGGTATCTTTAAACGGATCACCTACTGTATCTCCTACTACGGTTGCTTTATGCACTTCACCGCCTTTTCCACCAAAGTTACCTTCTTCCACATATTTCTTTGCGTTATCCCATGCACCTCCGGCGTTAGCCATAAAGATAGCCAACACGAAACCACTACTCAAGCCACCAATCAGCAGACCGAGTACGCCGGGAACACCAAAGATAAATCCTGTAAGAATCGGAGCAACAATAGCAATCAAGGAAGGAATAACCATCTCACGCTGCGCACCCTTTGTCGATATTTCAACACAACGTTCGTAATCCGGCTCGGCTTCTCCGGTCAGAATACCCTTTATGTCACGGAACTGGCGGCGCACTTCGTCAACCATGTGTCCTGCCGCACGCCCTACTGCATTCATTGTCAAACCACAAAACAGGAAAGCCATCATTGAACCGAGGAACATGCCCGAAAGTACTTTCGGATTCATCAAGTGTACTTCGTAATAATCCATGAAGTCGATAAAAGTGGCATTTGCTACGCTGATAGAACTTCCATCTGCAAAAGTCAGGTCCACATTACCAAGACGTGTCAGACCGATTCGGATTTCTTCAATATAAGAAGCCAGCAAAGCCAGACCTGTCAGTGCAGCGGAACCGATTGCAAAACCTTTTCCCGTGGCGGCAGTTGTGTTACCCAATGAATCGAGCGCATCAGTACGTTTGCGAACTTCAGCACCCAGGCCGGACATTTCCGCATTACCTCCCGCATTATCCGCAATCGGACCGTAAGCATCCGTTGCCAATGTGATACCTAAGGTAGAAAGCATACCAACAGCTGCAATACCGATGCCATACAATCCCATGCCTACATTACCGAAATCACCTGCGGAAGCCAACAGATAGGAAGCAATGATACCAATCACTACTGCAACTACAGGAATAGCTGTAGAAAGCATACCCAAACCAATACCGGAAATAATGACGGTAGCAGGGCCAGTCTTACCGCTTTCACTTAGTTTCTGGGTAGGACGATAAGATTGAGAAGTATAATATTCCGTAGAACGTCCGATGATAATACCTACTACCAGTCCGACTACTACGGCACAAGAAATCCAAATCCAGTTATCTAGTTGCAAGAGCCACAGGATTAAGAATGTAGCTGCAACAATAAGCACGGAACTAAGGTTCGTACCGAAAGCCAATGAACCGAGCAAGTCTTTCATGGTCGCATTCTCTTTAGTACGGACAGCGAATATCCCTATAATAGAAAGGATAATGCCAACAGCTGCAATCAACATCGGAGCAATAACTGCCTTGAATTGCATCACCGTATCTGCCGAATGGATAAAAGCAGCAGCACCCAGCGCAGCTGTTGCCAGAATCGATCCACAGTAAGATTCATATAAGTCGGCTCCCATACCGGCCACGTCACCTACATTGTCACCTACATTATCGGCAATAGTAGCAGGATTACGAGGGTCATCTTCCGGAATTCCGGCTTCTACTTTACCTACCAAGTCGGCTCCAACATCGGCTGCCTTCGTATAGATACCGCCACCTACACGGGCAAAGAGTGCTTGTGTAGAAGCACCCATACCGAAAGTCAGCATGGTAGTAGTAATCACACAGAGTTTATGAGTAGGTGTCAGCGCATCAGCAGGAATCACTGCGTTCAACAACAGATACCAGAAAGATATATCGAGCAATCCCAGACCAACTACAACTAATCCCATCACCGCGCCGCTTCGGAAAGCAATCCTCAACCCTGCATTCAGAGAATTACGGGCGGCATTAGCGGTACGAGCCGACGCATAAGTCGCCGTCTTCATCCCTAAAAATCCGGAAAGCCCGGAGAAAAATCCGCCTGTAAGAAAAGCAATGGGAACCCATGCGTTCTGTACATGAAAGCCATAGGCCATAATTGAAAACAAAATAACCAACCCCAAGAATACCCAGCCTACTATTTTGTATTGCTGTTTCAGATAAGACATAGCTCCTTTGCGCACAGCAGCAGCTATCTTTATCATTTGGGGTGTACCTTCGCTCTCTTTCATCATTTGCTTATGAAAGTAATAAGCAAAGCAGAGGGCTAACACGGAAGCGACTGGAACCAGCCAGAAAAGAATGTTGTCCATAGGATCAATTTTTAAAGGGTTTACGGAGGCTAAAAGTATGGAAATCAAATGAAATAAGCAAGTAAAAAAGAAAGAATTTATAAAGCTGAATTATTCTATCTTTTATACATCTCTTTAAACAAAATGGACACACTGTAGTTATTTACTTCATTCCCTCATTTCTATACGGTTTTGAAATAAGTCAAGTCATAAAAAAATAAGCTGAAATATAATCCCAGCGAGCATCTACTAGAGAATTAAAAAGTGAAAATTTGCTGTCATCTGTCACATATTTGTATTTAAACTTCTGACAATGAATGAGTAGTGGTGTGACGGCAGCATGTGACAGCACAGTGACAGTACTTTTGCTGTCACATGTTCTCCCACGATTCTTTCTTCTCTTCCTTTTCTGTTTCTTGAAAATCACAACCTGCATAGCTTCATATTTTTTAACCATAGGAAAAACATTCGTTTCATACCTTCAAACCATTGGTTTCATGGGATGGAACTTTAGTTCCATAAGCTTGAAACTCTAGTTCCAATTGCTTGAAACCATTAGTTTCAAGGCTGGAAACTCTAGTTTCTCTTTGTTGAAACTTTAGTTTCAAACAAAGGAAACTTGCTTGGAACTTGCTTCTAAAAGAAGGAGTGAGAAGAGGTGACAGCAAAAGTGCTGTCACTGTGCTGTCACATGCTGCCGTCACGCCACTACTCATTCACTGTCAGATGTTTAAATACAAACATGTGACAGGTGACAGCAATTTTTTACTTTTTAATTCTATAGTAGATTATTAAGAGATTATATTTCGGCTCATTTCTGTACCGGAAAGGAGCTAAAACCTGTTCACCACCCCATGATAAAATAACGAATAATAGTCTATAGTTACTAATCCTCTGCCATTCTCTGCTTATTTTGTTGGGCAAACTCTGTAGGAGTAACTCCGAATTGCTTCTGAAATATCTTTGCGAAGTAAGAAGGCGACTGGAAACCTACTCTGTCAGAGATTTCGTTGATGCGCAATTCTCCCTCCTGCAATAGCTCTGCCGCACGTTTTAATCGGATGATACGGATAAAGTCGAGTGAAGAAAGATCGGTCAGCGCCTTAATCTTACGATGCAGGCTGGAGCGGGACATATTCATGGCTGCAGCCAATGCTTCCACATTATAATTGGCGTCGGAAAGATTCTCACGCACTTTGGCTATCAGTTGGGACATCAGTTGTTCATCAGCCCGTGACATCGCACCCCCTTGCGGAGTACAAGCTCCGTAAGTGATCTGATTAATAAACATCTCATGCGTACGATGGGATTCACGCTCACGCGCCAGTTCTGCCAATAATTGCTGCTCACGGATCTTTTGTACTTCCCGGCGGCGATAGGCGCGAAGAGTCAAGATAAAACTGCCGGACACTACAATGATATAGATAAGGTAAGCCCACACTGTACGCCACCAAGGTGGAAGAATACGCACTGATAAAGTAGCTTCTTCCTGATTCCAGACACCATTATTATTACTACCCCGCACACGGAACAGGTAGTCTCCCGGCGGGAGCTGGGCATAAGACGCTGTATGCACATCAGATGTATAGTTCCAGTCATTATCTATCCCTTCCATTTTGTAGGCATAACGATTTGCACTTGGTGAGGTATAACTTAAAGCAACAAAATCAAAGCTGACGTTAGAACGGTAAGGCAGTTGCACACCATCCGCCGTGAAAGGAGTTTCACGTCCCTGCACGTACATTCCGGTGATATAGACTGGAGGCACAAAAGTATTCGGGTGGACAATTTGTGGATTAAAAGAGACCAATCCATTGATAGTTCCCATCCAAATAGTACCATCAGAGGCAGCCAAGGCCGATTTATAGTTAAACTGGTTATCAGGTAACCCGTCATTTCGGTTGAAAACTTGCAGGCTGTCTGTTTCCGGATGAAGACAAACCAGACCACGGTCTGTTCCGAACCAGATACGATGTTGCCGGTCTTCCACGACTTTATATGTTACGTTGTCCGGAAGCCCGTTTGCTTTGGTGTATGTCCGGAATCTTCCGGTTTCGGGGTTAAAACGCAACAATCCACCCCGGTCTGTAGAAAACCAGATAAAGCCTTTACTATCCTCCGAAATACCTGTCACTTCATTTGTTCCGATAGAAGTGCTGTCCTCCGGCATACATTTATAGCTGACCATCTGATTTGTCTGCGGATGATACCGGAATATTCCACTGCCCATCGTTGCCACCCATATATTACCGGATTTATCTTCGAGAATATCACGCATATAAGCATACCCGAATTGCTCCATTTTCTCAAAAGTCCGTCCTTTGTCGGCCGAACGAAAGATGTTCCAGCCATCACCCAACCAGATTGCTCCCCCACGATCGCGGTAAAGGGCAAACACGGAACCTTCACTGATACCAAGTTGTGCGGGATAGAACGTCTGAACCTGATCTTGAGAAACAATCAGGTCGATGCCCCCTTTAAAGTAACCTGCACCAACCAAATCATCCGAAGCGAACAGGCTTAATACATTCTGACGGTCAGGCGACTGGGGAATTTTAGTGAAAGTCTGTGTTCCCGGATTCCAGTAGCAAACACCGCCATCCTGCGTACTGACCCACACCACTCCGTCTTTTCCTTCCGCCAATTCACTGATGCGTCGTCCGCTGACTGTACCGGGCGCTCCCGGAAGATAAACCGAAAAATCGAGCGTACGTACAGGCAGATAGCTGGCCCCTCCAAATTGCGTACAGATCCAGGTTCCCCCTTCACGATCACGATAAATCTTATCGACGATAGCATCTCCAAGCCCATACTTTCCTCCGGCATCGGCAGGAATATGTTGCACACTGTTGTGTTTCTCATTAATCACATAAACGCCATTCTGCGTACCCACCCACAGCTCGTCTCCGAAGCAAACAGCGTAGCGGATAATTTTTCGATGTACTTCGGGTGCAGGGAATATACTCACTTCTCCGGTCTTTTTGTTGAACCGTTTCAGTTCCTCTTCATGCACTCCGACAATCAGCTCATCGCCATAATCACACAGAGTAAAGATGAAATCCCCTTTAAGTGCTTCTGTTGCATAGGGCACAAACTTATCCTGCTCCGGACTGTAACGGTAGATTCCCGCTCCATACGTACCCACCCAGACCGTACCTTCTTTATCTACGCAGATAGACTGCGGAAAGTCCTTGCTTTTATCCTTACTGGGACAGGGAATATAGCGGAACAGTTTACCCGTCTCCACCTGATAGCGGAAAACTCCCTGATTCGGCGCATTCACCCAGATATTTCCCGAATGATCTGCCAGAATATCTTCAATCCAGTTGTATCTGATTTGTTCTCCGTTCTCTGTGCGGGCATCAAAGAACGAAAACTTCCCGGTAGCAAGCTCCTGAATATAAACACCATCATCCGTACCTACCCATAATTGACGGTGATTATCCTCAAAAAGAGCGGATATGACCTGATTGCCATGCTGCAAAGTTTCGTCATAGCAGTTATAAAGCTTCATCGACACGCCGTCATAACGATTAAGACCGTTGCGCGTACCCAGCCAGATAAAACCGTAACTATCTTGAATAATGGACTTGACATGACTGTTCGAAAGACCGCTTCCTCCATCTACACGGATAAAGTTATACTGTCCCGTCGCGGCAAAATCCGGAAGGAAAAAACAAATAGAAAGGAGAAAAAGCAGCAATTTCCTTTTCATACACAGATATTAGATAGCGACAAATATAGTTTTTTTTACGCTAAATGCATAGGAAGGATGAAACATTTGTTGCACGGATGGCAATAAATGTCGCACTGCAAAGGGCTATCGCACACTTGAAACATTTCTTGCACATCTTGACAAAAAAGAGTATAGCCACTTGTTTCTCCTCCTCCTATCTTTGCCTTCGTCAAAATGACACAACCGATGTGAACTTCCAAATCTTTAAATGAATACAAGTGATGAAAAAAGTAACCTTTAGTTGCCTTACTCTAGCAACCCTGTTGCAACTGATTCCTTCCAACGGGAATGCAGCGAACATTCAGGTGAACAAGAAAAAGACGAACCGAATCGAAATGAAGCAGGATACGATTCCTGCCAACTCTACTAAAAAAGAATCAGAAGAAGGCGAACGCAATGTGATGCTGAATGCTTCTGATGCCAACAAACCCCGCGAAATTCAAATCGGACTTCCCAGCGAGGACGTTAATGTCTATGAGAATGGACTTCCTGCCGTATATTCCTCTACCGTTCACAAACTTGCCGCCCATTGGCGTAGCGACAGCAGCCTGGGAGAAGTAGGACTTTTATCTCCTTCCGAGTCGGCCATAACGACCGGTAATATTGCTTACTCCGTCAACTCATTCAGCAAACTGGGGCAAAAGGATTTCCAAGGTATATTAAACTACCGCACCAATCATTTCGGTATGCAGAACTTCGATTTCAATGTTTCAGGAGCCATCAATGACCAATGGCTTTACACGGCAAGCATCTACCAGAACTTCGACCCGGGAAGTTTCGACCTGAAATTTACGAACTATGCAGACCGCACAGAAATTTATCATGCCGGCCTGACACGTCTCTTCAACAACGGACGCGGCAAAATATCTTTGCTCTACAAACATTCCCGCAGTGAAAATCCGGCCAGCTATGCCAATGCAGCTCCTTTTATCTATGTCGGCGACGGCTCGGTTAAAGAGATAGACGGTTTCAAATTGGGAACAAATTCTTATGTTCCGCAGAGCGGTTCTTTCCCATACATGGACGTAAGAGACGGAAAGATGAAAACATGGAACTTGGGCAATGGTTCTGAAAACCGTGCCAATGAGATTGCATTAATCTCCGATTATCGTTTCAGGAACGATCTGCTATGGAAATTCAATCTGAAATATATGGATGCTCCACGTGCCAACTATGTCGACTTCGGAGGCAGCACCATCAGCGAAGTAACCGCCAACGATGGTTTTACGTTATCAAACGGTGATCCGTATGAGGGACTGGCAGAAGGTCGCCGCACCTGGTTGCACGTAGGCAAAGTGAAAAACTTCCTAATCACTTCCGAGTTGAACAAGACCTTTGGCAACCATGATCTGCGTCTGGGAGTGAACGAATGGTATTACCATCTTGATTATTATTCCTCTTCTCTGCAATGGATGGCCACCGTACAGAACTATCCACAGTTGCTGACTTCCACAACTACAAGTTCCCTGGACCCCACTCTGACTGGTCAGCGCGTACAGACATACGGGTACAACGAACTTAGTCCCGAATATACAAAGGGATATGAGAACAAACTCGCCCTTTACTTTACAGACAACTGGCAAGTAACTCCCCAATTCAATATCTATTATGGCGGACGCCTGGAATATTACCGGATGAGTGCCGATCAAATATCCGCTTCCCGTTTCCCGGGTTTCCACATCGGCGACTTTACCACTTATAGCAAAGAGGAAGAAACAGGAAATATCATTGCCACACAACGCAGCATTCATCCCGCCAAAGTGGTAAAGGATAAACTGAACTATGCCGCCACGCTCCGCGCCACTTACAACGTAACCGGGCAATTCGGCCTGACTGCCGACGGAACAGTAGCCACCCGCTTCCCACGTATCAACGAATATGCCGGAACAGGTCCTACGGAAGAGCAATACAAACGTGTCACCATACCGTTAATCCGTGGCGGTTTGTTCTACAAGAACAAGTGGATCAACCTCACCTCTATGGTTACCTATATCTCCAAATCCAATAATATTGACCAGCAAAACCTGACGAAACCGGGAACGGAAGAAGGAAAGACCGTATTGCTTATTTATAATATCAAAACACTGGGATGGACCACATCTGCCGAAATCGACCCGTTCAAAGGTTTTCACCTGCACGCTCTGTTCACGTATCAGAAACCTGTTTACAAGAACTATAATGCAAGCGTCACATTCAACGATGGTTCGGAAATGTCTGTCAACGCCAATGGGATGATTGTAAAAGAGATTCCGCAGATTCTTGTCGAACTCGACCCAAGCTATAATATCACGAAGGACTTACGCCTTTGGCTTAGTTTCCGCTATTTCGGCAAGACTTACGCCAATCTCCAGGAAGCCCTTTATTTCAACGGTCGCTGGGAAACTTTCGGGGGGATCAACTGGAACGTAAACAAGCATCTTTCTTTAGGGGCAACAGTCATCAACTTCCTGAATCAGAAAGGGGCCAGCGGAACCATCAACGGTTCGGAACTGATTACCAAAGAAGAAACTGCCCAGTATGCCGGCAACTATATGAGTGGAAATTATTTACGCCCATTTACCGTAGAATTTAGCGCAAGCATTAAATTCTAGTTCATTCCTGACGAATTATAATTATCTTTGCGGCATTCTATGCCCACAAACTAACTAATACCTAATTAATTATTAAAAAACCATGAAGAAACTTTTCGTATTACTTATGGCATTGTTTACCCTGGCGCAAGTGGACGCCCAGGAAAAGAACGTTATCCGCATCGCAACGGACAACACAGACTTAATTCTCCAAGTAGCTCCTAACGGACGACTCTATCAGGCTTATCTGGGCGATAAGTTACTGAACGAGAAAGACATCAACAACTTTTCTCCTTACGTAAAAGGAGGAAGTGACGGTAGCGTATCCACCCGAGGATGGGAAGTATATCCGGGCTCCGGCGCCGAAGATTATTTTGAACCGGCTGTAGCTATCACGCACAATGACGGGAACCCGAGTACGATTCTCCGCTATATATCCTCCGAGCAGAAGGCAGTGGCGGGCGGAACGGAAACGATCATTCAACTAAAAGATAATCAGTATCCGGTAGAAGTCACACTGCATTACATCGCTTATCCGAAAGAAAACGTCATCAAGACGTGGAGCGAAATCAAACATGCTGAAAAGAAGCCTGTGACCTTATGGCGTTATGCTTCCACCATGCTTTATTTCTCCGGAAACGAATATTACCTGACAGAATTCAGCAGCGATTGGGCAAAAGAAGCACAAATGAGCACACAACCTCTGTTGTTCGGTAAAAAGGTGATCGACACCAAACTGGGAAGCCGTGCTGCCATGCACACCCACCCGTTCTTTGAGCTTGGTTTTGAACAACCGGCACAGGAAGCGCAGGGACGTGCCATGCTAGGTACTATCGGATGGACAGGAAACTTCCAGTTCACTTTCGAAGTGGACAACGTAGGTAATCTCCGTGTAATCCCCGCCATCAATCCTTATGCATCTGATTATGAACTGAAGCCGAATGAAGTGTTTACAACTCCTGAATTCATCTTTACTTTCAGCAACAACGGTACGGGCGAAGCCAGCCGCAACCTTCACGCATGGGCACGCAACTATCAGCTGAAAGACGGACAAGGGGATCGTATGACTTTATTAAACAACTGGGAGAATACTTACTTCAAATTCAATGAGGAACTGCTTGCCGAACTGATGAAGGAAGCTAAACACCTTGGTGTAGATATGTTCCTGCTGGATGACGGCTGGTTTGGCAACAAGCATCCACGCAACAGTGACAATGCCGGACTGGGTGACTGGGAAGTGATGAGATCCAAACTGCCGGGCGGTATTCCTGCCCTTGTACAGTCTGCCAAAGAAGCCGGAGTGAAATTTGGTATCTGGATTGAACCGGAAATGATTAACCCTAAAAGTGAGTTGTTCGAAAAGCATCCCGACTGGGCTATCCAACTGCCTAACCGCGAAACATATTATTACCGTAATCAGCTGGTACTCGATCTTAGCAATCCGAAAGTACAGGACTTTGTATATGGTGTAGTGGATAAGATCCTGACAGAGAATCCGGAAGTGGCTTTCTTTAAATGGGACTGTAACTCTCCAATTACAAATGTTTATTCTCCATATTTAAAAAATAAACAGGGACAGCTTTATATCGACCATGTACGTGGTATATACAATGTATTGAAACGTATCAAAGATAAATATCCGAACGTGCCAATGATGCTCTGCTCCGGCGGTGGCGCCCGTTGCGACTACGAAGCTCTGAAATATTACACAGAATTCTGGTGCAGCGACAACACAGACCCGATAGAACGTCTGTTTATCCAGTGGGGATTCTCACAAATCTTCCCGGCAAAAGCCATGTGTGCACACGTAACCAGCTGGAACAAGAAGACGAGCGTGAAGTTCCGTACGGATGTGGCAAGTATGTGCAAACTGGGCTTTGACCTCGGACTGAAGGAACTGAATGCAGACGAACAGACTTATTGCCAGAACGCAGTTGCCAACTGGACGCGTCTGAAAAAAGTGATTCTGGACGGCGATCAATACAGATTGGTTTCTCCCTACGATGGCAATCACATGTCTCTCATGTATGCCTCACCGGATAAGAACAAAGCTGTGCTTTATACCTACGATATCCACCCACGTTTCGGTGAGAAACTGCTCCCGGTAAAACTTCAGGGACTGGATGCGAAGAAAATGTATAAGGTGAAAGAAATCAACCTGATGCCGAATTCCAAATCGAATCTGGCTGCCAATGAGAAAACTTATTCAGGAGATTATCTGATGAAAGTGGGAATCAATGCTTTCACAACAAATCAGGCTTTCAGCCGCGTAATTGAGCTGACTGCCGAGTAAAAAGGAAGGAAGTTATCAATAAAAAAGGGGATTCGCTGTTATCAGCGTTTCCCCTTTCTTTTTACATACAATAATATTCAATTCATCTTCAATCGCAACAGCTGTTTCAATGGTTACAACTATTCTATTAGACGGGGAAGTCCCTAAAATCGAGTAGGAGGAAAACGAAGTAGTTTTCTTCCTACTTTCGC